>NZ_JXWY01000041.1 GCF_000934465.1 Staphylococcus microti | reverse complement strand
CAGCCACTATTTGTGCACCTTTTTCTTTAGTTTCAGCAGCTTATATAGTAGCTTTTCCTAAAACAAATTTATTAGTTCTTATTATCTTACTGATATTATCGCAGTTTTTTTATTTTTATATTATTATTCAGTTGCCTAAATTAATTAATAGGCCTTTTTCACCTGCTTTTTCGGCTTTTACATTTCCATTGGTTATTTCAGCTACTGCTTTAAAAAATAGTATGTCAGTATTACTATTTCCGGAAATTTGGAAATATCTTTTATTTTTCGAAATTTTATTAGCAACATTAATAGTCTTTGGAGTGTTTTTTAGTTATATAAAACACTTTTTTAGAACTAACATATTTATAAAGTTTTAATATTAGATTTTTTGTTATAATGTATAATATAACTTCAGATAGGGAAGATTGTATGTAACTATTAGATTTTTAAACTTTTATGTTCATCATTTCATCATCTTTCCTAAAAGAGTTGTAAAAGAAAATAAGTAATTGATTTCACCATACAAATCCTCCCTCCTTATTTAAAAGGTTGTGGGGGTTTTGTATATTGTGAATGGTGAGTTTTTATTAGTAATTTATATTAAGGAATACTGGATTAAATCGAAAACTCCACCCATGTCTTTATATCTAAGTGTTTTAGTAGAAAAAGACACAAAGACATGGGTGGAGTTTTTGTGGGACGTATGAAAGAATTAAGATAAACAAAGATTTTTGAGAAGGTTTCTTACATAAAGGG
>NZ_JXWY01000186.1 GCF_000934465.1 Staphylococcus microti | reverse complement strand
ACAAAAATATAATCATCCAGACCAAACGCTATTGCATTACTTTACGGCCATGAGCGCTGCCCAAACGCTTAACGGGCTCCACCCTTGCGTTTTCATGGCCGCAAAGCATATCACCTTACTCTAAACACCCAAATATCACACACATCTGTACTATAATTAGGTTCTACGACTCTATCATATTCATCATGCATAAAACTCATTACAGAATCATCTGAAACGCCATAC
>NZ_JXWY01000040.1 GCF_000934465.1 Staphylococcus microti | reverse complement strand
AAACAAAAGACTATTAACTTAATCAAAAGTATGTAGCGAACGTCCCCGAGACGTTCCCAAAATGCCGTAACCATTGAAATATAAGCACTCAATGACTCCCTCCGTTTCCGTTTTTAAACCCCTTGAAACATTGATTTCAAGGGGTTTTGTTATTTTACGTGTCAAAAAAACGTCAAATTGCAAATGACTTAACCCCACCTATTCACCAGATTGGCTTCTATTTTCTTCAAGATGCTTTTGATAGTTATATAGTTTTTCGGCGATTTCTAAAGATATACCCCCAAGTTATCCAATACCTCTTCTCAAAACTGATACACGTGCCTGTGAATTATATATAGTCAACTCATTTTCTTAACTTTTCTCTAATTTTTTGCACAAAAATAACCGTACTAGTTAAGGTACGGCTAAAATAAAGAATACTTTTAGTTATAAATTGGTGCTACTTGATTAGCTGTATTACGTGGTTTTCTTAAGACCTTTTGCAGTATTGTCATTTCTTGTTTTGACTTATTCAGATTAACCTCTTCTTTTTTACTAATCATCCTACTGTGACCATAAGTCTCAAATATTAGTATTTCTTCGAGAATAACGCCACTTATAATATTTAAAAATATATTATATTTACTAAATGAGTATCCTAACATCTTAAACGCTTTTCTAAAATTCTTCTTCTTAAATAGCTTGTATGAAATTAAAATGTGTACAATGAGGCTAAAGATTGGAAGTGCAAAATAAATTAAAGACTTCCCAAATTTTATATTTTTTAAATTAAATGTAAGGTAAGCTGTATACACTTGAACAAAATAAATCAAAGCGATGAAGACTAATAAAACTATACTTATTATCATACTTCTCACTTCTTTCTAGTTTTTTTCTGAGACATATTAGTAATATGCTCCTTATAATCTTGTCTTTGTATTAATTGTCGTCTTTCTTGTCTTTCATTAGATTTTAACTGCTCATTTCTCACGCTGTTTCTTCCTGCTTTTTCTGCAAGTACTAGTTCTTCTTCGGAGTCTTTTAAGAAATACCAATCTAACAAGACAATTGAAAAAACTGCGCAATATATCCCAATGAAACTAATTTTTAATATTAGACTAAGGATATTAGTAAAAGGAATAGTTAGACCTAAATAGTTTAATGTCATAAATGTAAAAATAAGAAAGCAGACCATACTAACAAAATATAAGCCGATTTTATACATCTTCGGATAGTAGCTTTTATCAAGAGATTTTTCTTTAAAATCCATAGAAAAAGGTAATAAGTAAATAAGTGCATTACTTAGGATCAGCTTGTAGTTGTCTGCAACGCAAGTAACATAAAATATCGCAAAAAATATCAAACTATGAACCATTAATCTCAAAGTATAAAATCGCATCAATTCACCATTCCACAGAATTCTTTTATAACCTTGGCGTATTAGTAATACATTCTTATACTAGTATATTAATACTTTTCACTGTATATAAGCAATACATATTGTCTAAAAACTTTACATTTTATTCCTTTTAGTTAGTGTTGATTAATATTTGATACAACTTATCATTGTTTTAACCACCAGTTGTAATTATGCACAAAAAAGATTGATTAGCCTTTACAAAAGCATTATAATTATTCTACAAGGGTCAAGCACCCAGTTAAAACAGATTAAAAAAGGAAATTAAATTTTCCATGACGGGCAAATTATTGCCCGTTTTTTGTTTTAAAAATTACATTTACACACTTGCTTCCAAATGGTTCTTATTTAATCATCTCTCTTACAGCACATGGAATACGACTAGAGGTATGTATAAACATACTTACCTAGTATCACCGTTACAAAAATGATTGCACCTGCCCTATATCTCGACTAAGCTGTTTCAACTTAACGCAACTAATCATCAGCAATAATACCTTTCAGCATAACACATGCCCCAGTCTTAGCTAACACTCTAGACTTCGCATTTTCACAGAACAAAACCCTCTAGTCTACAATGCAAATCATAGCTAGAGGGTTTGTTTTATGCGTTTTTCACGAAATAAATAATCAATGCAATCACTGTGATAATAAGTAAGCTTTTTACAAATTCTACCTTTTCTTTTCGAGTCGTTTTTCTCACAGTAACTGCTACTTTCAATATGAACGCTCTTTTCCATTATTCCCCTAATAGCGTAACATTATCCGTTTCAACATCAATGGCTTTGTCCTGACGCAATATTTCTGAAATAAGTTCAGGTATGGTGATTGAATGCTTTTGATGGATCACTGCATGTGCGAGTTGTTGACGGTAGTGTCTATAACAATAGTCAGTCATTGCGATGCGATACGTGTAATCTTCACGCAAACTTAATGCGACGACTCTGTCATATTTTGGGCGTGATATATCAATCGTATAGTCAAAGCCAGACCAAAATTGGTAAAGCGTCGGATCTTGTGTTTCATCTAATGTAATATGTCCGTCTTTGATGATAAGTTGTGCTGCTGAATCTTCAATCAGTCGCTTAATATCTGCACCTGTTAATGTCATGTCTATTGGTTTATCTGGGTGTGGATAGGCATGATAAATGTCTTTGTTACGAAGACTACCGCTGAGCCCTGTTGATGTCGGTAATGGCAAATGTACACATGTTATATCACAAGTCACTGCGCTTTTCATGGCGTTACTCAATAATTGAATAAATGGATGGCGTCGTTGTAACAGTGCCGCAAATGACGGAAAGCTTAAATCTATCGGTTGCGGATGAATCTGTTCATTTTCCCATTTTCTAACAGCTTTGCGATCATAATGTGTAATCTTCAACAATGACAGGCTTTCTTCATAAGATTCTAAATCAACGACTTCTGGTTCAATTGCCAATAATTCGTTCGTATTGCGTCGCTTACGAAATGTCACGTTAACGTGTATTAATTTTTCTGCATTTTGTCCTGCTTGTATAAAGGCTGTGCGTCCTTCAAATCCCACTTTTGTTTCATGCTGATGACCGGTAATCATTAAGTCTACAATGCCTGCTTCTCTCATAATTGTTAATGCTTGATTGTCGGTATTAACATCACTTGCTTGTCTTTCTCTTGCGTAATCGCCATGATACAGTACGATTAAAAAGTCGGGCTCTGCCACTTCATGAATATAGCGAATCCAGCGCTTGGCTGCTGTCGTTGCGTGTTCGACGGCAATATCTGGTTCCATTTCAATATTTTCATTACGCACTAATGCATCTGATGTAAAGCCAACGACGGCGATGCGTACCCCGTCAAATGTTTTCAACAAATACGGCGTTGAAAAATAAGGTTCTTTTGTCATCGCATACGTAATATTTGCGGATAGCCATGGGAAGCGTGCTAACGCAACGGAACGGTTAAGAAAGTCTAAACCAAATTTAAAGCCGTTCGCACTCATGCCGCTTGCATCATAGTCCATCGCATTCATTAATTTAATCATCGGATGTCGTTTATACGGGGCGACCACTGCATAATAAAATGACACAATGCTCCCTGCTAGACTGCCACCGTTGTCTAACAACATCACATTTTTATATTGTTCGCGCACTTTTTCAATATATGTGCCAGCACGGTAAATATGGGATGCTACATCGCCATCTAATATACGGCTATGCATATCAGATGTTGCTAAGATTTGAATACGTACTTCATCATTTTGACGCATAGATGTTCTCCTCACCTTTATACAAAAATACTCAATAATACCTTTATTTTAACATAGCCACCTCATACGAAAATAAAAAAATTGGATAAACATACCTGTCCGTTCATTTTGACTTTACGTCGCCATAAACCTACAAGTGTTGTCTATCCAATCCTATATGCTATCCAATTTGAATGTGTTCTTTCGGATAATGATATTTTGCTGCTTCTCGATTACCACTAATCATAATAATAAATGATATTAGTCCAACACGACCAACAAACATAAGCATCATCAATATGACTTTAGATACATTACCCAACTCTGCTGTAATACCTGTTGATAAGCCACACGTTCCAAAGGCTGACATAATTTCAAAATAAATTTGAATAAAATCAACGCGTCCCGCTTCATTCAACATAATGATAAATGTCCCGGCAAAGGTAAACATGACGGCGATAATAAATACCGCAAATGAACGGTGTATATCTTGCGTGTGTATCTCTCTATTGAATACTTTAATCGCTGACTTTTCTGCGTTCGGCTTGTAGTTCAACAGATATAACACTAATATCGCAAACGTGGTTGTGCGAATACCACCACCTACTGAACTTGGAGAAGAACCGATAAACATCAGTCCACCCATTAACAAGTTCGTAGCGTCGGAAAACTGGGACACATCAAATGTTTGTAGCCCTGCACTCCGTGTTGTTACTGATTGGAACAGTGCGTAGAAGAATGTTTTATGCCATGTCTCGTTGCTAAATACGCCTTGTGCTTCAATTAACAAAATACCAACTGTTCCCAATACGAGAATGATTAGATATGTAGCTGTTGTCACTTTCGTAAATAGTGAAAAGCGGAAGTTTGGAATTCTATTTTTAATATATGCTTTTATTTCTAATAGAACTGGGAAGCCAATCGATCCTAACACGATTAAAAACATCACAATCGTTTGAACGAAATAATCGTTGGCATACGGTATCAGTGAGTCCCCTGTAATGTCTAATCCTCCATTCGTCGTTGCTGAGATGGAGACGAAGACCCCTTGCATGATTGCTTCTTTTAAATTATGCAAGTCTCGATAAAAATAAAATGTGAGCAACGTTGCGCCAACAAATTCAATGACTAAGATGGCACGCACGATGTCAAAAATTAATCTAACCGTACCGCTCATTGAATCTTTATTATTATCTAACATGATCAGCTGACGCTCACGAATGCCGATATGTTTGCCTAACACAACCCACAAAAGCGTACCAATGGCCATAACGCCAATACCACCTGTATTCAAAATAAATAGCAGGACGATATAGCCGAAAGCAGAATATGTTTCTGAAATATTGACAGGGGTTAGACCTGTTACACTCACGCCAGAAACAGCAACAAAAAGTGTATCAATAGGCGCAACTTTAACACCCGGCTTATGAACACCGGGCAAGTTGAGCAATAAAAATGCAGCAATAATGGCAAAGAGATAGTACATCACAATACCTTGTTGAGGACTGGACTTTTTGAACAATTGACTAACGATTGACACGGTCTCTCACTCCAACGTTTTACAAATCAAATGAGATATTTTTAACCTCACCTTGACGTAATACTTTTAATTTGACTGGTTTATCTTTATCTAAATGACGGAATAATTGCTGACGATAAACGAGTCTATCTTTGATTGGTTTACCATCAAGTGTTGTAATGACATCACCTGTTTTCAAGCCGGATTTACGTGCAGGACTGTCTTTCATAATGTCTTCTACTACGGCACCTTCTTTTACTTTATCATCAATGTCAAATGAATCACGCTCATTTTGTGAAAGTGCTGAAACATCTTTTAAGCTGATTTTTGTATTTGGATGATTAATTTTGCCGTCTTTTTCAAGTTTTTCGGCGATTTTTTCAGCATCGTTTAATGGAATCGCAAATGCCATACCTTCTACATTCGGCATGCTAATTTTTAATGATGCGATCCCAATCAACTTGCCTTCTTGGTCTACAACTGCACCACCTGAATCACCCGGATTAATCGGTGCATCTACTTGAAATGCATGAACGAGCATATCATATTCATTATCTTTGTCTATATCAATCGGCACATTGCGGTCTAATCCAGAAATAATACCTTCTCCAACTGTATTTCTAAAATCTAGACCTAACGGATTTCCAACGACTAACGCCGGTTCCCCTAACACTAAATTGTTAGCATCTCCCAATTTGATTGGCTTCAAATCTGATTTTTTAACATCTGACGCTTTGATCGTCATCACAGCGATGTCTGACCATTGATCTTTCCCGACGACTGTCCCTGTCACGGTCTTTCCGTCAGCATATGTCAGTTCGTGTTGTTTTTTATCTCCTACTACATGGGCATTCGTTAAAATATAAAGTAAGTCGCCTACTTTTTTGTAGACGACGCCTGAGCCGCTTTCATTCTGTGCTTGTGCTTGTTGTTCTGCATCTTGTACTGTTCCTGGTGTCGCTTCTTGATTGTTCTCAACGGCAACAACAGATTTCGTTGCTGTATGTGCATTTTTCATTGTACGTGTCACTTGTTTATCGCTACCGACTTGTGTCTCTACACTTTCCATTTCATCATTACTACCATTCACATGATGGAAAATAGCGAACAATAATAATAAAACGAGTAACGCACCGACCACGATTAGAATCTTCGCCCACTCTCGTGTGACGAATTGTGTTACTTTTTCAGTCCAGTCTTTTTTCAACGTGTATTGATGACGTTTATGTTCAACGTGTTTTGCTTCATGCGCATGTACCTCTTGTTGCTCCGTTTGTTTCGATGCTTGTTCTGATTTTTCACGTTGAATATCATTCGCTTGCTGTTTGTATAGACTTTGCTGAAGTTGCATCTGTTCTGATGATGCCTCTGTCGCCTCTTTATCCGTTGCAACATCAGTTTGTGATACAGTTTTATCAACGTCCGCCTTCGATTGTGCAGGCGTTGTTTTCGGTTGTTTTGACTCTTCATGTGTTAACTTTTCAATGCGTGCTTTACGCAAATTGTCTTTCACACGTTCTTCATTATTTTTCGCTTGCACTTTTTCTTTCTCAGCTTTTAGTGCATCTGCTTTTTGCTGTTCTTTTATACGTGCCTCACGCTCTTCGTTATGAAAAAACTCGCGACGTTTGCGTCTATACGTTTTTCGTGGGATCACATGCTTTTTTTCTTGATCCATTGTGCGCCCTCCTTCAATGCCTTTGTTACTATTATGCCACATTCACCTTTAAAATTCCGTAATATTTTCTCAATCATATTAAGAAAATAACATAAATTTAACTGTGATTGAACTGTTTCCCATAACGTTCGTTCTTTACAAATTGAAATAAAAAAACACACGCATAGCAATAAACTATACGCGTGCTTATGAACAGCCTTTTATGACTGATTTTGTTTTTTATTTTTCACAACTGATGTGAACCAACCGATAGCGACAAGTCCAATCATGACTACCCAGAAAATAATTTGCCATGTTGCTGAATGTGGGAAGTCGTGTGGTAAGATACCGATGTCTTCGTGCGCCAATACAAGAATGACTAACTTAATACCTACCCAACCAACGATGGCAAAGGCTGCACCTTCTAAACCTGGATATTTGTTTAAAAATTCCACGAAGAATGTCGCAGCAAAACGCATTAAGATAACGCCGATCAGTCCACCTGTCAACATAACGCCGAATTGTCCAGCATCCATACCACCGAAGTGAATGCCTATTTTCGGTAATGTCACAGCAATCGCAAGTGCGGCAAGCATCGAGTCGATCGCGAAAGCAATATCTGCAAATTCAACTTTGGCAACTGTACCCCAAAATTCTTTGGCACTTACTTCTTTTTCAAAATCATGTGGGTCATCATCTAATGACTCATCAGAATGTTCTGGCGCTTTTTTACTAAAGAACTGGTACAGATTTTTAGCCGACATAAATAGTAAGTATGCGGCACCTGCTGCTTGAATCCACCAGAAGTTCGCTAAAATACTAATTAGGAACAAGGCGATAAAACGAAAAACAAATGCTCCTAATAAACCATAGAACAATGCTTTTTTACGTTGTTTTGGCGGTAAGTGTCTAACCATAACCGCCATAACGATGGCATTATCTGCAGCAAGTAAGCCTTCTAAAAAGACTAACACAAGGATAACCCATCCATACGATAACAATAAACTTGGATCCATCAAAGATCCCTCCTCTTTCATATATACGTTTTCATTTTTTGTGCAAAATTAAAGAGACCCATGCTAAATAACTAGCAAAGGTCTCACTTAGCATATCATATGCCCACTTCACCGGAAGATTTCCTCTTCGTAATGACGACAAAGTGTTATTAACGTCTGAATACGTTAATCAAGTTACTCCCCTCTGACATAACTGTCATAGGTATTTAATTTATGCTTAAGTATTATAACAGATTTTTAAATTAATTAATAGCTAAAAGTTCGAGTTATGTTCACTTAGACACAATAAAAGAAAGTTTTTATAACCCTTACGCAGACATATGGGAATCATATGCAGGCGTATTGATTGCATCAGATGTATCGCAAGCAGCATTTGTAGTGAATCTGATGGCTGACTTCATTTCTGCTCGAATGCTAAATACGGTCTCAAATATTTAAACAGGACTGTGAAATCATATACAGACACATTTGTCTTTATCCAACTGCTTACAGTAAGCTATACAGTTTGATATTCGGGAATTTCTCTTCAAACCAACGTGTCGCAAAGTCATTCTCGAATAAGAACACTTTGTTATCAAAACGGTCTCTTACAAGAATCGAACGACTTGAGTTCATTTTATCTTCAACGTCTTCTTCATTTTCAATCCAACGTGCAATTTTCTTACCAACTGGCTCCATAATAACATCCACGTTGTATTCGTTCTTCATACGATGTTCAAACACTTCAAATTGTAGTTGTCCCACTGCACCTAAAATAATTTGGTTGGTATGCAACGATTGGTAATACTGAATTGCACCTTCTTGTACAAGCTGTTCAATCCCTTTATGGAAGTGTTTTTGCTTCATGACATTTTTCGGTGACACTTTCATAAAAATCTCAGGTGTAAATTGTGGCAATGCTTTAAAATGGAATTTTTGATTGCCACCGACAAGCGTATCACCAATTTGGAAGTTACCGGTATCATATAACCCGATAATATCTCCCGCAACAGCATGGTTAACGGTTTCTTTATCATCCGCCATAAAGCTTGTCGAACGTGTAATTTTAGATTTTTTACCCGTACGTTGCAACTTCACGTCCATACCACGTTCAAACGCGCCACTCACAATACGCATAAATGCAATACGGTCACGGTGTTTCGGGTCCATGTTCGCTTGAATTTTGAAAATAAAGCCAGAAAATTGATCATCAAACGGACTCACTTCTAAATCTTCTTCTGTTTGACGTGAATGTGGCATCGGTGCATGATCCACGTATGCGTTCAAGAAGTTTTGTACGCCAAAGTTAGCAAGTGCCGAACCGAAAAAGACAGGTGTTAAGTCACCGCGCTTTAACGCTTCTTCATCGAATGATTCACCCGCTTCATCAACCAGCATCAATTCTTCAATCGCTTGTGTAAAGGCGCTGTCATCCGCAATCGCGTGTGACTCTTCCAATTCATAGTCTTCATTAATGTGTAAAATATTTTCTTCATCACGGAAAGGTTCAATCGTGCGTTCATGACGATCGATAATACCGAAGAAGTTTTGTCCCATACCAACTGGCCAGTTCATCGGATACGTTTCAATACCTAACGTCGTTTCGATTTCGTCTAATAACTCAAACGGTTCTTTACCGACACGGTCCAATTTGTTAATAAATGTAAAAATCGGAATACCACGCATTTTACAAACTTTGAACAGTTTCAATGTTTGCGGCTCAATCCCTTTCGCACAGTCAATAACCATGACTGCGCTGTCTACCGCCATCAATGTACGGTATGTGTCTTCGGAAAAGTCTTCGTGTCCTGGTGTATCCAAAATATTAATTTTATAATCATCATAATCAAATTGCATGACAGAACTTGTTACCGAAATCCCACGTTCTTGTTCGACTTTCATCCAGTCACTTGTCGCAAATTTTCCTGTTTTCTTCCCTTTAACTGTTCCTGCTTCACGAATTGCACCACTAAAATATAAAAGCTTTTCAGTTAAGGTTGTTTTCCCAGCATCCGGATGCGAAATAATCGCAAAGGTCTTACGCGCTGTTACTTCATCTTTGATACTCATCTCAAAACTCCTTCTAATTCTATGTTTCTTGTACCCATTGTGTAATGCGTAAAGCTAATATTTCAGCCTCTTCTTCATCTAATATATTAAAAAGATGCATCATTACATGTTCTGTTAACGCCTCGCCGTACAATGTATCATCAATCAGAATCGACCAATGTAAATCTGGTACAGCGACGACAAAATAGTCTTCTTTTTTATTCTCATAAATATATACTTTCGCCGAGTAGTTTTCACTGTGACTTTCTCTAATCTTCATCAGGCTGTCCTCCAAACTTCGCATATGCCGCTTCTAAACCAATTAAGTCATCGCGATGCGGTACTTTGACGTGTCCTGCCATAATTTGGAATGGCTCACGTCCTTTAGAAGCTAACACAACCGTATCTCCCGGCTCTGCCACATCAATCGCATGGCAAATACCTTCTGCACGATCTGTAAATTCTACGTAGTTGTCGTGCGTCATCCCTTTTGCCAACTCTGCCGTCAACATTTTAGGGTCGTCATTAGCCGGGTTATCCGGTGTTAAAATAACGTAATCTGCACGAGAAGCGACACGTCCCATATCCGGTGTTTTCGTCAAATCTCGCTCTCCCGCCATACCGATTAAGAAAATAAGCTTCTGTTTCACAAAAGGTTCCACAGCGTCAATTAACTTTGTCATCCCGTCCGCTGTGTGTGCGTAGTCGATAATTAAATCAATTGGCAATGATGGATCTAACACTTCTAGGCGACCTTCTACAGGCTCCAACGTTTCAACGACTTGTGTGACACGTTCTAAGTCTTCGCCACTCACCCAGACGCCAAGCATCGCTGCTATTAAGTTGGCAATGTTAAATGCGCCGACATACGGCGACTTAACGGGATATGTGCCAAATGGCGTCACAAAATCAAATGTCACACCTTGCAACGTTGCTTGAATATTTTTCGCCATAAATTGCGCTTCTTGCTCAATGCCGTAACTCAATACTTCATAAGGTGTGACCGTTCTTAAATACTCTGAAAACGGATCGTCATTATTTACAATCGCATATTTCGGTTGCGATACATCTTGACCGAGTTGACTAAACAATAGCGACTTCGCATGACCATATGCTTCCATTGTACCGTGAAAATCTAAATGATCTTGCGTTAAATTTGAGAAAATCGCCACGTCGAACGTTACGCCACTAAGACGTCCTAAACTTAAACCGTGTGATGAAACTTCCAATGTCATCGCTTTCGCATCGGCTTGCACTGCTTCATGTAATTTTTTCGTCAGTGACACTGTTTCAGGCGTCGTATTTTGCCCTTTCGTCACATGCTCATTAATTTGAAAGCCATTCGTACCTAAATACGCACTGCCTTTACCAAGCTTGCGAAAAATGTGATGTACCATTGTCGCAATGGATGTCTTACCGTTTGTCCCTGTCACACCAATCGTTGTTAACTGTTGACTCGGGAAGTTGTATAAACGATGCGCTAAATGACTCGCGACGCGTAACGTATCTGGCACGATCACTTGTGTAACATCGCCTTCTAATGACAGTTCGCGACTAACTACAACGACTTGACAACCTTGCGTCACAACGTCTTGTGCAAAGCGATGACTGTCTACTGTATAGCCCTTAGATGCGACAAAGATGCTGCCTTGTCTCGCCGTACGGGAATCTGTGGTAATATCATCTATTTCTCTATCAAGTGTTCCTATAACTTGCTTCATTAATATATGTTGAAAAAGTTCTTGCGCATTCACACATATCTCTCCTTTTTTATACACTCATTCATTATACACGTTTCATCATAAAATCATACAAGTTACATCATTTTTTCTAGTAAATTGCAGGCCTTTGTTGTCGATACAACCTCTTTGTATTGTATCCCTCGACACAATATATTAAGATAGTAGAATGATTATAACGTAGTAAAGGCGGTTATAACACTTATAAACGCCTATTCACTCGCGCACAAAAAATTGTTTTGTGACGCACGCAACCTTTATCACTTGGTCAGAACCTCTTTTCCTTTCACAATTTTTTTAGGATACTGTAAACTATGGTTAAGTGATTAGACTGTAAAGTAAGCTTGAGACAAGGTATACGCGATTTTTATGCTTTACGTCTAAACTATATATGGAGGCCACTCATATGAGTACTCAAAAGAAAAAAATATTAATATTAACAGGGTCTTTTGGTAATGGTCACATCCAAGTGACGAACAGCATTGTGTCACGATTCAATGCGATGAACTTAGATGAATTGACAGTGATTGAGCATGACTTATTTTTAGAAGCCCATCCTATTTTAACGACGATCTGTAAACAATGGTATATCAACAGTTTTAAATATTTTCGCCGTATGTATAAGGCGTTTTACTATAGTCGTCCGGACGAATTGGATAAGTGTTTTTATAAGTACTATGGCTTGAACAAGTTGCTGAATCTGTTATTAAAAGAAAAGCCTGACTTAATTTTATTGACGTTCCCAACACCTGTGATGTCAGTATTAACACAACAATTTAATATGAACATTCCGATTGCGACTGTTTTAACAGATTATCGCATGCATAAAAACTGGATTACACCAAACTCGTCACGTTACTATGTTGCCACTGACGACTTGAAAGCGGAATTAACAGAGATTGGTATTCCAAGTACACATACAAAAGTGACAGGCATTCCGGTCTCAGCACAGTTTGAAACACCGATTGATCAAGCACAATGGATGCGTCAACACAATCTCGATCCAGCTGCGCCCACCATTTTAATGTCGGCAGGTGCTTTTGGCGTTTCAAAAGGCTTTGAACAGATGATTCAACAGATTATCGACGACACACCAACGGCACAAGTTGTGATGATTTGTGGACGTAACAAAGAACTCAAACGTCAACTATCGCGTGCATTTCACAATACGCAAAGCGTCTTGATTCTCGGCTATACGAAGCATATGAATGAGTGGATGGCAGCAAGTCAATTAATGATTACAAAGCCGGGTGGCATTACGATTTCTGAAGGGTTGTCACGTCAAATACCGATGATTTTCTTAAATCCTGCACCCGGTCAAGAATTAGAAAATGCTTATTATTTTGAAGAAAAAGGGTTCGGTAAAATTGCAAATACACCGAATGAAGCCATCGACACCGTAACACATTTGATACAGCATCCTGATGTTCGTCAACAGATGATTCAAAGTATGGCTGACGCACGTATTCCGGATGCGACGCAAAAAATTTGTGATGACTTGTTAGATCTGTTACACGATGCAACAGCGTATCAACATGTTTATGGAAAGGTACCTTTATATGCAAAACTACTCGTTAAATGATAGACAATATACGAAAAACTTTTCATTATTAATTATTATTTTGTTTCTTATGGAATTTGCCCGAGGTATGTACGTGCTAAGCTACCTACCTCTGCTACCAACAGCGACATCTATTGCAGTTGGGATTACATCGGCTGCGATTTCTGTACATTTTGTAGCCGATGCAGTTTCCAACTTTTTTGTTGGCTTTATTTTAAAACGCTGGGGCCCACGTATTGTGCTTACACTCGGTTTTATCTTGGCACTTGGCAGTTTAGCACTCGTTATTTTTATGCCCACTTCTCCAGTCGTACTCATTGTCAGTGCCTTAATGTTAGGCATTGCGGTATGTCCAATTTGGGTCGTTATGTTAGCGAACGTAGAAGAAACATCACGCGGCAAACAGATGGGCTACGTGTACTTCGCATGGCTTGCTGGTTTGTTAGTCGGCATGATTGGTATGAACTTAATTTTCAAAAGTCATCCGATAACATTCAACTTTTTAATGCCATTGATTGTCGGTATTGCATTTATCCTGTACTTTTTTGTGAAAGTACAACTGACTGACTATCATATGAAAAATGTCCGTCAGCAATTGAAACAAATTGTAAGTGTCTCTCGACGACATCTTATTTTATTCCCAGGGATTTTACTACAAGGGATTGCGATTAGTGCCCTCATCCCTGTGTTACCACAATATGCTGTTGATATTGTCGGTGTTTCGACCGTTGAGTATACCGGGGCAATTGTGATCGGTGGTATCGGTTGTACAATTTCAATGCTAGGCTTATCAAAACTTATCGATCGCTATGCCCACCGATTTATGTATAGTATGATTTTTATCGGCTTTTTATGTTACGGTATTGCCATGGTGTCATTTACATTCATTACAAATATTGTGATCGTTTGGTGCATCGCTTTACTTATTGGTATGATATACGGCCTCTTACTCCCTGCATGGAATACATTTATGGCAGGCTTTATCCACCCGTCTGAACAAGAAGAGACATGGGGTGTCATTAACAGTATTCAAGGGTTGGGGGCCATGGCAGGACCGATTATTGGTGGCCCTCTATCACAAGTGTTAGGTAGCCCTATTTATACATTCTACTTTGCGGCATGCTTAATCTTTTTCTTAGCTTGTTTTTACGGCTTATACTTTTTAAAACAGCTACGTCGCACGCATTAAAAAACGCCCGAGACAGCATCTCAGGCGTTTTTATTATGCTCTATTTTATCCCAATGGGTATGTTTCGACTTCTTTCCACTTATCTGCTGCTTCATCGAACTGCAACAATGATAATTGGTTAATTGTTTCTTTATGATCAATACCTGCAAGGCGTACTTGACCATAAATATCTTCAAACTCTTGACTTGTTAAACCTTGTGCAATTGTAAAGTGTGGAATAAATGGATGTTCTGCTTCCCCGTAGAAATCCTCGCCATTGAAACGATTGAATAAATCTTCAAGTGCATCTGTCTTTTCAACTTTAAAATAAATCACATGTGTTGTCGGTGCAAAATTTGAAGCTTTTGTCGCATGAATCTCTGCTGGTTGTGCGCCTTCTACACGTTTTGCAATTTCTGCTTTCACTTGCTCGAAGTCTGCATCGTTGACTTCAAATTGACTCTTAATTGTGACATGAGGTTTGATTCTAACATATTGTTTATCATAACGTTTACGATAACCGTTGACCTCATCTTGAAAACTCTTTGATGGAATTAGCGCTAATCCTAAAATCATTGAAATTCCTCCTTTGTTTATGTTAGTTTCCATTATAGCAAAATTTCAGATTATTGGTTACTCAAAAAGTATTTTAATAGTTGTGGCAGAACTGTACGCCACGTTTTCCAATTATGACCTCCGTCAAGTTCTTCATAATGATAATGTGCCGTCGAAGCTTGAATGCGATCACGCAATGCACGATTCGGTGTTAAAAAATCAGCACGTTTACCACTTGTTGGCAATTTGAAGTCCAACTCTTCTTTACCGATCACATGCCAAATATTTAACGCCTCTTGAAATTGACAGCGTTCAAATAATTGCTCTACGACTTCATCACTATGTGGACTTAGCATGCCGACTTGATTTACAATGCGAGGATACGAAACGGCCGTAAGCAATGCGATACTACCAGCGAGACTATCGCCAAATAGCACACGCCCCTCTGCCATTTTGTGTGTCGCAAACGTTCGCTCGATCCATGGAAAGATTTCTTGCACGACTGCTTGCACGGTCTGAGCTGACTTTTCCCCTTGTGGATGAAACTCTACACGACGCTTTGTGACACTTTCATAATGAAATCCGACAAAAATTGCCCGTGTCACATCACCTTGTCGACGCAAACGCTCATAAACGCGATGAATTTGCCCGAATCGCATAAAATCTCTGCCATCAAAACAAAACACCACTTTCGCATTTTCTAGCGGCGAATAATCTTCTGGTAAGTAAATTGATAGTGTAATGTCACGCGCCAAATGCTGACTTGTAAATTGTGTCCTGTTGACCACACCTACTTCAAAATCTGTCATAAAAAAGCGCCTCCTCATACGAATTAACTTTATTGTATCAAGAGACGCCTTCCATATTCACTTATGATGCATTACGATGCTTATTTTATTTTTTCGGTAACTCAATACCTTCTTCACGCAAACGTTTCGGATAATCTTCTAACCAGAATGTCGCGTTCGGTACAAGCTCTGGATCAGGCTGATAAATCGCCGTTTTACCCGTACCATTTTTCTTTTTCTGTGCTTCAAAGTCTTTCAAAGAGTGCAAGGCTGGTTTAAAGAGTATCCAGATCGCAATGATATTAAGCCATGCCATCATACCTACACCTAGGTCACCCATTGCCCATGCGACATCGGCTGTTTTAATCGCACCGTAACCTGATGCAGCAATTAACACAACACGTATGACATTACGCCATAATTTAAATTGATTTTTAGCTAAACGGTTCGTAATATAGCTGACATTCGTCTCCGCAATATAGTAGTACGCTAAAATCGTTGTAAATGCGAAGAAGAACAATGCAATCGCAATAAAGTATGAACCGAAACCAGAAAACATTGGATCAAAATGATACCCTGATCCTTGAAGTGCTTTATCAATACCTGCTTGTGCATACATTGCAGTACCTGAATAATCTTTCGTACCGTCCGCATTTTGCACATACACTTCTGCATCATAAATGAGACGTGGCGAACCGTCTGCTGTCGTAGTCCCATCTGTTGTATTGTACGTTCCAGAAATTAAAATAATAAGTGCTGTCGCTGTACAAACAAAAAGTGTATCGACATAAACAGAGAATGCTTGTACAAGTCCTTGTTTGGCTGGATGAGACACTTCTGCAGCCGCTGCTGCGTGCGGTCCTGTCCCTTGACCTGCTTCGTTTGAATACAAACCACGTTTTACACCAATTTCAATCATTGCACCGATGATTCCACCGAATGCCGCTTCCATACCGAATGCCGACTTGAAAATCAATGCAAAAAGTGCTGGAACTTGTTGAATGTTCAAGCAAATAATTACAATCGCCATTAATATGTAGATGATTGCCATAAAAGGTACGACTGCCGTAGCAACCGTTGCAATCCATTTAACGCCCCCGAAAATAATTAACGCTAAAATAATAATCAATACGACCGCAATAATCCATGATGGTAAACCGAATGCGTTATGCATCGAACTTGCAATTGCGTTAGACTGAACCCCCGGTAGTAACAGACCTACTGACAAGATCGTTACAAGCGCAAACACAATCGCATAAATTTTACCAAACTTACCTTGAATCCCTTGTTCAATGTAATATGCTGGACCCCCGCGATACTCGCCTTCTTCTTCACGTTTGAAAATCTGACCGAGTGCCGACTCAACATAAGCGGTACCCGCACCTAAAAACGCTGTAATCCACATCCAAAACACTGCACCTGGACCACCGATGAAAATGGCCGTTGACACACCGACGATATTCCCTGTTCCGACACGCCCTGCGAGTGATAATGCAATCGCTTGGAAACTTGAAATCCCTGTTGGCGACTTTTCGCCTTGGAACATCAAACGAATCATTTCTTTAAAATGCCTCAGTTGTAAAAAACGTGTAACTAAGCTAAAAGCAACACCGGTGAATAACAATCCGAATACGAGTGGCTTACTCCAAACGATTGTATTCAGCCATCCTACAATTGTTTCAACCATAGACATACCCCCATAAAAATTATAATATCCATCCCTCTAAATTTTCTGATAAATCTGACACAAGTATACACATAAAAATTCTACCGCGCAACTTAAATTTTAATCGTATGCCATTATATAACGCTTGATTACTGTCAAAAAAGTGCTTTTCAAATTTGTTGGGTATCATCATATTATAGCGAAATGTCGCACACTAAATGTGCCATATTGATGTCGATTTATTACTAGATTGTAACCTTTTATTTTAGTTTTCATCTTTTATGCTTGTTACTTTTCAATTATAATGTATAGTATGGTTTCAGATAAAAGGAGGTACAGTGATGACCAATAAGGTATGGTTTCGCTCTGGGGTAGCGCTCTTGCTACTTTTTTTATTAATTAAATTATTTATCGAGGTTCATTTTATATTCACACCTATCATCGTGATTATCCAATCGATCCTCCTCCCACTATTATTAAGTGGTTTTCTATTTTATATATGTTTGCCATTCCAAAAAATGATGGAAAAGCGACATGTACCGAGATGGGCAAGCATTACGATTATTTTGTTAGCTTTAACTGCCATTGGAGGCGCCATTGTTGGTGTCGTTGGTCCAGTAATTGCGACACAAATTGAAAACTTAATTCACCAAGTGCCATATCTCCAACGAGAAACACAACATTTAATCAACTTTGCATTAGATCAACGTGATAAATTGCCGAATGAAGTAACGAATAAAATTAATGAAATGATTTCTAAATTTGGTACGATGACATCAGACATTTTATCAAATTCACTTAACATCGTAACAAGCTTTATTTCAACATTATTCTTACTTATTTTAGTACCGTTTTTCTTAATTTACATGTTGAAAGATCACGAACGTTTTATTCCAGCCGTTGCACGTTTCTTCAATGGCGAGCGTAAAATTTTCGTTGTCAACTTATTAAAAGATTTAAACCACACATTAATGTCTTACATTCAAGGACAAGTTACTGTCAGCTTAATTTTAGGTGCGATTTTATACCTTGGTTATACGATTATCGGTCTTGACTACACATTACTTCTTGTGATGTTTGCGATTTTTGCGAATATGATTCCGTTCTTAGGACCATGGATGGCATTCTTACCTGCAGGCATTTTAGGTATTATCCAAAGTCCAACGACATTCATTTGGGTTTGTGTTGTAACACTTGTTGCCCAACAACTTGAAGGCAATGTCATTACACCGAACGTAATGGGTAAATCATTAAACATTCACCCGCTCACAATTATCGTTGTTATTTTAGCTTCAGGTAGCTTAGGCGGCTTCGTATTAATCTTAGTAGCCGTACCACTTTATGCCGTATTAAAAACGATTGTTCGCAACGTCTTTAAATATCGTCATCAAATTATGCATAAAGCGCAAAGTACCGTACACGATTAAATGACATACGTTTAGCCATCGGACAACTTCAGTTCGGTGGCTTTTTCATTGTATTAAATTAGTACCAGATGTTAAAATTGATGTAATAAGACTGACTATTAATAAAGGAGCTTTAAAACAGTGATGAATTTAGAAAACAAAACATTCGTAATTATGGGGATTGCCAACAAACGCAGCATCGGTTTCGGTGTCGCAAAAGTTCTAGATCAATTAGGCGCTAAACTTGTTTTTACATACCGCAAAGAAAGAAGTTTTAAAGAGTTAGACAAACTGATTGATCAATTGAATCAACCCGCTAAACACGTGTACCAAATAGACGTTCAAAGTGACAGTGATGTAATTAATGGTTTTGAACAAATTGGTAAAGATATTGGAAAAATTGACGGCGTCTTTCATTCAATTGCCTTTGCAAACGTTGAAGATTTACGTGGTCGCTATTCTGACACATCACGTGAAGGCTTTTTACTCGCACAAGACATTAGTTCTTATTCATTAACAATTGTCGCTCGTGAAGCGCGTAAAATTATGAACGAATCAGGTAGTATCGTCACTTCAAGCTACATTGGTGGTGAATTTGCGGTACCAAACTATAACGTAATGGGAATTGCTAAAGCCAGCTTAGAAGCATCTGTGAAATACTTAGCAGCTGACTTAGGTCAAGACAATATCCGTGTCAATTCGATTTCTGCCGGTCCGATTCGTACATTAAGTGCACGTGGCGTTGGCAACTTCACTTCGATTTTAAAAGAAATTGAAGAACGCGCACCTTTAAAACGTAATGTAGACCAAGAAGAAGTTGGAAAAACTGCCGCCTACTTACTCAGTGATTTCTCATCAGGTGTTACAGGCGAAAACATTCACGTAGACGCAGGATTCCATGCGGTAAGATAAAAATCAAATGATCATGAAGCAAGTTGTATATCGGCATGACTTGCTTTTTTAATATGACAAATAAGCCATCTCGTCCTTGTTAAAGGAAAAGATGGCTTATTTTTATAGACTGTATTATTTTTCAGTTTTATTTTTACGACGTCCGAATAAGAACATTGCACCTAAACCGGCAAACAAACTACCAAATAATGTCGTTTGTGCTGCATTCTCTCCACCTGTTTCAGGTAACACATCTGCATCCGCTGTTTGATTAGACGGCGCAACTTGTTTTTTATCATGCATAGATGACTTTTTAGCCATATCTGAATGCTTACCTTCGTCAGTATTATCGCCTTCTACATCAGAATCGCTGTCTGAGTCAGAATCACTATCCGCGTCGGAATCACTGTCTGCGTCCGAGTCGCTATCTGCATCGGAATCACTATCCGAATCTGAGTCGCTATCCGCATCTGAGTCACTGTCTGCATCCGAGTCGCTATCTGCGTCGGAATCGCTATCTGCGTCGGAATCACTGTCTGAGTCAGAATCGCTATCTGCGTCGGAGTCACTATCCGCATCCGAGTCACTATCCGCATCCGAGTCACTATCTGCATCTGAGTCGCTGTCCGCATCTGAATCGCTGTCCGCATCGGAATCGCTATCTGCGTCGGAGTCGCTATCTGCGTCGGAGTCACTATCCGCATCTGAATCGCTGTCCGCATCAGAATCGCTGTCGGCATCAGAATCGCTGTCTGCGTCTGAATCACTATCCGCATCTGAATCGCTATCTGCATCGGAATCGCTATCTGCATCCGAGTCACTATCTGCATCGGAATCACTGTCTGCGTCCGAGTCACTATCCGCATCGGAGTCGCTGTCTGCGTCCGAGTCACTATCTGCATCAGAGTCGCTGTCTGCGTCAGAATCGCTGTCCGCATCTGAGTCGCTGTCTGCGTCCGAATCACTATCTGAGTCAGAGTCGCTATCTGCGTCGGAGTCACTGTCTGCGTCCGAGTCGCTATCCGCATCTGAATCACTATCGGCATCTGAGTCGCTATCTGCATCGGAATCACTATCCGCGTCGGAATCGCTGTCAGAGTCCGAATCACTATCTGCATCGGAGTCACTATCTGCGTCTGAATCACTATCTGCGTCGGAGTCACTATCTGCGTCGGAATCGCTGTCGGCGTCAGAGTCACTATCCGCATCTGAGTCACTATCCGCATCTGAGTCACTGTCCGCATCCGAATCACTATCTGCATCTGAGTCACTGTCCGCATCCGAATCACTATCTGCATCTGAGTCGCTATCTGCATCGGAATCACTGTCGGCGTCCGAGTCGCTATCCGCATCAGAATCACTATCCGCATCAGAATCACTATCCGCATCCGAGTCGCTGTCAGAGTCCGAATCGCTATCCGCGTCGGAATCACTATCGGCATCCGAGTCACTATCCGCATCCGAATCACTATCTGCATCAGAATCGCTGTCTGCGTCGGAGTCACTGTCGGCATCTGAATCGCTATCTGCGTCGGAATCGCTGTCGGCATCAGCGTCAGCATCCGCATCTGACTCATCTGGTGGTGTTGGTAATTCTACTAATTCACTTACAACTGCAACATCTGCTAAGTCTTCTTTTTCAGGTGCCCAATACGTTATTGCAACATTTGATGTTAAGTTATACTCATCAACATAATTAAAGTTTCCTTTTGTGACATCGTCTCCGATTGTATCCCATGAGCCTGTATAACCCGTTACACCGATGTCAGGCTGCGTATAAAGACCGTTTTTATCGAAGTCACCTTCTTTAATTTCTTCTGGATGTTCAACGTAATAATAAGAAGAATCAATGCCTTGTTCATAGCTATATCGCGCATCATCTATTGATTGCGAACCACTATCGTATCCACTGATTTCTTCACCTTCAAAGAAACTACGCCATGCAAGTCGTGCATCTAAAGGAAGGTATGGTGTTTTTTCATATTGCTCACGTGAAATATCAAATTCTACTTTAATACCAACCGGTCCCTTAACGATTGTATTCACTGCGTATGATTGTACAAGACCTGTTAACGTTTGCGCGCCTGTATTTGGCCAAACATTTCCATCATCAGTAAGACCCACATTATTTTTTACTACTGAAAAAGGTATTTCACCTTTTGCTTTTAATTCCAAATACTTCTCATAACTCGGAATGTTACTGAACTTATCATAGTTTTCTTGGTATTCCTCATACGTCATTTGACCAAGTTCCATCTCAACATCATGCGGTGCTGTTGTTTCTTCTTCACGTGTCCCAATCAATGTGAATTTCACATTTTCTGCAAAAATAGGAATTGTGATATTAAATGTGCCTCCCGTTTGAATGTGATCATTTGATAACACTGGGTTTAAAGACACTTGATAATCATATTTAATACGGCCATCAGGTTGTACACGAGCATATCCCGGTGTCACATCGACACCCCCACCGCCGACTTGAAGGACATTGTCCTTTGGTACTTCTACTGCCGGTGCTGTATTTTCTGATGGTACCGGTTCCGCTTCCGCCACTGGTTCCTCAACTGCAGGGGCTTCAGCTGTGTTTTCTTCTACTGCTGGCACTTCGGCATTCGCATTGTCTTCTGCCGGTGCCTCTTCAACTGATGCAGGCGCTTCTTCTACTGCTGTTGGTTCTTCAGCTACCACTTCTTCTGGTGACTCTGTATTATTGTCTGTCACGGCAGGTTCACTAACACTGTTATCTTCAACCGGTGCAACATCTTCTGCCACATTATCAGCTGATGCAACGTTATCCTCAGCTACGGGCGTTGTTGCCTCTTCTGCTGCTGACGCTGTTTGTGATGCACCTAAAAATAATAACGTTGATAAAACAACGGATCCTGCACCAAATGAAAATTTTCTAATACTAAAAATCTGTTTTTGTCTGTTATATTGTTGATAAAATTTCATGTTACTTTCCCTTCTTGTTTCAGTTTGCTTCATATTTCAAAGCACACTTATCTCCCATTTATTAATATCATCGTGCACAATTATCTGTATGAACATATACTAAAAATATGGTATTAATTGTGCGCATTAACATTTAATAATAAAAAATTATATTACATTATTATATTGTGTGGTTATGGTAAATTCAAAGTAATAGTTTTTATTTGTCTATACACGTCACAAAAAATTCATTATTTCTACAATTGTTGTACACATTTAAATAGCATTTTTAATTATTAATTGATTGACAAAATTCCAATATTAATCATGTTTATTTTTCAATCAAAAAATCCCCTCCCAAAATAAACGTTTTCGATTATGGCTTTATCGTTCAGTTATGTGAAGGTTCAACATACATAAAACCGTCTCATGCGTTGTTATTAACTTGTTAAAGCTGAGACGGCTATAAAGCATTTATAAAAGTTGCTAACGAATAATGCTTGCGCCCATATGTTGTGTCAAAGTTGTCGGCATATCATTTACGTAAACATGGTCATACTCGGAAAAATTGAAATAGTTGTTTGAATGGTCTAGAAGTGTTTTAGAAAAAGTTTCCATTCGAAAATGTTTGAAAAGAGACACCCAACGTCTCTTTATATGCGGTAGTTTGATGTTAAATGCTTGAAAGTTCATACCCCTTAACTGACCTGAAAAGCCAAAAATCTAAAATGATTATTCATATATTAGGATTATTTTTATTAATACTCAACATTTTTATAAGTTAAAAATTAGAGAGAAAAAATGTTTTGAGTGTCCGTTTATTACTTTTTAACTGTCTTTTATTGATATTACAACGCTTTTCCTACCTCTTCACTCATGATTGTCCCCGCCTCTCACATAAAATTTAGGGCGTCTGCACAATGATATGACATATAATATTTCATCCAAAAAAAGACCGACAGAAAAACTGTCAGCCTTTTGGGTTAAAACATTTCTAATTCAATTTTCAGTTGATCAACGTATTCTTTCGTACCTGTCACGATGAGGCGGTCACCGTATTGTAGATGTGTATCGCCGTGTGGCACGATTGATTCGTTATTGCGAATAATACGTACGAAAATAATATCGCCACCAAACGGGAAGTTACGCAATTGCATTTGATCGAATGCGTAGTTGTACATACCGATTTCGTAAAGTGATGTTTCCACGTTACTCAATAAGTTCAACATGTTTGGCGTTTCAATCATACCTTTCAGTAAGATTTGATTACTTTGGAAGTTGCTGAACAACTCGATATTTTTATTGCGTAGTACTTGGTCTGCATCGTTTGTTTCAAGACGACAAATGACACGTTCTACACCTTGATCTTTCGCCATGATAGCGACTTTACGGTTAATGTCATCATCATTCGTTGAACATACGACGATGTCACTATTGAACAGTCCGAGACGTTCTAACATTTCCGATTCATAATCTGCAATTTCCACCATCGTAATATCATTTGATAACGTACGATGATCGGTTAAATCTTTGCGGTAATACAATGTCACGTCATACAGCTGTGAACTTAAGTTTTGTGCGATTGGAATGGAAAGTTGGTTTTTACCAATCATTGCAACTTTAATCGTACGTTGCATTTCATCAGGAATTGGAATAAGTTTCTTGAACACAATCGGTACGAAGACACATGTAATAACCGCACTTAAGATCATAATGCCGGAAATTTCTTCACTAATTGTACCCAAACTTTCGGCGATTTTCGCTGCGGCAATGACTAACGATAATGTTGATGTTAATAAAAAGCCTGCCGCAATGGTTGTTTTCATATCAAACCATCGTCTAATCAACATGACCGGTATCAGTTTAGACACGATAAATGTCATGATTAAGATTGGAATGATCGCTAATAGCATTGGTTCTTTAATCAATGATGGAATGTCTAAATCCACACCGACCATAATGAAAAAGATTGGGATAAAGAAGCCGTAGCCAAAGGAATCTAGCTTCTCGACTAAGTCTGGCTCAGGTCCTAATAGTGACACAACAACACCGGCTAAAAATGCACCGAGGATGTTTTCGGCACCGACACCTTCTGCCAATGCGACTAATAAGATGATTAACGCAAATACAGCACGAATACCGATTTGCGTTGTCCCGTCCATCAGTTTATGAATGATGGATGCACCTTTGAATAGTCCACCAAGGAAATAAAACAGAATGGTGAAACCGACTAATATACCAATTAGCCAAATCGTACCGCCACCAGAGGCGTTAATTGCACCGTAAACTGTTAATAGCAACATTGTGCCTAAGTCGGCAAGAACCGCTACAAGTAAAATAAACTGACCGATTGTGGTACGCATCATGTTCATTTCTTTTAGCGTTGGTACGACAACACCGAGTGAGATTGTAGAAATAATGATGACCATCAACAAGACATCATCAATTAAACCAATCCATTTCATGCCATATGCGAGACCGATAGATAGAATCATAATCAGCATAAAGACATAAATCGCTAGTTTTAAATGACTTGGACCTGCGTCCTCATCTTGTTTCTTTTTCGATTTATCTTTTTTAAAGGCGTTGAAGTCTATCTCTAGCCCACTTAAAAACATTAAGAAAATAAAGCCGAGTGTCGATAAAATATTCAGCACATCATCACGATGCACGAGGTTTAAAAAGGAATTACCAATCACAATCCCCATTAATATTTCTGCAACGACAACGGGTAAAAATGCGATGTTTAACTTACTAATAATAATCGGCGTTAATAAAGCCGCAACAATGACGACTACCAGTGACACAAATTCCATAGGTGCCCCCCTTAAATGAGATAATTCATAAATGACGTTGCTAAGCCAAAGTAAATAAGCATACTGACAATATCATTAATTGTTGTAATAAATGGTCCACTCGCAACTGCTGGGTCAATCCCTAATTTATTCATAAACAAAGGTATAACCGAGCCGATTGTTGTCCCTACCGTCATCGCAATTGTCAAACTCGTACCGACAATTAACGCAAGAAACGGTTGGTGATAAATAATAATAATAATCAAACAAAGTGATACTGCGCAAGTAATACCTGTTAGAAAACCACTGCCAGATTCACGTAATGCTAGTTTAAACTTACTTTTTTCATTAATTTCGCCTGTAGAGATGTTACGCACTGAAACGGCAAGTGATTGCGTACCAGAGTTCCCAGACATCCCACTAATAATTGGAATAAAAGCAGCCAATAACGCTACTTTTTCAAGCGTTGACTCGAATGAACCGAGAATAGACGCTGTAATCATACCGAGTACAGTTAAAATTAACAGCCATGGCAAACGTTTCATTGCCGTTTGGAAAATCGTATCGTCTGTTGAGTCGATATCTGACACCCCGGCTAAACGAGAGTAGTCTTCACTCGCCTCTTCATCGATAACGTCGACGATATCATCAATTGTGATAATCCCGAGCAAATGATTTTGATAGTCGACAACCGGTATTGCGATAAAGTCATAGTCACGCATCATTTGCGCAACGTCTTCTTGGTCATCAGCAACATTCGCGCTGATAATACGCTCACTCATAATATCTTCAATATATGTATCATTTTCAGCAATGATCAAGTCTCTGAGTGATAAAACGCCGACTAATTTTTTCTGTTCGTCCACGACAAAAATAATATAAATCGTTTCTGCATCAGGTGCTTGTGCTTTTACATGCATCAATGCTTCATGTACCGGTGTATTAATCGTCAACGAAATATATTCCGTTGTCATAATACCGCCGGCTGTATCTTCATCATAATGTAATAACGCTTTAATTTCTTGCGCTTCGTCACGATCCATTAACATTAATAGGCTCGCCACTTTACGCTTAGACAATTCATTCAAAATGTCTACGGCGTTATCGTATGACATATGTTCTAAAATATGACTCGCATATGTCGCATTCATCTCTTCAAACAAGTCTTCATAGTCTGATTCGTCTATCTCTAAATGTTCAAAGAAATCCGCTACTTCTTCAGGTGACAAATATTGATACATTTTTTGACGGACATCTGCGTCACTTTCTTCAAAGTATTCACTTTGGTCATATGCGTGCATAGATAAGAATTCTTCACGAAAGCCATCAATGTCATCTTTATGTATCAAGTCATCTAGTAGTGGCTTATTGTATTTTTCTTCATCATCTTGTATTAACATTTCATTTTCGATTGACATATGCGTCACCTCCAATATTGATTTACAATGTTTTCAGCAGCTGTCCAAAGTCAGGTGTTTCACACACAACACGTACCGCTTCTCCCGTCATCGGGTGTGTAAAATGGACTTCTGCACATTTTAACAATTGTGTTTCATAACGTTCATGTAACTCACCATATAAGCCATCTCCAACAATCGCATGCCCAATATGTTGAAAGTGCACCCGTATCTGGTGCGTCCTCCCTGTCAGCAAACGGACACGACACCATGTATACGTCTCTGTCGTCGCAAGCGGTTCATATACCGTCTTCGCATACTTGCCATCAGGCGTCACAACACGATTAATAATACTATCGCTTGCACGTCCTATCGGTGCTTCGATCACACCTGCTGTTTCAATCCGCCCTTGACAGAGGCATTCATAAATTTTATCGATTGATGTCAACGTCATTAAATGGTGGATATGGCGTGATTTTGCTATCACTACTATTCCCATTGTATGTCTATCTAAACGCGTGACGATATGCGGGATACCGCATGCCTCTTGACGTTGCATATGTGCGAGCGCTTGTTCCACCAAACTCTCATGTGGATGTTCTCGTGAAGGCGCGCTATTTTGATGTGCTGGCTTTGCAACAATGAGTAGCCAGTCATCTTCATATAAAACATTCAGTGGCTGTGCATACGGTATCAATGATAGACTCGGGTGTTCTTTAGGTAGACAGACAATGACCTCGTCTCCCGGTTGCAACAAATGCCGCACGGTGCGAGGTGTATCATTAACGAGTAAAGCGCCATCTTGTTTAATGGCGCTAATCGTCTTTTTCGAAAACCGTTGTCGATATAAAAAGTGTTTGAGTGTCTCTGTTTCAGTGATACGATAATTAAAAATCACGCATCGTCACCACTTGAAATAAAGGAATCATGGACACGTTTCCAGAACGGGAATGGGCGAAAACGCGCAAAACGAATCTTTTCATTCGCAACACGGTATTGAATCGCATTCACATTTTTATGTTTGACGCTGACATGATCAATCGTCGTTAAAATAACATCATGATTGACCGGTTTAATGTGACACGTATGGTGTTTCGGCAATACAAGCGGTGAACCGACCGTACGGAACACGCGGTTGTTAATCGATGCGATTTCTGCAATTTGGATAGCTTCTAAAGATGGGTGAATCAACGCCCCACCTAACGCTTTATTATAGGCTGTTGAGCCAGACGGTGTGGAAATACAAAGCCCGTCGCCACGGAAGCGTTCGAAGTGTTGCCCACGAATATCTAAATCCACAACAAGTGTCGTCCCGTCTTCCGTCTTCATCGTCGCTTCATTCAACGCCAAGTAACGTGTTTCATATCCTTGATCGTTGTAACGCACGATAATTTCTAACAGCGGATATTCAATCACTTGGAACTCCGAATTATGAATTTCGATAATAAGCTTTTCCACTTCATGTGGTAACCAATCGGCATAAAAACCTAAATGCCCTGTATGTATCCCTACAAATGCACAGCGTGACAACATATGACTATATTGATGAAACGCTTGTAATAACGTACCGTCTCCACCAACAGATATGACAATTTCAGGATTGTCCTTATCTTCCACCATCTTAAAGTCTTGCATATGTCGCATCATCTTATATTTCAGTGCTTCTGACTTGGCATCTCCTTTAGATAAGATGACATAGCGCATCGCTACACCTCACTGTCTTCATGCTTATGCGCACGTTTTTTTGAATAATATTTTTGTGCTTCTTGAATTTCATCTCTGATTTCCGACATCTCTTCATCTAGTAAAAATGCCGCTTCAGCTGCACGTTCAAGTCGATTTTGAATTTCCGGCGGATAATCACCATCATATTTATAGCGCAATGTATGTTCGATCGTCGCCCAGAAATTCATCGCCAACGTACGAATTTGAATTTCTGCAAGAACGGTTTTCTTACCGTTCAACGTCTCAATTGGATATGCGATAATCACATGATATGAGCGGTAACCACTTTGTTTTGTATTGCTAATATAATCACGTTCCTCAACCACTTTGAAATCTTCACGTTGACGCAATAAAGCCACCACTTTGTCAATGTCTTCCACAAATTGGCACATCATGCGTAACCCTGCGATGTCATACATTTCTTCTGCTAAGTAATCGAATGGAATCCCCCTTTTATTTGCCTTATCGATAATACTCGTAATCGGTTTCACACGACCCGTCACAAATTCAATCGGTGAATGATGTTCTGTGACTTCATATTGTTTACGCAAGCCTTTAAGTTTCACTTTCAACTCATCAATAGCTTGTCGATAAGGTGCTAGAAAAATATCCCATTGGTTCATAGTTTCTCACTCCGCTTCATACTAGTTCAAACGTTTGTTCTACGGCTTCTACAAATGGTTTGCCGTAATTAGAATTCCCTACAATGTTATCCAGTAAATAATCTAACTCCGATTTGAAGCTCGTTAATTCCAGCGTGTCGTTAACAATGACCTTCTTGTCACGATGTTCATGCAACATCGACCATGTCTCTTGTACGAAAATCAAATATGAAAACGCCGCGCCGTCATCTAAAAGGTAAACAAATGCATAGTTGTCACTATCGACAATCATCTGCCCAGCATCCGTAAACCCTTCCGTTGATTCTTCTGTATAACATAAAATACGATCATCTTTGATTTTAATTTCATTGACATAAATACGCATAGGTACTCCTCCTTATCATGTTATAGTTTAACACAAATTTAATATCGGCTCATCGTTCAATTGTCAGTATTATAAATTCCTTTTCATGTGTGTCGCCGTCCTGCATAATAAATGTTAAGGAGTGATCATTCATGGCGATAGAACGAGAAATTGAATTCAAGCAATTACTAGATCAACAGACGTACAACGATATGAAACAAACGTACTTCCCTAACTCAGAACCTTTCACACAGACAAACTATTATATTGATACACCTGACTTCCAAATCATGCAGCATAAAATGGCACTACGCATTCGTGTGCGACAAGACAAACCGAATGAGATAACATTGAAAGTACCGGCAGCAGTCGGATTGACTGAATATAACCATTCGACAACACATACGCCACAACAAGATGCGTCTATGCCAGAGTCAGTACTCACAAATGATATTATTGATGTGCTACGACGACATTATATTGACACGTCACAACTTATCGTACTCGGCAGTTTAACAACCCATCGCTTAGAGACGTCACAAACGGACGGTCTGCTCGTCTTAGATCATAGTGAATATTTAGGGGCAGAGGACTTTGAATTGGAATTTGAAGTCGCTGACTATGAAACCGGCTATCACGCATTCAAAAACATATTAGCAACGTACGAACTCGAACATCAAGCCCCATTGAACAAAGTACAACGATTTTTTGAACGAAGACAAAAAATGTCTTAAATCTTTGTAATACATCTATATTAAAGCGTCATAACAGATAGGTTGTGGCGCTTTGCTTATTAAATAATAACTTTCGTTGTTCCTTTGTGCTTTTGCATTTGTTTTTCTATCATGCTAAGCAGCCGTAAGTGTTTTTACTTTGAAATGGAAAAATTCATGTTATTATTTATATATATAATGAAATTAAAAGGTGATACGCATGACACAGACGCCTTATGAAATAATCGGTCCAGAAGCTTTGTACCGTATGATAGATCACTTTTATGCGTTGGTCGAACAAGACACGCGCATTAATCATTTATTTCCCGGTGATTTTGCTGAAACAGCACGGAAACAAAAGCAATTTTTAACACAGTTTTTAGGAGGGCCAGATCTTTATACACAAGAACATGGTCATCCTATGCTCAAACGACGCCATATGCCCTTTGTCATTGATCATAATGCCAAAGATGCTTGGCTCGAAAACATGTACACTGCCATTCAAACAGCACAGTTCCCAGATGGTGTGGGAGATTATTTGTATGAAAGACTGCGGTTGACTGCAAACTATATGGTTAACACAGAAAACTAATTGAAGGTGAAGCACAATGACGGAAGAATTGAAGGTTATCTCGAATAGTTATCATAATAATTCAGACCTTTCTCCTGTGAGCAAAATCGAAATTTATTCGTTTTTTGATCCGTTTTGCAAAGATAGCTTTAAATTATCCGCTATTTTAGCTAAGTTAAGAATTGAATATCAACAGTATATCTCTATTCGTCATATTCTGAATCCATCTTTGCGCGTACTCACTAAGTGCCAGGCACAAAGTACATCTGATCGTGACAATATTGCGCTTGTGTTCAAAGCAGCCGAACTGCAAGGACGTGTCGGTGCACATCGTTTTATGCACTTGCTGCAAAATGAGATTATCCCAAATTGCGACATCGTAACAGAACAAATCATTACGAAATGCATCGTCAATGCAGGACTGGATTTAGACGTCTTTAAAGAAGATCTTCAAAGCAGTAAACTGCGCGACAGTTTAAAAATTGACTTGCATATCGCACGAGAAATGGATATTGATATGGCACCTTCTCTCGTCTTTTTTAACGAAGATGTGCATGAAGAAGGCTTAAAAGTTGAAGGATTGTATCCGTATCATATTTACACATATATTATTAACGAAATGATTGGTATGCCGATAGAGAAAAACTTACCACCAACGCTTGCCGACTACATTCAACAAAAACAGCTCGTGACAGAAGAAGAGCTACTTACAATTTATGAGTGGCCAGAACGCACATTGCGCAAAGAGCTGAAAAAACTTGCCTTACAACAAAAAGTTGAAAAACTGAAACACCTTGAAGGCGAATATTGGCGATCACGTATGTAATTCAAAAACCCCCTAACCTATTCATCGTAGGTCGGGGGTTTTGTTGTTTCAAGATAAAGAAGGGTAAATTGACGGGGCGAGACTACATGCAAAATAAACTTTCTGTCCCGCTCCCAAGCGCTCTGCTCTACCCCATGCCGCTTTATCCTGCTAATGCTATATATAAATTGTCATTAACGCAATGGATTTCGGTGCGATTGTAACCGTATATGCCCCTTCTTTAAAGTCATGTTGTTGCACGTTAATGTGCGGACTATTGTATTGACTCAACTTGAGTTTTAACGAGTCAGGTAAATGCGTTTTATCCGTCACTGTCTGGTCAATCATACTATTCACATCACCATGTTCACTGTTCAGAATCTCTGTTGAAATTAATATATTATCTTCTTGGAATTTAGAAGGTGGTGTAATGTGAAAATTCTGTGCGTAATCTTCTGTGTTGTAAACAAGGACGTTATAGCCATGTAGTGTACGTGTAATCACATGTTGATCACCGTAGTAGCAGGCATATTTCGAAAAGTTTAACATCATAATCCCTAAAAAGTAAAATGTCGTTTTATTTTCGATTTTATCAAAAATTGAGATGCTCGGTTGCGTCATTGAATGTTGAATGAAATCTATCGTTGCCCCTGCCAAATAATGACGACTTTTCAACGATTCTGCTAAAAATTGCCCTTTATTTTCAATAATTGACGGCGTGTAAAACACTTCATAATTTAAAAATATCACTTTTCTTGAAACATCATTTTGCGAGAAAAATTGATAAAGTTTAGCTTGCATCTCTTTGAACGACACATATTGATCTGTATCTTGTTGGTGTTGTTTAATTTTCTTGAAGTCAATGGTGTAGAAGTCTGGATGTAGCGCTAATATCGTATCATCAAGAGGTTTTGACGCAATAAACAAATCAGTTATATCGATTGCCTTTGTAATTTGTGTGTTGTAGATATTATGCTTAATCTGTTTGATGTCTGAAGCTGGCATTTGGTTTATGTCTAATAAGAACAACAAACTGCTATGCGTTTTGACACTTGGCAAATGTTCGCTCTCTAAAAAGTGTAAGTCTTCAATCACTTTGACGATGAATTGATAACTGCTTATATTCGGTAGTTTTAGCGCAATAGACACTTTCGTTTTTAACAGTTTCCTTAACTTTGTAATGCCATCTTGTTCATAAGCCTCCATGAGATAATCAATATCTTCACTCAAATAAATATAAGACTTCAGCTTGTAATTCGAGAAGTTTTTATATTGGAAAATCGGTTCATTAATAATCATATCCATATTTCTAAACGATCCAATATCAATCAGATTAAAATATGAAAACGGGCGCTCAATAATTTTTGCATCGTCAATCATGATAGAAATATCTTTTTTCTTCTCAGGTATATCGAATTCAATTTTCTTAAGTACATCATAATCAGAAATCAGCGTATCTAATGGAATGTTTTTCGCTTGAACAGATAAGCTTTTATATTTTTTAGGCGTCACACCGAGATATTTTTTGAAATGAATAATATAATTCGTTGGACTTGGATAATTCCATATGTTGGAAATGGTTTTGATTTTCTTATCATGTATTGAAATGTCTTTCATTGATTTCGCAATTCTCAATGATGCCATATACTCGTGGAAGTTCATATTCATGCGCTGTTTAAAAAGCATCGAGATGTGAGACGTAGACACATAAAACTTTTTCGACAACATCTCTAGCGTAATACGTTGTTGTATATTTTGACGTATGTAGTCGACAATGCCGTCTAACGTACTCGTTGATGATTCATTCATATGAGACTGAGTTCGTGTAATATCTTGTAGCACTTGAGTGAGTAGCTTTCGAGCGGGTTCTGAGTTGTGTTCTTGATGTTGGTAGTAGTTGAACAAAGTCATAAGATTGGACTTGAGTGTATCGTGGTGTTGAATCGTGAAGTGGTGATCAAAAATGTCAATTTTATGTGTGCTAAACAGTTCACTCGGCATGTAAAATAATAAAACATCTTTCGTTTGAATTTCGTACAATTCAGATTCGTTGATTAAATAAACCGAGTCGTCATTGTACACTTGTCCATCCTTTTTGATGGTTATCTCTTTCTCCAAAGAGAGCACAAGTATCATACTGTCAAAACAGCGTATTGGCCGTGTCATCGGCTGTGATAAATAATAAACTTTTGGAAACATCGTGAGCCCTCCTCGCATTTATTATATATTTTTTAAAAATTAAGATACATACAAATCTAAGTCAAAATTTGTATTAACACATTTACATTATGTAATATTTATTACGTAAAAACAATGTACACAATATTCTGACGGTGTAATTTAATATATATATAAAAGCATTTGTTTTGTCAAAACTATTTTTTGAAATTAAAGGAGATGTTTGATAAGTAATACCATACGCTTAGTTTTTTGTAAACCCTAGACTCAAATCTTTTATCATCTATGCTTATTTAATACTTGATAAAATTACTATGAGCATGTATGATATTTCAGGTCATACAAAATAACTATTTTCATAAAGTAACGTGTCGTTGTGTGATAAATTAAATTAGCCATTTCATTGTTAAAAATAATATGTGCTATAAAACGATTAGAGACCTATTTCCAACTGTATGGTCTTCTAATAAGCTTTGTGGTCAAGCTGTTTTATAAGTTTCCAAGTTCAATGAATACACATGCTTTTGACATGTTCACCTTATCAACACTTACGAAAAACTAAAAATAGTTATATTGACACCAACAAGGGGATGTTTTTGAAACGCAATGCATTCATTAACATCTCCTCTTTTTTGTTGTAAAACATCCTTTCACAGAATCCACCAGCTAAACCGCTCATTTCAGTTACTCATCCCCCTATCAATTTCATGTGTCTTCTATATTTTTAACTGAATACGATATTTTCATCTCTACTCACTTTCTACACACACAAGTAAATAATGTTTTAAATATTATTTCAAAAAAAAAAAAAAAAAAAAAA
>NZ_JXWY01000039.1 GCF_000934465.1 Staphylococcus microti | reverse complement strand
CTCATCAATTTGCACCTCTCAGTCATTAGAGTAGTTACTCAAATTATACATTAAAATAACCCTATAGACCGACACTCTTTTTTTAGTGTCTAATCTATAGGGTCCAGTTTAGATGCGAAGTTAGATGATATTGTAGAAAATAAAAAGCATTTAGAATTTGATAATCAACAAGGTGCAGAGTTCTTACCGAAAACATATAACAACAATGAGGGCGATGCAGTGATTATGAACTCAAACTATGCGATTGATAATGGCTTGAAACCGCTGAAAGATTCTATTGCGGTTGAAGATGAATCATCACCATTTGCAAACGTGTTAGTTGTTCAAAAAGGGCATAAAGATGATCCAAAATTCCAAGCTTTAATCAAAGCATTGCAATCAGATGAAGTCCGTGACTTTATTAAAAAAGAATACGATGGTGCGGTAATTCCAGCCAAGTAAGAAAATAATTTCGAACCCTGTAAATGCAATATTTATGGGGTTTTTATACTTGATGATTAATATATCGTAGTTATAGGTTTATTTGATAATAGAATATAAAGATATTTATATGATAGTAAACTCATCGTTTAATAATAATCAAAATATCGGAAAATCCGTCTTTAAAATACCGATACATATTTAATAAGTAGATAAATGTAGTGAATTGACGAAAAATACGTTATAATATGATTAACTTAATTATGAGAAGAGGATGTCATTATGAAAGCTTTGAAAATAGTGGTAAATGGCTTGAGTAATTTTAAAAGTAAGACATTAGATGTTGATTTTATAACCAGTAAAAAAGTAAACTCCTACGAAGCAAATAATAATGTTAAGCCTTTATTTAACAGTATTTATAAGCAAAATTCAATGTCATTCGTTGGTATCAATGCCTCTGGTAAAACAACAACATTAGAGATTATTGAAAGTTTATTATCAATCTATATAGATAATGATAGTATTTCATTCCATGGTAATTTAGCGAAGAATTTCAGTGATGAATTGAAAGTGACAATGTATTTGTTAGATGAAAAAAAAGATAATATCTATTTAATCAATTCGACTATCATGAAAGAGAATAATGATAGTACCGAGCCTAAATTATATTTCTATGACGAAGATTTGTATTCGAGAAAAGTTAATAAAAGAGTAAACAGAAAAAATATTTTTAATGTTGAACTATATAATCATCTTCAGAATAGAAAAGCGTTGAACAACTCATACTTAAAAAATGAAGATTCGATTTTCTCTGCAATCTTAAATGAAAGAGAAGATAAGAGAGGTAAAGTATTTGAATTGATTAATTTAACAGACATGAATGTTTTTACATATTACATGAGCAATATGACTAATGAATCATTTATAAGGTATTTAGATCCTAGTGTCGAAATATTTAGAATTAAAGATGAAGAAAACTATAGAATAAAAAAACATACTTTACCGAAATTTGAAATTAAATTTAAAAATTCGGATTTAGTTCACACTTCAGATCTAACTGATTTAGGAGATATTTTGTCTTCAGGTACAATTAAGGGCTTAAATATATTTGCAAATGTAGTAAAAGTGCTGTTAAGAGGTGGATATTTAATAATTGATGAAATTGAAAATCATTTAAATAAGCGAATAGTCACATCTATTTTAGAGTTTTTCTTATCTGATATTAACGAAAATGGAGCAACCTTGATATTTAGTACTCATTATGTAGAAGTCTTAGATGAAATTGATAGAAGTGATAGCATATACATTTTAAACAAAGAAGAAGTTATTAAAGTGAAAAAGCTATCTGATCGGCTAGGTGAATACGATAGAGCCGATAAGAAGAAAAGTGAAATATTTTTAAGTGGAGTAGTTGATACTGTTCCTGATTACCAAAGTTACCAAAATATCAAAAAAGATATTAGTCAGTTTTTAAGGGGGAAGTAATGCGTAACAAAATTGATGATAATAATTATATTGCTCTTATATGCGAGGGAGAATGTGAGAAATATATAGTTGATAAATTACTTGATGAGAATCTGTTGTTTTTTAAAAGAGAACAACTAATTGACGAAAAAGTACTAGGGGGTGAATTTAGGAATGCTAATAAATTCACACAAAAGTACCTCACTTTAAAGTATGAAAACAAAATAACGATTATTTTGGTAGTCGACAAGCACTATCAACTTAAAATAAAGAAGATGTTCTCACGCAATATTGATAAGCAAATTTGTGTCATAACTCGTCCTGAAATTGAAATGTTGATGATTCTGGCTATGGATAAATACAAAGATTATCAAAAAGTTAAAAGCTCACAGAAACCCTCATCGTTTATGAATCATCTTACCAAACAAAATGTTAAGACTATAAAGTTTGTGGAAAACTTTTACAACGAGCATAATTTAGTGGATGCTATAAAACAATATCATCATATTAGACCTGATAAATCTCAATATTCATTGTATAACCTGTTGAAACATTAAAAAAATTTGAAAGAAAAAGCAGTATGGCAAGTGACTAATTAAAGTCGCCTGATCATACTGCTTTTGTTTGTTGCTTATGCTTCAGTGTAGCGTCCTAACACATAACTAATGATGAATCCAATCACGAGTGTCACAAACGACACGACTGCTGTAAGTATGTTTGTTGGTAGGCCTGGGAACACTGAGAAGAGTGACCCGATAACGAGACCGAGAATAGCTGCGTACGTCATATACGTATAATGTTCTAGTAAGTACGTTATGAGTTTACTTGCCACGAGGAATCCAACAACGATGCCAAGTCCAACTGTAATAATGACAGGTAAAGCTTGGAAGTTAAAGCGCACGATTTCTGAAATACTGTATGTTACAGTGCTATAAACACCAAACAGTAACAAAATAAATGAGCCAGAAATACCAGGCAGTAACATTGCACTTGAAGCACAAATACCTGCAACAAAAAATTTAATTAACATCGGTAATGACAAGTCGATGTATGATGGGGCACCGTGTGCAGAGTCGCCTTTAAAGAATGCCATCACAGCTAGAAATACAATTGCTGCTACCATGATTGCCCAGTGTTTTGCTGTATACGTTTGTTTAACTTTTGAGATGCGTACTAAAAATGGAATAATCCCTAGTATTAAACCGAAGAAGAAAAACATCGTTGGCATTGGATGTTCTGCTAATAAATAATTAATAACACTGCTTAAACCGCCGATTGCAAGACCCATGCCAATAACAATAGGTAATAAGAAGGCGATACTTTTCTTGAAATTTTTAGAGAAGACACCACTCACAGATGCGATAAAGTCATCATAAATCCCTAATAATAGGGCGATTGTCCCGCCACTCACACCTGGGATAAGGTCACTAATACCCATGGCAAAGCCGCGTGAAATGTTTGAAAGTTTAAATTTAGACATAAAAGCGAATCCTTTCTTGTAAGTCACTATATCATAACATAATAATGCCATAATGGTTATGTGATAATCATAGGACTTAAGACCGATTGAGAACAGGACGTCACTTATTATCAATAACATTTCTTAAATTGGATTTATTCGCGAATCGTTTGGTGCGCTGAACTGCAATCTTAAATGGTTTATAAAACAGATAGTTTCAGTTATAATAAGGCTTGTACATTCGAAAAATGATTTTGACGTTAGATTAAAATTATTATAAACTAGTATGAGGAATCAAACATTTACTTTGGAGGGAATATCAATGCCATCAGTATTAGAAATTAAAGATTTACACGTATCTATTGACGATAAAGAAATCTTAAAAGGTGTTAACTTAACAATTAACACTGGTGAAATACATGCAATCATGGGACCAAACGGTACAGGTAAGTCAACGTTATCTTCTGCAATTATGGGACATCCATCATTTGAAATTACTAAAGGAGAAGTATTATTAGATGGTGTGAACGTTCTAGAATTAGAAGTTGATGAGCGTGCCAAAGCAGGTCTTTTCCTTGCAATGCAATACCCATCAGAAATCACAGGTGTAACAAATGCCGACTTCTTACGTTCAGCAATCAATGCACAACGCGAAGAAGGTCAAGAAATCAACTTAATGCAATTCATCAAGAAGTTAGACAAACAAATGGACTTCTTAGAAATGGATAAAGATATGGCACAACGTTACTTAAACGAAGGCTTCTCAGGTGGGGAAAAGAAACGTAACGAAATCTTACAATTAATGATGTTACAACCTAAATTCGCAATCCTTGATGAAATTGACTCAGGTCTTGATATCGATGCGTTGAAAGTCGTATCAAAAGGGATTAACGAAATGCGCGGCGAAGAATTCGGTTCATTAATTATCACGCACTATCAACGTCTTTTAAACTACATTACACCTGACCACGTACACGTAATGTACAACGGTATTGTTGTAAAATCAGGTGGCGCAGAATTAGCGAAACGTCTTGAAGAAGAAGGTTACGAGTGGGTTAAAGAAGAATACGAAGCGTTAGAAGCGAAGTAATAATCATCAATATAGGAGGAAATAATTATGACGACTGAAACATTAAATATTTCTGAAGCGCAACTTGTTGATTATTCACAGGCTCAAAACGAACCTTCTTGGATGACAACGCTACGAAAAGAAGCGTTAGCGCAAGCTGAGTCTTTAGAAATGCCAAAACCAGATAAAACAAAAATCGATAAATGGGATTTCGATTCATTCAAACAACATCACACAGCTGGTGTGGCGTTTGAAAATCTTAACGACTTGCCATCAGAAATTGATCGCATTATCAACGTTGAAAATACAGAAAATCTCATTATTCAACATAACAACGCATTAGCTTTCACAAAAGTGAATGAACAAGCACAAAAAGATGGTGTGATTATTGAACACATCAGTGAAGCGTTGAAAAATCACAGCGAGCTTGTTGAAAAATATTATATGAAAGACGCTGTAACAGTAGATGAGCATCGTTTAACGGCTTTACACACAGCGTTAATGAATGGTGGCGTATTCGTTTACGTACCTAAAAATGTTGTTGTAGCAGACCCAATCCAATATGTTGTGTTACATGACGATGAAAATGCAAGCTTCTTCAACCACGTATTAATCGTGACAGAAGAAAGTGCTGAACTTACTTACGTTGAAAACTATCTTTCAACAACGAGTGGGGAAGGCAACCAAATCAACATTATTTCAGAAGTGATTGCAGCACCAAATGCGAAAGTATCATATGGTTCTGTAGACTTTTTAGATAAAGGTTTCACAGGTTACATCATTCGTCGTGGTGTAACAGCAGCAGATGCATCAATCAACTGGTCACTTGGTTTAATGAACGAAGGAGACCAAATCATTGATAATACAACAAACTTAATTGGTGACCGTTCAACATCAGACTTGAAGTCAGTTGTAGTCGGTCGTGGCGATCAAACAATCAACTTAACATCTAAAATCGTACAATACGGTAAAGAAACAGATGGTTACATCTTAAAACACGGTGTAATGAAAGAAAACGCATCGTCAATCTTTAACGGTATCGGTCACATTAAACACGGTGGTAAAGGCTCAGCAGCGAACCAATCATCTCGTGTGTTAATGTTGTCAGAAAATGCACGTGGAGATGCAAACCCAATTCTATTAATTGATGAAGATGATGTAGAAGCAGGTCACGCAGCATCAGTCGGTCGTGTAGATCCGGAACAACTTTACTATTTGATGAGTCGTGGTATTTCTCAAGAAGAAGCGGAGCGCTTAGTTATCCACGGTTTCTTAGATCCAGTTGTTCGTGAATTACCAATTGAAGATGTACAACGTCAATTGCGCGAAGTAATCGAACTTAAAGTCGGTAAATAACATTACTTAGAAAGGTCTGTGATAGCAGTGGCTGATTCACAATTCGATGTAAAATCAATCATACAAGACTTTCCAATCTTAAAACAGCAAGTGAACGGCAAACGCCTTGCTTATTTGGATTCTACGGCAACAAGCCAAAAGCCAAAACAAGTGATAGCGGCGTTAGACGACTACTATGAACGCTATAACTCTAATGTGCATCGCGGTGTGCATACACTCGGTTCATTAGCAACAGATGGATATGAAGGTGCGCGAGAAACCGTTCGTCGCTTTATCCATGCACGTTACTTTGAAGAAATTGTGTTCACACGTGGCACAACAGCGGCGATAAACCTTGTCGCACATAGTTACGGTGATGCCAATATTGAAGCGGGTGATGAAATTGTCGTAACAGAAATGGAACACCATGCGAATATTGTCCCTTGGCAACAATTAGCCAAACGTAAAGGCGCAACGTTAAAGTTCATTCCGATGACAGATGACGGAGAACTCACACTTGAAGCAGTCAAAGCAACAATTACAGACAAGACGAAGATTGTTGCTGTTGCACACGTATCGAATGTTTTAGGGACAATCAATGATGTGAAAGCAATTGCCGAAGTGGCGCATGCACACGGTGCGATTATTTCTGTAGATGGTGCACAATCAGCACCACATATGAAAATTGATGTTCAAGATCTCGATGTGGACTTCTATAGTTTTAGTGGTCATAAAATGCTTGGTCCAACAGGTGTTGGTGTGCTATATGGTAAACGCCAATATTTACAAGATATGGAACCCATTGAATTTGGTGGCGATATGATTGACTTTGTCGGACTTTATGAAAGTACATGGACAGATTTACCAACGAAGTTTGAAGCAGGAACACCACTCATTGCACAGGCGATTGGTTTGCAAGCAGCAATTGAGTACCTTGAAGCAATCGGATTTGATGCAATTCATGAACATGAGCAAGCACTGACACAATATGCATATGAGCAATTGTCACAAGTTGAAGGAATTACAATTTATGGTCCTTCAGCAGACAAACGTGCAGGTGTCATTACATTCAATATGGATGGCGTGCACCCACATGATGTTGCGACAGCACTTGATACAGAAGGTGTTGCTGTACGTGCAGGACACCACTGCGCACAACCGCTAATGAAATGGTTGAATGTATCATCTACAGCACGTGCGAGCTTCTATATTTACAATACAAAAGAAGACGTTGATCAACTCGTCGAAGGATTGAAGAAAACGAAGGAGTTTTTCTCATATGAATTTTAATAACTTAGACCAATTGTATCGTTCTGTGATTATGGATCACTACAAAAATCCTCGTAACAAAGGTGTTATTGAAGATGGTACGATGACGGTAGATATGAATAACCCAACATGTGGTGACCGCATTCATTTAACATTCGATATTGTAGATGGCATTGTGCACGATGCAAAATTCGAAGGTGAAGGTTGTTCAATTTCAATGTCAAGTGCATCAATGATGACAGAAGCGATTAAAGGACGCAGTCTCAAAGAAGCGATGCAAATGAGTCAAGAGTTCACAAAAATGATGCTTGGTGAAGATTACACAATCACTGAGGAAATGGGAGATATTGAAGCACTGCAAGGTGTGTCACAATTCCCAGCACGTATCAAATGTGCAACACTGGCGTGGAAAGCATTGGAAAAAGGAACTGTTGAAAAAGAAGGTAAAGGCACGACAGAAGAAGAATAAGTGTCTATGAAGTGATATAAAGTGTGCTGAGGCATACAAGATGTTAAGAATATAGAGGAGTGATGATTGATGGCTAAAAAAGCACCTGATGTGGGCGATTACAAATACGGTTTCCATGATGAAGACGTATCAATTTTTAGATCAGAACGCGGCTTGACAGAAAATATTGTACGTGAAATCTCAAATATGAAAGGTGAGCCGGAATGGATGTTAAACTTCCGACTCAAAGCATTGAAATTATTCTACAAAATGCCAATGCCACAATGGGGCGGCGACTTGTCAGAATTAGACTTTGACGATATCACATACTATGTTAAGCCATCAGAACGTTCAGAGCGTTCATGGGATGAAGTACCTGAAGAAATCAAACGTACATTTGATAAGTTAGGTATTCCTGAAGCAGAGCAAAAATATCTAGCAGGTGTTTCTGCACAGTACGAATCAGAAGTTGTTTATCACAACATGGAAAAAGACCTTGAAGAAAAAGGAATTATTTTCAAAGATACAGATACAGCATTAAAAGAAAACGAAGACTTATTTAAAGAGTACTTCGCATCTGTTATTCCAGCAGCAGACAACAAGTTCGCTGCATTGAACTCAGCAGTTTGGTCAGGTGGTTCATTCATCTACGTACCAAAAAATGTGAAGTTAGATACACCATTACAAGCATATTTCCGTATCAACTCTGAAAACATGGGGCAATTCGAACGTACGTTGATCATTGCGGATGAAGGTTCATCTGTAAACTACGTTGAAGGTTGTACAGCACCTGTTTATACGACAAACTCATTACACTCAGCAGTCGTTGAAATCATCGTACACAAAGATGCACATGTACGTTATACAACGATTCAAAACTGGGCAAACAACGTTTATAACCTTGTAACAAAACGTACACTCGTTCATGCCAACGGTAATATGGAATGGGTTGACGGTAACATGGGTTCTAAACTAACAATGAAATACCCAGCATGTGTCCTTGTAGGTGAAGGTGCGAAAGGTAGTACATTATCAATCGCATTTGCAGGTAAAGGACAAGTTCAAGATGCGGGTGCAAAAATGATTCATAAAGCACCAAACACATCTTCAACAATCGTATCAAAATCAATTTCAAAAGATGGCGGTAAAGTGGTATACCGCGGTATTGTACATTTCGGAGGTAAAGCGAAAGGCGCACGTTCTAACATCGAATGTGATACATTGATTCTCGACAACGAATCAACATCAGATACAATCCCTTACAACGAAATCTTTAATGACAACATTTCATTAGAGCATGAAGCGAAAGTTTCTAAAGTATCAGAAGAACAACTCTTCTACTTGATGTCACGTGGTATTTCTGAAGAAGAAGCGACAGAAATGATCGTAATGGGCTTTATCGAGCCATTCACAAAAGAATTACCAATGGAATACGCGGTAGAAATGAACCGTTTAATCAAATTTGAAATGGAAGGGTCTATCGGATAGGCTTTATATGAGTGGTATCAAGCAATTTAAGTACTTACTTGAATGGTTTGATACCATTTTTGATACCGTTTTTTAAGATTCTCTCTTCCTAGTTATGTGGGGAAGTGTTTTGTCAGAAGGTAAAAATTTTTTGCAACAGTAAAATGTACATATTATTATAGACTTACAATGTGAGGGGATCGTTATGAAAAATGTATTGAAGACAGTCGCTAAAGCATATATGATTTCTGGAGATATGAATGGTTACAATGGCATCAAAAAAAATAAAGACAGAAAAACGTATAAAGCGTCAAATGATGATAGATATAGAGTTGCTGAAGATTGGACAAATATAGGTGTAGACATCCAAAATGCCTTAGATTTTTACTCTAGAAGATAGGGATTAAAAGATGTCTCGTAAAAAAGTTTTAAATGATGTTAAAGTACTAGATCAAAAGTTGGAAAATGCAGACAATACAGAAGAACGTCAAAAAATTATTGCAAGAGAAATCTTTTTAACTAGAAGTGGCCCTTTACCAGATCCTGAATATTTTCATAGATATGAAAAAGTATTGCCAGGTTCAGCACTAAATAAGATTATGGCGTTTTCAAATATGATTAAAAGCATGAGTTTTATCACAATTATATGTGATAAAATTCGTGCTTTTTTGCGTTTATATAATTTGAATATTGCAAAAATATAATAACTACGAAATAATGGTTTTATATAAATAATGTGGGAGATTTATATTTACTAAATATTTTTTAAGGGGACATTATGATGATTAATAAAAACTATACGTTATTATTTTTAGCGTCTTGTGTGTCGACGTTAGGGGCGTCTATGACATATATTGCGCTGTATTGGTATTATTTTGAACAGACAACAGTGACTTCCCTGACGTTGTTAACGACAGCAACGTTTTTGGCGGGATTTGTATTTAATTTATTTTTAACGCCAATTTGCGATAAATACGATCCAAAATTATTGATGCGAACAACGATGCTGATTCGTTGTATTTTATTACTTTCTGTAGGTTTGGCAATGTATTTTTTCGACATCAGTATTTATTATATGGTAGCTATGATGATCTTGTTAGTTGCGTTGGAATCTGTTTATGACCCATCATCGATAAAAATAATTACAAGAATTGTAAAAGAAGATGACTATGTGACAGCTAATTCTTGGATTTCGATACTCGATCGTATGGGGTTTTTAATGGGCATGCTATTAGGTGGTATCATTATTGCGCTTATTGATATTGAAATGATTTTGTTCATTGAAGCGATTTCGTTTTTTATTGGCTTTATTTTACTTTACTTTGTTCAAGAAACATATAAGGTAAATGAAGCACAAACAGAAGAAGCAGATAACTATTTTGTACTTTGGAAAAATGGGATTACGTATATTTTTCGAACTAAATGGTTGTTATGGATTGCTGTCATTGCAATCGCTGCGAATTTGGCGATAACGCCTACTGTTACGTTATTAATTCCATATACTTCTGAAATTTTGCATGGTCAGTCTTTTCATTATTCAATTTTAGAAGTTTCTAGTATTTTAGGCGGTATGATGATGGCATATGTGATTGGTAAGTTTAAAATGCAGCAACTGTTTCGCTGGTTTGTTATAGCTGCTTTACTACAAAGCATGTGTATCATTTTCTTAAGTTTTAATCGTACGATCGGTATTGCAATTGTATTACTATTTTTATTAGGTACGTTTATTTCATTATTCAATGTGCCGTTTACGACGATTTTACAGAAATATGTTCCTAATTCTTATCTTGGAAGAGTTAGAGGCGGGATGATCGCTTTATCAACAAGTTTATCGAGTATTGGATATGCTTTTTCAGGGATTATTTCAGAAAAAGTAGGGATTGTACAAGCGATACTGATTTATGGCGTGTTAGGGATGGTAGTGATTGTGGGGATGGCATTACTGAAGCCATTTAAATATGCATCCATTGATAAATAACTTTTAGTAATGTAAACTGATTTTACATTTTATATACTGATAATTCAGACAAAAAATCCTAATACAAATTATAAAGAGAAAGGTGTGTAAACAAATGATCAGAACATGCACGAAACAAGACCTTGAGGCGTTACAGAAGATTTCTCGTCAAGCATTTGATGAGACATTCGGGCCTTACAATAAAAAAGAACATATGGATCAGCATTTGGCGACAGCTTATACATTTGAAAAGTTAACAAATGAATTGGACAACCCGAATTCATATTTTTATTTTATTTATGCAGAAAATGAATTGGCAGGTTATTTAAAGTTAAACACTTTTGATGCGCAGACGGAACCATATGATGATACACATTTAGAAATTGAACGTATTTACATTTTGAAGCAGTTCCATAAACAAGGACTAGGCGCGCAATTATACCAACAAGCAGTTGACCTTGCAAAATCACTAGGTTGCCAATATATTTGGCTTGGTGTATGGGAACATAATGATAACGCTATTGGATTTTATCAAAAAAATGGTTTTGAAAAAGTAGGGGCACATACATTTTATATGGGAGACGATCCACAAACGGATTATATTATGAAGAAGGCATTGTAAGGGGGACATTGCGATGTATATTCCAAAATATTATCAGATGACAGATTATGAAGAAATCAAAAAGTTTATGCGTGCACATCCTTTTGCCACACTTGTTACGATGAACGGCGTGAAACCTATTGCGACACACATCCCTGTGATGGTAGAAGAACGAGAAGATGGCTTGTATCTATTGGGACATTTAGCAAAAAGAAATGAACAAGTTAAAACACTCCATGAAAATGATCAAGTTTTAACCATTTTTCGTGGACCACATGACTATATTTCATCGACATGGTATGCGGAAGAAGATGTACCGACTTGGGATTATCAAAGTGTGCACACATACGGGACAAGTAGAATTTTAAGTTTTGATGAATTAGCGACTGCGTTGGAAAAGTTGCTCGATTATTATGAAGGGCATAAAGAGAATGGTGCAACTTGGGATCGTTTATCTGAACAAACGAAAAAACAAATCCATGGCATTCAAGGGTTTGAAGTGAAAGTAACAGAAATTGAAGCGGCATATAAATTGAGTCAAACACGCAGTGAACAAGATAAAGACAATATTGCCAATCAATTGATACAGACAGGGAATGATGACGCCGTAAGACTCGCAGATGAAATTAAAAGGCAGTATGAATAAACAAGAGATATGTATTATTAATATTTTAGTTTACTAATTTAATGATTATATTGTTTGTAGTGCGGTTTTTAATTATACTTGAATAAAGTATATTGCCGAGGTGTGAGTTGATGACAATAAATATTGCGACAATAGGTTCATTTATAACGAATGACAATTTTAACTCAAGATTTAATCCTTACTACAAGCAATTTTTTAATGTGGTTGCGCAAGAAACTTATGCACCTATTACGAATGACGAAATGAGCTGTGATTTCTTTAATCAATTGAAAGACAAGCAGCCAAAGTATTTAATATTAGACTTTTTGTTAGATGTTTTTCATTGTTGGCGGAATGATAGTTCGAACTTTGATAGGTATTTTGAGCATTGGAAAATATCCGTACAGCAATTAATGACCTTTTTAAAAAATGAAATGTCTGACTGTCATGTCATTTTAGTTCAAGGGCATTTGCCGGATACATTTATAGATGGTAGTTCAATGACGACGTATTGTGAGGAAAATAATATCGCTCAATTGAATATTGAAAAAATGAATAAGCAGTGGGAGACGTTGAACAGGTATTTTTGTGAGCAATGTGATGTTGAAGTATTGAATTTAACAACAAATTATCAATTAGATAAAATGTACATGACAACAACACATGGTTTTCATTTTGAAACGAAATTTTACAATAGCTTTTTAAATCAACTGATCTCAATGACATATCAAAGACCCGTTATGGATGTGAATCAAGCTCTTACAACGCAAAGAATTTATTTGAACGAAGATTATGAATTGCTACAGACAAAACAAGTTGAAGTTGTATTGAACTCTGACGAGAATATAATCAAACTTGCAAGAGAAGGTCAAAAAGAAAAGAATGACGTGTATCGACTTTATAAAACATTATTAAAAAATGATTATATGTTACATGCGCATGAAAATGGTGTTTCCAAGTTGTATCAGCGTCGCTATGTTGATGAATTATGGGATCGAAATGATTTGAATAGGGTTGGGGATGTATATTATACGTTGGATGAACCTATAAATGCTAAAGACGGTAAAGCGATAAAAAACAAAAAGCTGATTGTCATTTTTCCGTGTATGCCGAAATGGGAAAATTTCTTCAATCCTAGTATCACGGAGAGAATGTTTAATAAATTCTACAATGGTATTGAAAGTAAGCTCACTAAAAATGTCTATACGATGCGTATTATGGATTTAAATGTGACCTATGGATCTCATTTCATAAATACTGACAACAATGAAACATTAGAACGAGATATTAGTCATGCAATTATTGAAGTGAAGGAGAAGTTAAATCTTCAAGATAATGATATCGTGTTATATGGTGCCTCGAAAGGTGGTACGGGGGCATTGTATTATGGTGCGAAGTTAGATTTGAAATGCTTGGCAGTTGATCCAATCATTCATCTTGGACAGTACAATGAAAATGACACGCATTTTCTCAGAGGTATGAGAACGGTGGATTTGAGCGATCAAATCAATGCGTACTTAAGCCAAGGTTCAAAGTTAGAAAAATATATTATCGGCTCAGAAAATATCGCGTTTAATTTTAAATACATTTCAAAAATAACAGGTACAAATGTTACTAGATTGAATAAAAAGGATGAAAAAATCAAGATACATTCAGATGTTTCACGCAATACTGTGATGGAAGCTTTGATGTTTTTGAATAAGATGTTATTAAACAAGAGATTGTTTACTGCAGTATTTTACCTTTCGGGTATGGAAAAAAAGCTTAGATACTTAAAAGGAGTGGCTTTATTATATAAAACCATGACGAAGATTAAATAAGCGTGCGAGGCAGATTTTTTACTATACTAATCGTTTATATATTTTTAAGCAAGTAGTATTATATTTTATTAATTAACTTATTTGGTTGTTTATGGTGCATGCTTTAATTATAATTGAATAAAATAAAAATCAGAGGTAAACAATGATGACAATTAATATTGCAACAATGGGATCTTTTATAACAAACGATAATTTTAATACGTCATACAATCCATATTACAAACAATTTTTTAATGTATTAGAAGAGATACAAAAGCCATTTGTTGAACACCGTGATAAAGTGGCGCTTTTCAAACAATTAAAAGATAAAAATCCACAATATTTCGTGCTTGATTTTTCGTTAGATATTCTTCACTGTTGGCGTCACGGTCATCAAAAGTTTGATGATTATTTTGAAGTATGGAAAGAATCTGTACAGCAATTAATTCATTTTTTGACAAATGAGTTACCAAACTGTCGCGTTATTTTAATTCAAGGCCGTTTTGTGGATACATTTAGAGACGGTACAACGATAATTGATTACTGTGAACAACAAGGGTTAAGACCATTAAACATTACTGAGATGAATGTGCAATGGCATACACTTAATAAGTATTTTGTTGAGCAACGTGATACGGACGTTATCGATATTACACAAGCGAACTATCGACTAGACAAAATAAATATGACAGCACCTGATGATTTCCATTATGAAAAGAGATTTTATAATCACTTTTTAAATAAACTTATATCACTCACTTATGAAAATAAAGTGATTGATATCACACAAGAAAAAACGATTCAAAAAATCTATTTAAATGATGATTATGAACTATTGCAAACGAAACAAATTGAGGTTGTTATCGGTTCTGATACGAACTTAATTCAACTCGCTAGAAAAAATGATAAAGCATATCAACTTTATAAAAATTTATTAAAGAATGACTATATTTTATATTTTCATAAAGATGGTATTTCGAAGTTATATAAACGTCGCTTTGTTAATGAATTGTGGCAAAGAAAAGATTTGAATCAAGTGGGGGATATTTTCTACACGTTAGATCATCCTAAAGATAGAAAAGATAATACGAGCATATCTGATAAAAAACTCATTGTTATTTTTTCATGTATGCCAGGCTCAGACACATACGACAGTCATTTAATTGGTGATAGAATGTTCAAGAAGTTATTTGACAGCATTGAACGAAGTCTTGTCAAAAATGTCTATACGATGCGCATCATGGATTTAAATCTGTCACACGGTTCTCATTTTATCAACTCGGTCAATTATCAGTCGATGTCACAAGATATAAGTGATGCGATTATTGAAGTAAAAGAAAAGCTAAATCTTCATGATAACGATATTGTACTTTATGGTGTTTCAAAAGGCGGGACAGGCGCACTATACTATGGTGCAAAGTTAGATTTGAAATGTTTAGCGGTGGATCCGATTATTAATCTCGGTGAATATAACAGAAAAGATGTTCATTTTCTGAGAGATTTGAGACAGGTCGATGTGAGTGATGATATTAATGCGTTTTTAAGTCAAGGGTCACATTATGAGAAGTACGTGATTGGTTCAGAAAATGTGCCATTTAATTATGAACATATTTGTAAAATTATTGGGGCAAACGTCGTTAAAATCAATAAAAAAGATAGCCATATTCAAACACATCCAGATGTTTCACCAAACACAATACCTGAACAGTTAATGTTATTGAATAAAATGTTGTTGGATATGAAATTTATGATGGTTAATATATAGGTATGATCAATAATGACTAGACGTGGACACATTTTTCGGTGCGTGTTAACGTCTAATTTTTTGGTTCTGGGATATACGGAAAATCACTAAATGGCAGTAGGTGACTAGAAGTGAAAATGCGTTTTAGTAAACTTTGCGAGCACTACAGAAGCCTTAGTTTCTCCGTAGCGTCCCTACAAGACTGATTAGATATGTGGCATACTTGCAAAGTGTAGGCACATATCAAACTGCTACTCTTAATAAGCCGAATGAAAACTGTAGTGTATACACTAAGATTCTAATCTACTCAAACTCTAAGCGCTTTTGTCCCAACCTCGAACCTGTTGCTTGCTTTTCAGATAGACATATTAGAAAATATAAGTGTGATGCTTCAATTTTAAAGGTTGGGGCTTTTTTTATCTATAAAGGAATTGAAAACATAATTCAAAAGCACTTGTAGTAGTAAGTGTATTTTTGATGAGGAGGATTGCTTAGTGATCATTGCGATCATTTTATTAATCTTTGTGTCATTTTTCTTTTCAGGAAGTGAGACAGCGCTGACGGCAGCGAACAAAGTCAAGTTGAAAGCAGAAGCGGATAATGGCAACACGAAAGCTGCAAAACTCTTAAAGTTATTAGAAAAACCGAGTGAGTTTATTACGACGATTTTAATTGGTAACAATATCGCCAACATCTTATTGCCAACTTTGGTAACGATTCTTGCGGTTGATATGGGCATCAATGTCGGTGTCGCATCAGCGGTTTTAACGGTTGTTATTATTATGTTTGCCGAAGTGATTCCGAAGTCGATTGCGGCGACATTTGCAGATGCGATTGCACGACTTGTATTTCCAATCATTCGATTTTTTGTGATCATTTTTAAGCCGATAACCGTTATTTTGAATGCGATTACGGATGGTTTGACACGCTTTTTGTCTAAAGGACGTGAAGTGGAAAAAATGTCGAAAGAAGAAGTGCGAACGATGGTTGCGATTGCAGGGACGGAAGGTGCCTTTAATGAGATGGAGCGCAACCGAATTCAAGGTGTTATGGACTTTGATCGTTTGAAGATTGATGATGTCAATAATACGCCACGTGTCAATGTGACGTCGTTGTCGGTGGAGGATACGTATGATGAAGTGTATGATGTTGTGATGAATCATCCGTATACACGTTATCCGGTTTATGAAGGGGATATCGATAATGTGGTCGGTGTGTTCCATTCTAAATATTTGTTGGCATGGAGTAAAACACCGGATAAAACGTTAATGGATTTCTGCTCGGAGCCGTTATTTGTGTATGAACATAATCGCGCGGAATGGGTGTTACGTAAAATGACGATTACACGTAAACATATGGCGATTGTTCTTGATGAATATGGTGGTACGGATGCGATTGTTACGCATGAAGATTTAATTGAAGAAATGTTAGGTATGGAAATTGAAGATGAGTTGGATCGTGAAGAACGTGAAAAGCTAAATCTAATTCGTTAACGATACATAAAGGGGATGATATGATGTGGTATCAAACGGAAGTAACAGAAAAATGTGGTATTCAGTTTCCAATCATTCAAGCAGGGATGGCTGGTTCAACAACACCTGAACTTGTCGCAAATGTTTCTGAAATGGGCGGTCTTGGGACGATTGGTGCAGGTTATATGTCACCTGAACGTTTAGATGAAGAAATTCAACAAGTGAAGCGTTTGACGTCTAAACCTTTTGCGGTGAATTTATTTGTACCAGAATCGTTTGATTACACTGAAGCGGCGGTGGATGACATGAATGATCACCTGCAATCGTATCGAGAAGTGTTAGGGCTTGAAACACCCAAACCCGCTGCGCATGATGAAGACGTTTTCAAGAGGCAAATTGATGTCGTGATAGCGCATGAAGTACCGGTATGTAGTTTTACATTTGGTGTGCCATCCACTGAGATAGTGACACGCCTTACCGCAGCTGGGACAGTGTTAATTGGTAGTGCAACAACTGTAGCGGAAGCCCAAGCTGTGGCACATGCTGGTTTGGATATGGTTGTCGCACAAGGCAGTGAAGCAGGCGGTCACCGTGCAGCTTTTCAACAGGAAGGTACGACATCACTTGTTGGAACGATGACGCTTGTTCCGCAAATAGTAGACAGTGTGACGATTCCAGTTATTGCAGCGGGCGGTATTATGGATGGACGCGGCTGGGTTGCAAGTCATGTGTTAGGTGCTGCTGGTGTTCAACTTGGGACAGCGTTTTTAACGACGAAAGAGAGTGCCATGAAGCCAGTTCAAAAACAAGCAATTTTGAATAGTGTTGAGACAGATACAGTCGTAACAAAAGTTCTGAGTGGGAAAGCGGCGCGAGGGCTTCGTAACCCATTGATTGACGACTTGGAAAATGTGAACGATAAGGTGTTACCATATCCGATTCAAAATGATCTAACGAAACAGATTCGTGCAACAGCAGCACAAGCAGGCAATGTGGATTGGACGCATACATGGAGCGGTCAAGGCGCACGATTGGCACGAGAGACTGAAGTAAAACAATTCATACATCAATTTATAACAGAGGCGCAACTACAAGTAGACAGGCTCAACGTGTAGTTGTGCCTGCTTGTTATTGCACACAAAACGAACGACTGTTAGGTGTATAAAGATGTGTGATAAGATGGATGTGCTAAAATAGAAAGGAAGACATAGAATGATAGAAATTGGCCTGACAGGGTGGGGCGACCATGACAGTTTGTATGAAGATATGCAAAGAAAAGCGGATAAGCTCAAAACATATGCCAGTCATTTTCCAATTGTGGAACTTGATGCGTCGTACTATGCGATTCAGCCTGAGCGAAATATGGTCAAATGGGTGAAAGAAACACCCGACCGTTTTAAGTTTATCGTGAAAATTCATCAAGCATTGACGTTACATGCAGATTATCATGATTTTGCTGATTCTATAGACCAACTTTTTAAAGATTTTCGCTTAATGTTGACACCGTTGATTGGAGCGGATAAGTTGGCGATGGTGTTAGTGCAGTTTCCACCTTGGTTTGATTGTACAACGCCAAATATTAATTATATTCGTTATGTACGTGCACAATTGGAAGACGTGCCTGTTTGTATCGAATTTCGTCATCGTTCGTGGTTTGAAGAAGATATGAAGGAACATACATTGGCATTCCTAACTGACAATGGACTCATTCATTCTGTATGCGATGAACCGCAAGTCGGGGAAGGCTGTGTGCCTTTTGTTAACCGTATTACGCATGCAACAGGGTTTGTTCGTCTACATGGCCGTAATGTGCATGGTTGGACGAAAAAAGATATGACAGATCAAGAATGGCGTGATGTACGTTATTTATATCAATACAACGATGAGGAATTGACAACATTGGCAAATCAAATACGCATTCTTGAACATAAAGCAGAGAAGATTTATGTGATTTTCAATAATAACTCTGGTGGGCATGCGGCACAAAATGCCAAAACGTTACAAAAGTTTTTAGGTATTGATTATGAAGGATTGGCACCACAACAGTTAAAGTTATTTTAAGGAGACGTAATTATGAGTGTCATTATTTTAATTTTAGTAGGCTTTTTATCTGCTGTTATCGGTTCGATTGTCGGTATCGGTGGTGGGATTATTATTGTTCCGACATTAATTTATTTTGGTGTGACACTCGATGTGCTACAAGGGATTACACCACAAACGGCTATCGGGACATCGTCGATTATTTTGATTGTGACGGGTTTATCTTCAAGTCTTGGCTATTTAAAACAAAAGCAAGTTGATGTGAGAAACGGAATGATTTTCTTAGTCGGTATTATTCCAGGGGCATTGATTGGTGCGTATTTAAGTCAATTTTTAACATTGCATTCATTTAATCGCTATTTCGGTATCTTTTTAATTTTTATTGCGATTTTATTAATGATTCGTCATAAAATTCCACCGATTCAAGCGTTTCAACAAGAACGTTATATGAAAACTTTTACAGATGCGCATGGTGAAACGTATCGTTATGGTGTTGTGCCAGTCGTTGCGATTACACTGTCCTTTTTAATCGGTGTAACGTCTGGATTGTTTGGCATTGGTGGCGGTGCATTGATGACACCATTAATGTTACTCGTCTTCCGTTTTCCACCACACGTTGCAGTCGGGACGAGTATGATGATGATCTTTTTCTCGAGTATTACCGGTTCAGTCGGACATATCGTGCTCGGTCATGTTGTGTGGGGCTATAGCATTATTTTAATTATCGCAAGTTGGTTTGGTGCACGACTTGGTGTGAGAATCAATCGAACAGTTAAATCGGACACGGTGGTGCTTATTTTAAGAATTGTCATGTTAGTATTAGGTATTTATTTAATTACAAGATCATTTTTTAGTTAAAGGAAGGTGCATATCGATGCGTGTAACACTTTACCATACGAATGATATACATAGTCATCTTGATGCGTTCGCAAGCATTTCTGCGTACATGGCGAAACACCGTCCTCAGCTTGATCATCCTTCATTGTACGTCGATATAGGCGACCACGTGGACTTGTCATTGCCTGTTACTGAAGGAACGCTCGGCAAACGAAATGTACAGCTACTGAATGAGGCACAATGCGATATTGTGACAATTGGGAATAATGAAGGGATGACCATTTCTCATGAAGCGTTGAATGCGCTATACGATGAAGCGAACTTTACGGTAACGTGTGCGAATGTTTTTGATGAAGCGGGTAACTTACCGAATCACTTCGTTCAATCACATATTAGAGATGTTGCTGGTGTGCGTTTTCTCTTTGTCGGTGTGACAGCGGCTTTTACACCGTTTTATCGTGCATTAGATTGGGTTGTAACAGATCCACTCGCAGCGATTCAAGATGAAGTACAGCAACATGCAGGGGCATATGACGTCTTAATTGTGTTAAGTCACGCAGGCATCTTTTTCGATGAACAGTTGTGCGAAGTTTTGCCAGAAGCGGATGTAATATTTGGTGCACATACGCATCATCATTTTTTAGAAGGTAAAATGGAAAATGGTGTGTTAATGGCAGCTGCTGGAAAATACGGTCACTTTTTAGGTGAAGTGACGTTGGACATTGAAGATAAAAAGGTAGTCGCTAAAAAAGCAACGTTACATGCGTTGGAGACACTTCCTAAAGTAGAAACGAACTTTGAACAAGAAGGACGAACATTGCTTAATGAAGCGATTGTATCCGAGCCGATGACATTGCAGCGTGAGACGAACTTTATTACGCATGCAACGTATCAACTTGCGCAAAGTGTCCATGAGTTTACAGGTGCGGATTGTACAATTATTAACGCTGGTTTAATGGTTAAAGGGTATGAAAATAAGATATTGACAGAATATGATATTCATCAAATGTTACCGCATCCGATTAATACGGTACGCGCTAAAGTTTCTGGTCGCACGCTGAAAGAAATTTTGATAACAGCACGAGAACAGACGTATATGTATGAGCGGGCACAAGGTTTAGGTTTTAGAGGCGATATTTTCGGTGGTTATATTATATACAATGCTGGTTACATCGCATCGAGCAATCGCTATTTTGTGCAAGGTGAAGAGATTGACGATGAGCGAACGTATTTGCTTGGAACGATTGACATGTACACCTTTGGTCGCTATTTTCCAATGTTAAAAGGGCAGCCGATGGATTATTTGATGCCACAATTTTTACGCGATATTTTTAAAGCGCATTTACAGCGTTTGTAAAACATAAGCCAACTACATTTTATTTTTGTATAAAGTCCGTTATAATAAATAAAGAGTTAAATTTCACAGGAGGGTATCCGCTGCTATGGCTACAAAAAATGAAGAAATTTTACGCAAACCAGATTGGTTGAAAATAAAGTTAAACACCAACGAGAACTACACCGGTCTTAAGAAGATGATGCGTGAGAAGAACTTGCATACGGTATGTGAAGAAGCGAAATGTCCAAATATCCATGAATGTTGGGGTGCACGTCGTACAGCGACATTTATGATTTTAGGTGATGTTTGTACGCGTGCTTGTCGTTTCTGCGCGGTTAAAACAGGTTTACCGAACGAATTAGACTTGGGTGAACCAGAACGTGTGGCTGAGTCTGTTGAGATGATGAACTTGAAACACGTTGTTATTACAGCTGTTGCACGTGACGACTTGAAAGATGCAGGTTCAAACGTCTATGCTGAAACGGTGCGCAAAGTGCGTGAACGCAATCCATTTACAACGATTGAGATTTTACCGTCTGATATGGGTGGCGATTACGAAGCGTTGAAAACTTTAATGGCAGCACGTCCAGATATTTTAAACCACAATATCGAAACAGTACGTCGCTTGTCACCGAGAGTACGTGCGCGTGCGACATATGATCGTACACTTGAATTTTTACGCCGTTCTAAAGAGTTACAACCAGATATTCCGACAAAATCTAGTATCATGGTTGGTCTTGGTGAAACAATTGAAGAAATTCACGAAACGATGGATGATTTACGTGCGAACGATGTTGATATTTTAACAATCGGTCAATATTTACAACCGTCACGTAAACATTTAAAAGTTCAAAAATATTACACACCATTAGAATTCGGTAAGTTGCGCAAAGTTGCGATGGAAAAAGGCTTCAAACATTGCCAAGCTGGCCCATTAGTACGTAGTTCATACCATGCTGATGAGCAAGTAAATGAAGCGGCTAAAGCGAAACAACGTCTTGGTGATGAACAGCTTAATTCATAATTATTAGGTGATGCAAGGATGATCAAGGTAGGCAATCACTATTTCGAATTGATTGAATCATATCGAGATGGTTTTAACGAAGAAGATTTTATTGCACGCTATTCAGAAATACTTGATAAATATGATTTTGTCGTGGGCGATTACGGCTACGATCAATTACGACTGAAAGGTTTTTATCGAGATTCATATAAAAAGGCGGATTTTAACAAGCGTTTTTCTACAATTCAAGATTACTTATTAGAGTACTGTAATTTTGGTTGTGCCTATTTTATTGTTCGTCGCTTGTCAAAACAAGAAGTCGACCAACATCTAACAACAGAAGATGTTAATATTGATGAAGTAGACAAATTAAAAGACGTTAAAATTCAGCCAACCATTCAAAGTTAGTGAACGCACAACACCCTTTATACAGGAGATGATGAACATCTTTTGTATAAAGGGTGTTTTTTTAAACGATGACGTCACGCAAATATTCAGTAATTTCTTTACCTTCTGCTTCATTGACACCAAGAATATATGCGATGTAGCCTTCTTCTTCTAAGTCGTCTGTGCCGATAATACCGAATTTGTTTGTTTGCGTATTGAGCACGAGTGTTTTTCCGTAATGGCGGTCTGTTTGAAGTAAAACTAAATCATAGCGACTTTCTTCACCGATAAAGCCTACGAAACGAATTTGCGACGGTTCTATATCATCATACAAAAACATATCTATCATTATGTAGTGACTCCTTTAAAAATCCATTTATAGTCAGTATAGCGAGAAATGAAGTCCTATGCAAAATTGTGATATGATAGAAAAGAATAGGGGTGACGTGTATGTATTTTGTAAACAAAGAACAATTATCTAAAAAGCTCACATACTTACAACAATTAACGGAAGATTATGAATCAGTAAAAGCCAATCACTACGCATTTGAACGTGTTGCACAGATGTTGATTGAATCATCTGTTGATATCGGCAATATGATTATTGATGCGTTTATTTTACGTGACCCTGGCAATTACAAAGATGTCGTTGATATTTTGGCATTGGAGGGCGCAATTTCTGAAGAGACGAAAGCTGTTTTGCATGAAACAATTGATGTACGTCGTCAATTTGTACATCTTTATGACGAATTAGACAGCACAACGTTAATACCATTGTTTGATCGTGCCGTACCATATTATCAACAATTCATTAAAGAAGTGTTACATTTTTTAGAACATGAAAATGTACCTGTAACAGCATTTGGCAAAGGAGCGCAACAATAGATGAAAACTTACAAAGCATATTTAATAGATTTAGACGGTACGTTATACAGAGGAAGTCAACCGATTGAAGGGGCTGCTGAGTTTATTGCAGGATTGAACCGTTATGACATTCCACATTTATATGTGACAAACAACTCAACGAAATCGCCTGAAGATGTTGTTGAGAAGTTAACGGCTATCGGTATTGAGGCACGCCCTGCGGAAGTCGTGACTTCAGCAATGGCAACAGCTGATTATATTAGCAGTGAAAAGCCGGGCGCAACAGTATATATGATCGGTGATACAGGTCTAAAAACAGCGTTAACAGATGCTGGTTTAACGGTAAAAGATGACATCGAGGTAGATTATGTCGTTGTAGGTTTGGATGAACAAATCAACTATGAAAAGTTAACGAAAGCAACGTTAGCAGTGCAACGTGGTGCGACTTTTATTTCAACAAATAAAGACCCGTCTATTCCGAAAGAACAAGGCTTTTTACCGGGAAATGGTTCTTTAACAAGTGTTGTAACGGTATCTTCAAAAACTGAGCCGATTTTTATCGGTAAACCTGAAACGCCAATTATGCAAAAAGCATTAGACTTGTTGCAGTTGGACAAAGCAGATGTTGCGATGATTGGTGATTTATACGATACGGACATTATGTCAGGCATTAACATTGGTATCGACACCATTCATGTTCAAACAGGTGTTACATCGAAAGAAGAAGCATTAGCGAAAGATGTACCGCCAACATATAGTATTGAAAATTTAACAGTATTATTGGAAGAAATAGAAAAAGGGCAGTGATGATATGGAAAAGATTTTAGTAGCACGCCGTATACCAGAAAAATTTAAGCAGCGATTAGAATTAATAGGCGAAGTAGAAATGTGGGATCATCACTTAACACCGATGCCACGTGAAAAATTTTTAGAGGCAGCAGCGGATAAAACAATTTTACTCGTGACATTGAGTGAAAAAATTGACCGTGCGTTGTTCGAGCAAGCACCGCATCTTAAAATTGTGGCAAATATGGCAGTCGGCTATGACAATATTGATTTGATTGAAGCGGAACAGCGTGAAGTGGTCATTTCAAATACACCACATGTGTTATCAGAAACAACGGCTGAACTAGGATTTTCGTTAATGATGGCGGCGTCACGCCGTTTATCTGAAGCGATTGACTATGTTCGAGAAGGTAAATGGGAAAGCTGGGGCCCTTATTTACTCGCAGGAAAAGATATTTACCGTGCGAAAGTAGGTATCTATGGTATGGGTGAGATTGGTAGAGCGTTGGCCCGTCGTTTGAAAGGTTTTAATGCAGATATTTTGTATCACAATCGTTCACGCAATACGAAAGCAGAACATGAGCTTGGCGCATTTTATACATCATTCGAGACGTTAGTTCGTGAAAGTGACTTTATTGTATGTACCGCACCATCTACGCCTGAGACACAAAATAAATTTAACAAAGATGTTTTCAAAATGATGCGAAACGACGCTATTTTTGTCAATATCGGGCGTGGCGACATTGTCGTGGAAGAAGAGTTGGTAGAGGCGTTAGAAACAGGCGAAATTGCTGGCTGTGCATTGGACGTTGTTCGTGATGAGCCAATTCGTATGGACCATCCATTGTTGAAACTACCAAATGCGATCATTACACCACATATTGGCAGTGCGACAGTGTTAACACGCGATCAAATGATTCAAGCGTGTGTATTAAATATTGAAGATGTCGTACAAGGCAAACCTGCACGTAACCAGGTTTTTGCTAAATAAAGAATTGAAGACGCTAAAATCTTAAAAAGCAAGATTTTAGCGTCTGTTATTTATTGTGCAGAATCTGTTACGCCAAATGTTTCTGTCATATAGCGTTTAAGTGGTTTGAGTTGAATATAACCATCCGCAACATACGCATCGTTCATTGTAATCAGTGGATAAAAAAGTTCATCGTTATGAATTTGTTCTATAAATTGTTCATCATGATCTGTTAAATTGTCGACATCGTGTTGAATATCAATATAAGTGAAAACAAAATCGAGTTCTGGATATTTTTTTGGTAGTAACGTCTGTAACCAATCAAACGTGTTACGAGCGCTCGGCGCATTCACACAACTTGCACATACCGTTTCTGCACCGTATACGACTACACTTACTTTCGTCATTTAAAGTCCCCCTTAGTTATTACAATAGATTTTCAATACCATTTCTATTATAATAAGAAAAAGATAGATTATGAACCATTTAACTTGAAAGGAGGCATTCTATATGCCAACTGAAGATACAACAATGTATGATCAAGTAGCAGAGGTCATTGAAAAGTTACGTCCATTTTTATTACGTGACGGTGGTGACTGTGCATTAGTTGACGTTGAAGATGGAATTGTGAAACTTCAATTGTTAGGTGCTTGCGGAACATGCCCAAGTAGCACGATTACGTTAAAAGCGGGTATCGAGCGTGCACTTGTGGAAGAAGTACCAGGTGTCATTGAGGTAGAACAAGTATTTTAATAAAGTGAATCGAGCATAATAGATAGTGAAAGCCTGTGGCGTGTTTGTTGCCCCAGGCTTTCATGTATGTTAACCGTTATGATGTTTGTAGAGCCATAGCACGCCTGATTTTAAAATCGAAGCGAGACGTCCGGTAACAGTGGTATCCATCAGATACGCAAAACCTTTCTTTTCGCCCAATGCGCCTAAGAAACCTTGAATTTTGATTTCCGGCATTTTTTCAGGAAGTGGTTTGCCTTGCCATATTGTTTTTAAAACATCGGCAATTTGATCCGCTTGTTCTTCAGCAAGTTGCGCACTCGGTGCAAAAGGTAAGTTTGCGCAATCACCAACGACATACACATTTGGGTAGGTTGGAATTTGATGATATTGATTGACCATGACACGATTGCTACGGCTGAGATCTACTGGTAAGTTACGGACAAGTGAAACAGGTTGAATCCCCGCTGTCCAAACGATTAAATCATGCTCATTTTTTGTATCTTTATTGTAAAGTGTCCCTGGTTCCACTTTCACAATATTAGAATTTGGCACAATGGTAACGTCATGTTGATCAAACCATTTTTTGACATAATTGCTTAGTTTTTCAGGAAATTGATTAAGAATGCGATCACCACGGTCATACAAGAAAATTTCAAGGTCATCACGACTCTCACGCAAAGCACTTGCTAGCTCAATGCCACTCAAACCAGCACCCACAATGCCGACTTGTGCGCCGCTCGGCAATTCAGAAATATCATGATACGTTTTACGGGCAGATGCCAACGTTTGAATACTATATGTATGCGTCTTGGCACCTGGCACGTTATGATATTTATCTTCACATCCAAGACCTATGACAAGCTCATCATAATCGACACGTGTCTGTCCAACCGAAACGATTTGGCTGTCGAGATCAATATTTGTGATTTCGCCGTAAACAGTGTTAATACGTTCATCTTTAGGAAAGTTGACACGCACTTCTTTGTCGGACTTTGACCCCGCAGCCAATGCATAGAACTCTGTTTTTAAACCATGATATGGCATACGGTCAATTAACGTGACACGATAATTGTCTGGCAGTGCCTCAGGTAATATTTTAGATAAAATACGCATATTACCGTATCCGCCACCTAATAAAACTAAACTTTTCATCTCTGGACTCCCCTTTAACCATGAAGATTTGAGTGATTGTTGTACATATTCAATGCCCCTTTATATATACAAAAAATCACTCTGAATAACATAAAAGTTTGATAATTGTTCATATTTAATTATAGACTTTTTTTGAAGGGCTTACAATGATAGGAAGGCAGACATTGACGGTAATTTTACAACATGTGAAACAGGAGCTGATCCCCAAGTCGTTATGAGCCGTAACATAGCACGTTGGTATAAACTTTGCTATAATGACATCATTAAATTTAAAGAAGGTGTAAGATGAATCCGATTGTCGAGTTTTGTATTTCAAATTTAGCGAGAGGTTCACAAGCAGTATTTGAAATACTAGATAAAGATCCAAATGTTGATGTATTAGACTATGGATGTTTGCAAAATTGTGGTGTCTGCAGTTCAGGGCTCTATGCACTCGTCAATGGCGACCTTGTAGAAGGTAATACATCTGATGAATTGTTACAAAATATTTATGCACATATAGAAGAAACGTGGTTATTTTAAGGAGGATTTCAAATGTCTACAGTAACATTAACTGAAGCGGCAGCGTATGAAGTGAAAGATATGTTGAAACAAAATGATATGCCAGACGGTTACTTGAAAGTCAAAGTCAACGGTGGGGGTTGTACAGGTCTTACTTACGGCATGACGGCGGAAGCAGAGCCGGGCGAACAAGATGAAGTGCTTGAATTTTACGGCTTAAAAGTACTCGTTGATCCAGAAGATGCGCCAATTTTAAACGGGACAACGATTGACTTTAAACAATCATTAATGGGTGGCGGTTTCCAAATCGATAATCCAAATGCCATCGCATCATGTGGTTGTGGTAGTTCTTTCCGCACTGACAAAGTTGCAGGTACACCTGAAGAGTGTTAGTGGTCCCTTAATCATTGAAATATATAAGCTAAAATTGATGTCTAGGAATGATCAAATGGTTGGTTATTCCTTTTTTGATTTTGAAGCGCTTACATCAAATGCTTTTTTGATAGATTTATACGATATAATATCGCTATTAAATAAGAAAGAAATTGCGTGAAAGCTTGAATTCACGTATAAAAAAATATAAACTAATAAGTGACTAACTTTTGACAATTTGTGTACTGTTTTAAAAATGTGGGTATACAGTATCAAATGTATTAATAATATTATGAAGGAACAGGTGAAGTAGAATGGCAGAACGTAAAAAAGTACTCGTTTTAGGTGCTGGATATGCAGGCTTGCAAACTGTTGCAAAACTCCAAAAACAACTTTCAGAAGAAGATGCGCAAATTACATTAATTAACAAAAATGATTACCACTATGAGGCGACTTGGTTACACGAAGCGTCAGCTGGTACATTGAACTATGAGGATGTTTTATATCCGATTGCAAGTGTTCTTAAAAAACATGTTAAATTTGTAAAAGCTGAAGTGACTAAAATTGATCGCAATGCGAAAAAAGTTGAAACAACAAATGGTATTTTCGACTTTGATATTTTAGTTGTTGGATTAGGTTTTGAATCAGAAACATTCGGTATTGAAGGTATGAAAGAACATGCTTTCCAAATTGAAAATGTAAATACAGCACGTCAAATTTCTCGTCATATTGAAGATAAATTTGCAAACTATGCTGCTTCAAAAACAAAAGATAACAAAGATTTAGCCATCTTAGTAGGTGGCGCAGGCTTCACAGGTGTTGAATTCTTAGGTGAATTAACAGACCGTATTCCTGAATTAGCAAATAAATATGGCGTTGATCAAAGCAAAGTGAAAATCACTTGTGTTGAAGCAGCACCAAAAATGTTACCAATGTTCTCAGATGAGTTGGTAAACCACGCGGTAAGCTACTTAGAAGAACGCGGTGTTGAGTTCAAAGTAGGTACACCAATCGTTGCGGCAAACGAAAAAGGTTTCGTTGTTAAAGTTGACGACAAAGAACAACAATTAGAAGCGAATACAGTTGTTTGGGCTGCAGGTGTACGTGGTAGCCACTTAATGGAAAAATCATTCGAAGGCGTGAAACGTGGTCGTATCGTTACAAAACAAGATTTAACAATCGATGGTTACGATGATATTTTCGTAATTGGTGATGTATCTGCATTCATCCCAGAAGGCGCTGACCGTCCACTACCAACGACTGCACAACTTGCAATGCAACAAGGTGAAAAAACAGCAACAAATATTAAACATATCTTAAAAGGTGAACCAACTGAAAACTTCACATATGCTGACCGTGGTACAGTATGTTCTTTAGGTCGTCATGATGGTGTAGGTGTTGTATTTGGTCGTGAAATCACTGGTAAAAAAGCAGCATTTATGAAACGTGTTGTTGACACACGTGCTGTTTTCAAAATTGGTGGTTTAGGTTTAGCTTACAAAAAAGGTAAATTCTAATAACGTATAAATAAGTTAGTGTCACATGTTGAGCGACGCTTACACATAAATGGAGTGCATACATCACGTATGTGCTCTGTTTTTGTAAATACGCATATATAGAGTCGTAGTTATATTATTTGTTACAATAAAGACAATAGTGATGAAAGGGGCAAGAAAGATATGGTTAAAGAAACAGAACAAACAATCATTCATGTGATTGGTGTGCCGGATCAGTTCAATCAGTATGTGGATGGGGCGATTGCTGATGAGGCGTTACTTGAAGCACTCCAAACATTAAAAACAAAGAAATTTATTAAAGGACATGTTGGGGCAGTCTCTCACGTACCAGTCACTTTAAACGATGAACACCATACAGTTGTCACTGTCGGTCTCGGTAATCATAATCAGCGACAACAGCGTGATTATTTAAAAATATGGGGAACGCTATTTCAATATTTACAACGTGAACGCTTCACACATATTAAATTATATGCGAAGACATTTCTTGCAAAGACGATTGATGCAGCAGCGATTTTTCAAATGATGGGTTTACAATTAGAACAAGCGACGTATGAATTTGATAATTATCGTTCAGATAAAAAAGCGCCATTTGAATTGGAGATTGAATGGACATCTCAAGAAGACAGTGACGCATATGAACATGCTGTGGCAGCAGGGCAGAAATTAGGGCGTGCGATTAACTATGCGCGTACGTTAGGCAATATGCCACCTAATATTTTAACGCCAAATTATTTAGCGACATTAGTCCAACAGCATTTTGAAGAAACATTGGTTGAAGTAGATGTGAAAGATGACAAAGCATTGCAACAAGAAGGTTTCGGCTTAATTCATGCAGTGGGGAAAGGGTCTGTGAATCCACCACGTTTGATTACGTTGAAATACGACGGCGATCCTGACAACACAGAAAATATGATTGCACTCGTCGGCAAAGGGATTACATATGATTCTGGTGGTTATTCCATTAAGTCTAAAACCGGCATGCCAACGATGAAATTTGATATGTGCGGGGCAGCGAACGTCATTGGTATGGTGGATGCTATTGCCAACTTGCATTTAAAGGTGAACGTGGTTGCTGTAATTGCGGCTGCAGAAAATATGATTGCGAACAATGCAATGAAGCCTGATGATGTGTTTACAGCATTAAGTGGCGAAACGGTAGAAGTTCCGAATACGGATGCAGAAGGACGCTTAGTGTTGGCTGATGCGTCGTACTATGCAAATCAGTTTGCACCAAACTTGATCATTGATTTTGCGACATTAACAGGTGCAGCGATTGTGGCACTTGGTGAAGATAAAGCAGCGATTTTCAATAAAAATGTTGATCACAAGTTATTGCAAAGTTTATTAGATACAGCGCAACAAGTGGATGAAGCGGTGTATGAATTACCAATTACAGATACAGAACGTCGTAATATTAAAACATCTGATGTGGCGGATTTAACGAATCACGTCAATGCACATGGTAAAGCCTTATTCGCAGCAGCATTCGTCACGCATTTTAGTGGCGAAACACCACATTTGCATGTTGATATTGCAGGTCCCGCAACGACAACGAAGTCTTCGTACAAAGGACCAAAAGGACCAACGGGTTATATGATTCCAACAATCGTGAATTGGATGATGACACAATACCATCAGTAAATGATATACGTTAGAAAACAAGGAGGCACAAGTTTCTTTGTTTTCTTTCTTTTATAGTGTAAATATTTTCAAAATATTTGTCATAATTTTAAAACAACATGTTGACTAAATGAGAGACACTTGTTATATTGTACACACAATACTTTAACTCGATAATGAACTAAAGGAGCGGACGGAATGAATGCAGTATTAATTGCAGTATTACTAATGATTATTTTATGTTTATGTCGATTAAACGTTGTCATTAGTTTATTTATTAGTGCGCTGATGGGTGGCATTATTGCAGGTCTATCAGTAGAAAAAACGATTTCGGTGTTTACCTCTAATATCGTAGACGGTGCAGAAGTAGCATTGAGTTACGCATTACTAGGAGGATTTGCAGCACTGATCTCATACAGTGGTATTACAGATTATCTTGTACAAAAGGTTATTCGTGCAATTCGTGCGGAAGATACGAAAGTGTCTCGTATTAAAGTGAAAAGTGTTATCATCTTGAGTTTATTAGTGCTCAGCGTGATGAGTCAAAACGTAATACCCGTCCATATTGCGTTTATTCCGATTGTAATTCCACCATTACTCAGCTTATTTAATGAATTGAAAATGGACCGTCGTCTTATCGCAATCATCATTGGCTTTGGGCTTTGTTTCCCATACGTGCTGTTACCATTTGGTTTCGGTCACATTTTCCAAGAGATCATTCAAAAGGGATTTGAAAAAGCACAACACCCAATTGAATTCTCAATGATTTGGAAGGCTATGTTGATTCCGGCAAGTGGTTATGTCATCGGGCTTGTTTTAGCAATGATCTATTATCGCAAGCCACGTGAATATAGAGCGATTGATACAACAAATGAAGTCAAAACAGCAGAATTAAAACCATATGTTCTCGTTGTAACAGTAATTGCGATTTTAGCGACATTTATCGTACAAACAGTCATTGATTCGATGATTTTCGGTGCATTAGCAGGGGTGCTCGTCTTTTTCTTATCCGGTGCTTATGCATGGCGTAAGTTAGATGACCAGTTTGTAGACGGTATTAAAATTATGGCGTACATTGGCGTTGTTATTTTAACAGCCAATGGTTTTGCAGGTGTTATGAATGAAACAGGCGACGTTCAAAAGCTTGTCGAAGGTCTAACAACGATTGCAGGAGATAACAAATTTATTAGTGTTGTATTGATGTATGTGATTGGTTTAATTGTAACATTAGGCATTGGATCATCATTTGCGACGATTCCAATTATTTCTGCACTATTTATCCCGTTTGGTGAATCAATCGGTTTGAGTACTATGGCATTAATTGCCTTAATCGGTACAGCCAGTGCGCTAGGCGATTCAGGATCACCAGCCAGTGATTCGACACTTGGACCAACAGCTGGTTTGAACATTGACGGTCAGCACGATCACATTCGTGACACGTGTATCCCGAACTTTGTATTTTATAATATTCCGCTCATTATTATGGGGACAATTGCAGCACTTGTATTATAATACAGAGTGAAAGTAGGGAGTATGATGACAAACTTAGTAGAACTGTTAGAAATGCAAGTTATAGCGCAACGTACAGGTTACATTAAAATGTCAATGCCCGTAAGCGATCGTGTGAAACAACCGTTTGGCTATTTACACGGTGGGGCAACCATGGCATTAGGTGAAACGGCATGTTCAATCGGTTCGGCCAATTTAGTAGATACAACAAAAGAAATTCCTGTCGGCTTAGAAATGAATACGAACCATATGAAGTCAGCAACAGATGGATATGTGTATGCTGAAGCAACGATTTTACATCAAGGGCGCACAACACACGTATGGGATATTCGTATCACAGATGATAAAGGGGCATTAATTAGTGTGATGCGTGGCACATTGCTCATTAAAACACGTAAATAAATAACAACAATTAAGTGGAATGGCTTAACGGCTGTTCCGCTTTTTTGTGCATAATAAAAAGCGCACAATCAACTCACATTGACTGTACGCTTTGATAAATGTGCTTATAGCTTCGTGCCATCAAGGTCTTTTTTCACTTCATCTAGTTTTAAACGTTTAGAAGCAGGTGTTTTCAAGTTGTAGGCTGCTTTTAATACCATGTGACTGGCGATAGGGCCGGTAATAAATACGAACACAATCCCAATCAATAGGTGGAAGTTTACGTAGCCTTCTTTACCGATAAAGTAAATAAATGTACCTGTGAGCAATAACATCGTACCGAGTGTCGCCGCTTTACCGGCAGCATGTGCACGTGAATACACATCGTCTAAGCGCAACATACCGATAGCAGCAAGTGCGCTAAATAAGGCACCTGTAATAACAAGGATGAGGCCGATACTAATCACGATTGTTTCTGTCATGTTCAATCACCTCTCCTTTATCCATAAATTTAGCGAATACGGCTGTACCTAGGAAGGCAAGAATCCCAATAAGAAGAATCGTTACAATCATATAACGTGTGCCTAAAATAATAGAGAACAAGCCGATGACTGCCATCAGTTGTATCCCAATCGCATCTAATGCGACAACGCGGTCAGGCAAAGATGGTCCCATAATTACGCGTACGAGAATTGCTAAAATGGAGAGTACGACAATCACGAGTGCAATAATAATAAAGATATCATAGTTCATCGTATTCACCGACCTCTCTTACAGCTTTTTCGAGTGACCCTTTAATTGCTGCGACTTCTTCTTCTTTTGTAGAGAAGTCTAAGCAATGGATGTATAAACGTTTCATGTCGTCATTGACCCCAATCACGACCGTACCAGGTGTTAAAGTGATGAGGTTGGAAAGTAGGGCAACTTCCCATTTGTATTTCAAGTCTGTTTCATATACAAAGAATGCTGATTCATTTTTAATCTGAGGTTGAAGAATAATACGCAATACGCCGATATTCGCTTTGATTAATTCTGAAATAAAAACGAATACAAGTTTCACAACGTTATACAGTGTTACAACATAAAAGCGACCAGGTAACAGTTTACGCATAAGGAACACAAGCCCCATAGCGAATAAGTAGCCGAGAACGAAAGAGTTCATCGTGTAACTGCCTGATAAAAATAACCAAAAGATCGCAAGTGCTAAGTTTACAACGATTTGTACTGCCATATTACTTCACCTCCAATACACTATTAATATAACTATCTGGTTGATAGAACGACTTCGCAGCTTCAGCAACGATTGGATAAAGTTCTCCAGCGAATAAACCGAATGCGACAGTAATAACAACAGCTAGGATAGACACGGCAAGTAATCCTCTGTGATGTAAGTGTGGATTAAAGACATAGCCATAACTTTTACCGAAAAAGCCGTTTAAGAAAATGTTAATAACTGAATACAGAACGACTAGGCTTGAAAGCAATACGATAATCCCACTCACGTAGAAGCCACGTTCAAATGTTGCTTGAACGATGTATAACTTACCATAGAAACCACTGAATGGCGGAATCCCGGCTAAGCTTAACGCCGCAATAAAGTATGTCCAACCAAGCACAGGATAGTGATGGATCAAGCCACCAAAGTCACGTAAATCTGTTGTTTTTGTAATTTTATACATAATCCCAATGAGGAAGAACAGTGCTGCTTTCACAAGCATGTCGTGTAATGTATAGTAAATCGCACCGACAATACCTGTTTCGTTCATCATTGCCACACCGACTAAGATAACGCCGACTGCAATCATAATGTTGTATAAAATAATACGTTTTGTATCTCTAAAGCCGACAGCACCGACACAACCGAAAATAATTGTCAGTAGCGCAAGTGCTAAAATCGTGTAATGCGAGAATGTCAACGTATCATGGAAGAACAAGCTCATCGTACGTGCAATCGCGTATACACCTACTTTTGTAAGCAATGCACCGAAGAATGCGATAATCGCAAATGGCGGTGCATAATAAGCGCCTGGTAACCATACATACATTGGGAATGCACCGGCTTTTGTTGCGAATACAAAGATGAACAAAATAAAGACGATGCTGACAAGACCCGGATGTGATTGATACACTGAATCAAGTTTGACACTAATGTCCGCCATGTTTAACGTCCCAACAACGGAGTACAAAATACCGACTGCAATGACGAAAAATGCAGAGGATACGACGTTCACAAGTAAGTATTTAACACTTTCTTGAAGCTGAATTTTTGTACCACCAATCACCATTAAACCGTATGATGCCATTAAAAAGACTTCAAAAAAGACGAATAAGTTGAAAATATCGCCTGTAATAAAGGCACCATTGATACCAGTTAACATGAACATCACTGTGAAATAGTAATAATACGTTTCACGATGAAGCCCAATCGACTGATATGAAAATAAAATAATCAAGATTGTAATAATAACACTTGTTGTAACGAGTAATGCACTGAATAAGTCCAAGACAAACACAATGCTGTAAGGTGCTTTCCACGATCCGAGTTCAAGTACAATTGGATGACCTGCTTGCCATACGTTATAAAGATTCAGCAATGCAAAGCCCAGTGTCACGAGTGCACCCGTTAACGCCACGTAGCGTTTAATGAAAGGGCGTAAACCGATAAATAATAAAGAAATGGCTGTAATCACTGGCACAACAAGTACCATGACGAGTAAGTTCTCATTCATCATCTTCTTGTGGCACCCCTTTCATACGTTCTACGTTATCTGTGCCCAGCTCTTTATAGCTTCTAAATGCTAGTACTAAAAAGAATGCTGTCACGGCGAATGAAATAACAATCGCTGTTAAAATCAATGCTTGTGGAATAGGATCGACATAGTTACTCACGCCTTCTTCATAAATCGGCACATTCCCTGTCTTTAATCCACCCATTGTTAAAATAAATAAGTTTGCGGCATGTGATAATAAAGCTGTTCCAATAATAATTCTGATTAAACTTTTAGACAGAATGAGGTAAACGCTAATAGAAGTTAAAAAGCCACAAACAAGAATCAATACTATTTCCATTACTCATTCTCTCCAATCGTTAGAATTATCGTCAATACCGTTCCGACTACGACAAGCAATACACCTGTATCGAATATAACAGCCGTATGCAAATGCATAGGTGCTAATAGTGGAAGCGGAATATCAAATGACGTATGTGTAAAAAAGTTCTTACCATAGGTCCAACTTAACATTGGCGCACTTACACAAAATGTTAGGCCTAATCCAATGAGTTTTTTGAAATCCCATGGAAAAACTTTACGTAGCGTCTTTACATCAAATGCAACTGCGATAATAACGAGTGAACTCGAAACGAGCAGTCCACCGATAAAGCCGCCACCCGGTGTATAATGTCCAGCTAGAAAGAGTGAGAAGCCGAACATCATGATAAGGAAAAAGATAATAAGTGCTGAATACTGCGAAATCAAATCATTTTTTTGCCTGTTCAATCTTCTCCACCCTTTCATAACCATTTTTGTGTTTCGCACGTAATTTAATTAACGTGTAAATACCCATACCTGCAATACCGAGTACAGATGACTCGAATAATGTATCGAGACCACGGAAGTCTACTAAAATAACGTTAACCATGTTTTTACCTTGTGCTAAGTCGTAAACATGTTCTTTATAAAAACTACTAATCGAATCAAAATGACGGTTGCCGTATGCAATTAAACCGAGAATCGTTACTACTGCACCGACACCAATAGAAACGATGATGTTTCCAATTTTATAAGAAGTTGTTTCATTATAACGACTCATATTTGGTAAATGATAGAAACATAATAAGAACAATGCTGTTGAAATGGTCTCAACGACGAATTGCGTCAATGCTAAGTCTGGTGCGTTGAAGAAAATGAAAAAGATCGCCATTGAATAACCGACTGCACTTAACATGATAATGCTGAACAAACGCGAACGTGCAAACATAATCATTGTTGCAGCGACAATAATCGTAATAACAGAAATCATTTCGTACAGACGAACCGGTGATACTTTCACAAAATCAAACGTAAATGGTACGAATACCAACGTTACGAATGTAATTAAAATCATCATTGAGAAAATAATGACTAAGTTATTACGAATAAAACCTGTCATGTACGTGCGTGTAATTTGTGTCGCATAGTAAGGCGTGTAACGACCTGTTTGATCGTACCAGTGGTTTAACGTTAAAGCTTTTGGCAATTTGCGTAAAACCGGGACCCAGTATTTGAAAGTTACTAATAACACAGCACCAACAATATAAATGATTAAAGTCGCAAAAAATGCTGGCGTGAAACCGTGCCACATATGGAATTCCGCATGAACAGTATCCACATTTGCGATTGCTTTCGCTGCCGGCTCTACAAATGGTGCTGATACAAGACTAGGGAATAATCCGATTGCAATAACTAAAATAGCTAAAATCGTTGGCGAAATATTCATCAAGATTGACGATTCGTGCGCTTTATGTGGTAGTGCATCTGGTTTGTATTCACCAAGGAAGATTTCCGAGATGAATTTGAATGAATAAACAAACGTAAACATACTACCAACAATCGCAACGATAGGTAACAATAAGCCAACAGTATTTAAGCTGAAAATACCTGCTTCTGTTACAGTCAACATAGCTTCTAAAAATTGCTCTTTCGATAAGAAACCGTTAAATGGTGGAACACCAGCCATACTTAACGCGGTAATAATCGACAATGTGAATGAAATCGGCATAATCGTCATAAGACCGCCTAATTTTTTAATATCACGTGTTCCTGTTGCATGGTCAACGGCACCAGTAATCATAAATAGCGCACCTTTAAACGTTGCGTGGTTAATCAAGTGGAAAATCGCCGCGCTGAATGCAGCAAGATAAAGTTGACTTTCCGCACCTTCAAAATGATAACTCACCGCACCGATACCGAGCATCGACATGATCATACCGAGCTGAGAAACAGTTGAAAAGGCAAGAATTCCTTTTAAATCTTGTTGTTTCGTTGCATTCAATGAACCCCAGAAGAGGGTAACGAGACCGAATGCTGTGACCGTCCAAATCCAACCTTGTGATACTGCAAAGATAGGTGTTAGACGGGCGATTAAATAAATCCCTGCTTTAACCATCGTTGCTGAGTGCAAATACGCACTGACGGGTGTTGGTGCTTCCATCGCATCAGGTAACCAAATGTAAAATGGAAACTGTGCGGATTTTGTCATCGCACCAAGAATAATAAATACCATCGCTAATACGAAAAATGGCGATGATTGGATACTTGAGACGTTTTCAATGATTTCTCGAATGCGCCATGTACCAGCAGCTTGATGAAGTAAGATAAAACCACCGAGTAGTGATAAGCCACCAAAAACAGTGATCATCATAGATTTCATCGCACCGTAGCGTGATTTTTCTTTATGACGCCAGAATGAGATGAGTAAGAAACTAGAGAATGATGTGAGCTCCCAGAAGAAGTAGAGTACTAAAAGGTTATCTGAAAGAACCACACCAAGCATCGCACTCATAAAAATTAATAGGTAACAGTAGAAGTTACCGAGTTGCTCTTGTTGACTTAAATAACTTATAGAATAGAGTACGACTAGGCTACCAATACCTGTTATTAATAAACTGAATAAAAGGCTGAGCCCATCTACATAAATGTCAAAGTTCATACCGATTTGTGGCATCCATGCAGCGGACTGTTCTGTATAATGTCCGGACATAGTAGGTTTGATATACGATAAAAAGTATATAAACAACACAAAAGGAATCGGTAACACAAACCATCCTAAATGTATGCGTTTATAGAAGCGATACAAAATAGGAATGAGCAGTGCAAATATCAGCGGTAAGAGAACCGCAATATGTAACCAACTCATAAATTGTCCTCCCTTAAAAAATAATACGATATGCTTATTATACATGATTATGAATAGTGTGAAAAACATGACCCATCGCATTCGTACGCATGTTCAAGTCACTTTTAAATAAGAAGAAATGTATTCATTTTTATTTAAAAGACACTTTATATTGTCGCCCATAATCAACTTTCAAATTTTCAAGACATTGTAAAGCTGTACGCGTATATGGCGTATCTGTTTGATGCAGTTCAGTCTCTAACGCTGTTAATGCTTGCTGCAACGAATCCGTATAGTCTTGACGTTCGCCGTCGAAAGGCTTTAACTTACTTTGTGACGTATAGCGTTTCTCATAGAGACTTAATGCTTTGCGCTCATGAAAGAACACACCTTCCACTTCATTTGGACTATGTAAGTCACCTTGTTTCGGATGTTTAATGACTTGAACGACCTTTACTAACGTTTGATCGCTCGTATCATCAACGACCTCAACAACATAGACACCTGTTTTATGTGCAAAACGATAAAGCATGTTAATTCCATCCTTTCTCAAATGTGTTAAAATAATAAGTATATTTAATTTTATCATGAATGGAGCATTAAAATGACAAACTACCCGCAATTGACAAAAGAAATACAAGATAACGAAATCAAAGTAGTTATGCATACAAATAAAGGGGATATGACATTAAAATTATTCCCCGACATCGCACCAAAAACTGTAAAAAACTTCGTGGAGCTTTCTAAAAAAGGTTACTACGATGGCGTGACATTCCACCGTGTCATCAATGACTTTATGATTCAAGGTGGCGACCCAACAGCAACGGGCATGGGTGGCGAAAGCATTTACGGTGGCCCGTTTGAAGACGAGTTCTCAATGCAAGCGTTCAATATTTATGGTGCCTTATCAATGGCGAATGCCGGCCCAGGTACAAACGGTTCACAATTCTTTATCGTACAAATGAAAGACATTCCAGCACAAATGGCAGATCAATTAGAAGCCGGTGGCTGGCCAAAAGAAATCGCCGAAGCATACCGTGAAAAAGGCGGCACACCTTGGTTAGATCAAAAGCATACGGTATTCGGTCAATTAATTGAAGGTGAAGACACATTAGAAGACATTGCCAACGTACGTGTAGGTGCACAAGACAAGCCAATGTACGACGTTGTCATCGAATCTATCGATATTGAAGAATAAGCATAGTAAGGAGCGTGCATCATGGCAAACAATGAATTGAACATCCAATTATATCAACTGTTGGCAGCATGGAATCCTATGCACTTTGACGACCCGACATTAGGCGATGCAGAAGTGTATGAGATGATGGATGCCGTGCATCAGTTTGGAGAGCCCATTGCGATTGCAGAAGCATTCCAACAGATTTTTCAGTTTTCGTTTGAAGTGACGCTTCCAAAAGATGCATGCTTACAAAAAGCAACAGAAGCGGTTCAATTACAACAAACATGCCAAGTAAATTAATAAGCAACCCTAGACATAGTGACATGCTGTGCCTAGGGTTTTATCTTAACTTCATTAATATTTGTTCAGGAGCGCAACGCTAAAAAATAAACCTAGATACGCCTCATTGGCACCTAGGTTTTTTATGTACGTGTTACTTAGATGTATCTTCAATTCGTTTCTTAGATTGTTCCACCCAAGTTGGCAACCGTTCTGCTAAAGATTGAAACCCGTATTTCTCAGTTTCTTTAATCTCATCCAATACTGAACGTTTCACTTTTTTACGCTCATAATTTTTAAAATAATCATTGTCCCTTAGTGATAAATTTAACTTACCGGTCTCATCAATAGAAAGAATTTTTGCTTTGACAATCTGACCGGGTGTTAAAAGCTTTTTTAAATTATGGACATAATCATCCATGACTTCAGATATATGAATTAAGCCTTCAGTATTGTCAGGGGTTTCAACAAAAGCGCCGTAGGGTTGAATACCAGTCACACGCACCTTGATATGTTGACCGACACGATACTGTTTCTTCAACATGCATAACCCCTTATATGATTGAAATTTAACAACTTCATAATAGCATATTTCTGAAAATTATCCTAATTATACAGCATATAAAATTAATAAAAACAGCAGAGATTACGTCAAAAAAGGCTATAATTTTAGGTCATATTCGTAATTCTTGCTGTCGAATATTAAGGATATGAACATTTTGAAAAAGAACGGGCTGCGACACAAGGAAAATCATCCTAAATAATTAGGGGAAAGCACTAATTGGCAGTAGGTGTCTGAAGTGAAAATGTGTTTAAAAAAACTTTTTCACTTCTAGTCACCCTTGCCGGGGCGGGACAACGAAAACTTTTTGTAAAAATGAGCTTTCTGTCCCGCTCCAAAAAAATTGAAACACGATAGAAATGAATGCTAATGGATTTTTTATAAAATAAAGCTTGTTATAGTTGCAATTTTGTCCAAATTATGGCTATAATGCTTGTAAATGAAAGCGCTTTTATATGATGGATATTATTATGTAATAAGTACCTGTGTCGACTGTAAAAATAGTCTAAAAGTATTTGTGTTAGATAATTCTGTAAAAACTGAAAAATCTTTTACAAATGATGGTACTTTATGTCATGATAAGTATAAAGCTTTCTCAAAAAACAAAGGAGGATTTTTGAATGATTCCATACAAACATGAACCATTTACAGATTTCACAAAAGAGGAGAACCGTAAAGCTTATTTTCGCGCCCTTGAAAAAGTGGAAAGTGAATTAGGTCAAACGTATCCACTCATTATTGGAGGAGAACGTGTATACACTGACGATACAACGCGTGTGTATAATCCATCAAATAGAGAAGAAACAATTGGCTATGTTTCTAAAGCGTCAAAAGAACATGCAGAAAAAGCCCTAGAAGCAGCGAAAGAAGCGTTTAAAACTTGGAGAAATGTTGATCCGAAAGTACGTGCTAATGTATTATTCCGTGCAGCTGCGATTACGAGAAAACGTAAGCACGAATTTTCAGCGTTGTTATCTAAAGAAGGCGGTAAACCTTGGAAAGAAGCGGATGCTGATACAGCAGAAGCAATTGACTTCATGGAATACTATGGTCGACAAATGCTTGAATTGAAAGATGGTAAAGCAGTGAACAGTCGTCCTGGTGAATACAACCAATTTGATTACTTGCCAGTAGGTGTGAGTGTTGTTATTTCACCATGGAACTTTGCTTATGCGATTATGGCGGGTACAACAGTTGCACCAGTTGTAACGGGGAACACAGTTTTATTAAAACCATCATCGAATACACCGATTATTTCATACAAATTTATGGAAGTGCTTGAAGAAGCAGGATTACCAAAAGGGGTTGTAAACTGGATCCCAGGTTCATCAAGCGAAATTGGTGACTTCTTAATCGAAAATAAAGATGTTGGCTTAATTTCATTTACAGGTTCTAAAAATGTAGGTAAAGAAATTATTCAAAAAGCGGCTGTTATTCAAGAAGGTCAAAACCACATCAAACGTGTTATCGCTGAAATGGGTGGTAAAGATGCCCTTGTAGTAGATAGTGAAGCAGATTTACAAGTTGCGACAGATGCTATCGTATACTCAGCATTTGGCTTCTCTGGACAAAAATGTTCAGCATGCTCACGCGTTATTGCGCACCAAGATATTTATGATGAATTATTAGAGCGTGTTAAATCAGAAACTGAAAAAATTAAAGTAGGTAACGCTGCTGAACCAGATACGTATGTCGGTCCAGTCATCGACCAAAAATCTTTAGACAAAATCAAAAAATACATTGAAATTGGTAAAGAAGAAGGTCGCTTAGTGACAGGTGGTAACGTCGACGAATCAACAGGTAACTTTGTATACCCAACAATTTTTGCTGACTTAGATCCTAACTCTCGTATTATGCAAGAAGAAATCTTCGGACCAGTCATCGGCTTCACAAAAGTAAAAGACTTTGATGAAGCGATTCAAGTTGCTAATGATACAGAGTATGGTTTAACAGGTGGCGTTATTTCAAATAACAGAATGAAATTAGAACAAGCACGCCGTGACTTCATGGTTGGTAACTTATACTTCAACCGTGGTTGTACAGGTGCCGTTGTTGGCTACCAACCATTCGGTGGCTTCAAAATGTCAGGTACAGACTCAAAAGCAGGTGGCCCAGACTACTTAGTACTTCACATGCAAGGTCGCACAGTTTCTGAGCACTTATAAGATAAGCGTGTAGCCAGTAATACAGGCTATATGGAGAGAATGAAAGTAGGGTATGTCTTTACAGAATGATTGAAACGAATCGATAATGTAGACGTTTTTGAACTGTGAACGATATACCCTATGTTTATATAAATATTGAGTTGAAGGGGAGAAGACGCGTGACAAACAAATCAGAATCTATTATTGAATTGACAAACCATTATGGGGCACATAACTATTTACCACTACCAATCGTTATTTCTGAAGCGGAAGGTGTGTGGGTAAAAGACCCTGAAGGTAAAAAATATATGGATATGCTTGCTGCTTATTCAGCAGTGAACCAAGGGCATCGCCATCCTAAAATCGTTCAAGCACTTAAAGATCAAGCGGACAAAGTGACACTTGTTTCTCGTGCATTTCATAGTGACAACTTAGGCGAGTGGTACGAAAAAATTTGTAAGCTTGCTGGTAAAGAAAAAGCATTACCAATGAATACAGGTGCAGAAGCCGTTGAAACAGCGCTTAAAGCGGCACGTCGTTGGGCGTATGAAGTAAAAGGTATTAAGCCAAATGAAGCGGAAATTATCGCAATGGTTGGTAACTTCCACGGTCGTACAATGGCACCCGTATCAATTTCATCTGAAAAAGAATATCAACGTGGCTATGGTCCATTATTAGAAGGTTTCCAAAATGTGCCATTTGGCGATATTGAAAGCTTGAAAGCAACAATTAATAAAAATACTGCTGCTGTATTAATAGAGCCGATTCAAGGGGAAGCAGGAATCAACATTCCACCTGAAGGTTACTTGAAACAAGTGCGTGAACTATGTGATGAACATAACGTGCTATTTATTGCTGACGAAATTCAAGCAGGTTTAGGTCGTACAGGTAAGTTATTTGCAACTGACTGGGACGATGTAAAACCAGATGTTTATATTTTAGGTAAAGCACTCGGCGGCGGCGTATTCCCAATTTCTGTTGTATTGGCAGACAAAGAAGTGTTAGATGTCTTTACACCAGGCTCACACGGTTCAACATTCGGTGGTAACCCATTGGCATGTGCGGCTTCAATTGCGGCATTAGATGTGATTGTTGAAGAAGACTTACCAGGTCGTTCTCAAGAGCTTGGCGAGTACTTTAAAAATGCGTTGCTTGAAATTGAACATCCAGCGATTAAAGAAGTGCGTGGTCGCGGTTTATTTATCGGCGTGGAGTTACATGAAAATGCACGTCCATACTGTGAAAAATTGAAAGAAGAAGGCATTTTATGTAAAGAAACGCATGATACTGTCATTCGATTTGCACCGCCATTGGTCATTACAAAAGAAGAGCTAGATTATGCAATCGAAAAAGTGAAAAAGGTATTTTCACAATCAAAATAATCATCTAAAACCTTAGAGACAAAAGGCTTTAAAAAAGAATGGCATATGTTACAATACTCATGTAAGCGAAAACAAAAGTAGGAAAAAGAGGCGAGATGGATCATGTCTGAAAAAAATAATCTAGTGACGTCAACACAAGGAATCATTAAAGAAGCGATGCATAAGTTAGGCTTTGATGATGGAATGTACGAGTTAATCAAAGAACCGTTAAGATTTTTAACAGTTCGTATTCCAGTAAGAATGGATGATGGAACAGTTAAAACTTTTACTGGGTACCGCGCGCAACATAATGATGCTGTTGGACCAACAAAAGGTGGGGTACGTTTCCACCCGGATGTAGATGAAGATGAAGTTAAAGCATTGTCTATGTGGATGACGTTAAAATGTGGTATCGTTGACCTTCCATACGGTGGAGGTAAAGGGGGCATTGTTTGTGACCCACGTCAAATGAGTATTCATGAAGTAGAACGCTTATCACGTGGTTACGTTCGTGCGATTTCACAAATTGTAGGACCAACAAAAGATATCCCAGCACCAGATGTTTTTACAAACTCTCAAATCATGGCTTGGATGATGGATGAATACAGCCAAATGGATGCATTTAATTCTCCAGGTTTCATTACAGGTAAACCGATTGTACTTGGTGGTTCACAAGGTCGTGACCGTTCGACAGCACTTGGTGTTGTTATCGCGATCGAAGAAGCAGCAAAACGCCGTGGCAAAACAATCAAAGATTCACACATCGTTATTCAAGGATTTGGTAACGCAGGTAGCTTTTTAGCGAAATTCTTGTATGATGCAGGTGCGAAGATTGTCGGTATTTCTGATGCTTACGGTGCCTTACACGATCCAGAAGGTTTAGATATTGATTACCTATTAGATCGTCGTGATAGTTTCGGTACTGTAACGAACTTGTTTGAAGATACAATTTCTAACAAAGAATTATTTGAACTTGATTGTGATATTTTAGTGCCAGCAGCGATTTCAAACCAAATTACAGCGGATAATGCACATGATATTAAAGCTGAAATTGTTGTAGAAGCAGCGAATGGCCCAACAACACCAGAAGCAACAAAAATCTTAACAGAACGCGGTATTTTATTAGTGCCAGACGTTCTTGCAAGTGCGGGTGGTGTAACAGTATCTTACTTCGAATGGGTTCAAAATAACACAGGTTATTACTGGACAGAAGAAGAAGTTAACGAAAAGTTACGTGAAAAACTTGTAACAGCATTCGATACGATTTATAGCTTATCAGAGAATCGTAAAATCGATATGCGTCTTGCAGCGTATATCGTGGGTATTAAACGTACAGCTGAAGCGGCAAGATACCGTGGCTGGGCATAATATATAGAACCAAAAAACAGAGACGACAAACATGGGCGCCTCTGTTTTTTTACGCTTCATTGATTATTTTGTTGTAAATATCAGGGTAGTTTGTGAATACCCCTGTGACACCGTAGTCATTTAAGCGTTGGTATATTTTAAAATCATTATTTAAAGTATGCGGTTACTCTATAATAACAATATTTTCTATTTGATAAATTCATTGTGTATGGCAATGTTTTGGAATTTTAAATCTAGGTACAATGACCTTCCATAATTTTAACTTAAATGAGGGTTAAAAGGTTTTGCATATAAAACCGTTACAACCTTCACAAGGGATTATATTCTTTATTTTTTCAAGATCCAATATTTTTAAATAATGAGAAGACGTATCTAAAATATTTTTCTCTTTTAATTGCTTCATAATTCTAGCGACATTTTCTCTGGTAGTTCCACAAAAATGAGCTAGCTCTTCTTGGGTAATTTTAATTTTTATGATGATTACATCATCTTTGATTTCTCTAAATGTATTACATAGTCTAACAAATATAGATAGTAATCTACATACTTTGTCTTTAGTTAACATATCCCTAATAAACATGTCCTTTTTTTTATTTTCTAAAGTAAGCAATTTGGTATATTGCGTAAAAAGACTAGAATTTTTTCTAATAGTATCTATTGGAATTTTATAGAATACTACTTCTGATTTTCCACGAAAGTACTTATTGTTATCGCAAAAGAATAAATTATTTGGGCTTATTATTTTATATATCAAAGTCGTACCATCTATATTATCTTGATAGATATATAAAATACCTTTTTCTAAAAGATATAAATAATTTTCAAAATCGTCTTCTAAATAATCCCCTTTTCCTAATTTGTTTTTCGTACCATTTTGTTTGATGAAATCTTTGATTATTACTGATTTATTCATAAAATAATCACCCCTTTGAAAAAAGTATAACATTTATAGTTGGTTATGTAACATATGTTACATACTATTTAAGGTTTTTACGTTAAAATAAAAGGTGCTCAATAGTTATGGTTTCTAATGGGGGCGTGTGCCCTTTTTCCAAAAGAGTTTGTAATAGGTAATTTGAAGGAACAATCTTATCAAGACGTTTTTCATCAGAATAGTGAATCACTTATATTTATTACACAATCGCCTCAAAAAGGGAGAATTTGTATTGATGGATGTAACTTTAGGGATTACTGTGCTGGTTGCTACTTAAAAGGGACTTTAGGACTAACAAAAATCAGCGAATAATTATTTTGGGTGAATTAGTGGTAAAAAATTAGTTCAAAAAATATAAAGGGAGTAAAAAATATGAATAGAAACATAATAACTTTAGTAATTGCTGCGATTTTCTTAATATCAGGCTTAGTATTTGTCATTAAAGAAGAATGGATTTTTGCAACAGCGTTCATAGTAATAGGTGTTATCTATTTATTAAAAATGATTAAAATGCGTGGATCTAACGATGACGATTCATCTGAATAATTTAAGTGTTTGGTATGACATAAAAAATTAACTAAATTATTAAATGAGGGATTCTAGTGAAAAAAATCGTTATCCCAATACTATTTATAGCTATGATAATTTTTGAAGTCTCACCTTTAAAAGGGTTTTTAATTGATCAATTAATAGAACATAAGGTATTGGATTTACGTTCTTGGTTAAACTATCTTAGTCTCACGTTAACTTTTTCAATCATATTACTTCCTTTGCAGAATACACTCTATAACATTATAAATAAAATGAACTTTGTCAATAAAGTTTTTATAGAAAATGAAAATAAAATGAATGAAGAAGTAATGGAAGCTATTAGCAAAGTGAAAATGCCTACAAAGAAAAGAATATTTTTTATCTTGCTAATGAATGTAATAGCATTTGGCTTTTTTATTAGCGTTATTGCAGAGTTTAAATTGAATATATCAGATAGTGTGTTTCTTCCTATCAAAATTGTATTTTTGCTTTCTGCATACTTTTTTATATACAGATTTTTTAAACAAAAAATAAATAATTCTATTTTGAATATTTTAATATCTTTCTTCTTTTTGATTGTGCTTTTTCTGTATGTAAAGAAGGAAGTTATACTGTTTATAATAATACAAAATGTAATACTTTATATCTTTAGACTGCTGGTAAAAAGAAAAAACTTAATAATAAATGATTATAGTGAGGTTAGTGAATAGAGTAATATTAGTATTGCAATTGGATAATGATCCTTTGTTATAGAACCAAAAAACAGAGACGCCGAACGTGGGCGCCTCTGTTTTTTTACGATTCATTGGTAATTTTATTGTAAATATCAGGGTAGTTTGTGAATACCCCTGTGACACCATAGTCATTTAAGCGTTTCATAGATTCAGCATCATTGACGGTATAAGGATGAATGTGGAAACCGTGTTGGCGTAACTGTTGTGTATTTTCGGCAGTTAAGTCTTTATAGTCAGGTCCTACACCGATTGCATAGCTACTTATGTAAGCCAGGTCGTTATCATCGTATTGTTGTAATTCACCGATGTCCATCAACTGAACGAGTGGAACATTAGGATTCAACTTGTGTAATTTCAATAAACTTTCTTGAGAAAAAGATTGAATAACGACTTTGCCTTTATTCAGATGATTTTTCTTATCTAATCCATGTTTTTTAAGCGTTGCTAACAATTTTTCTTCCATACGTGGATAAACATCCGGTGATTTCGTTTCGATATAGTAGTTTGCTTTTGTACCATAACGGCTGAAGATTTCATCTAATGTCGGCACTTGTTGGCCAACGTAATTTTGATTTTGTTGCTTAGGGTGTGCGTCATTAAACCATGAACCTGCATCCAGTTGTTTTAATTCGGCAAGTGTATAATCACTTACACGTCCTGTGCTATTTGTTGTGCGATCCACTGTTTCATCGTGCATTGCAACTAAATGCCCATCTTTCGTTACTTGAAGATCAATTTCTAAATAATCGGCACCCATTTCATTTAAACTTTTATCATATGCGACAAATGTATGCTCGGGTGCATAACCACTTGCGCCACGATGGCCAATATTGACATGTGCTTTGTTAAGGATATTTTGATGACTTGGAGAAAGGGGAGATGCTTGATGATGATTATGCGCACTTTGCATCGAACCTGCTTGGGTAAAATTCGAAGTGATAAATGGGGATGCTAACAGTGAAGCAGTTAGTCCAGCTGATACAAGAATTTTTGAAGAATATTTCATTAAAAATGCCTCCTTATAATGGTAATACATTTTTAAGTTAAAAAAATCCACCAAAATATGCAAGCGATTTCATAAAAACTTTATATTCTTCATATAGGCTTAATAAAAGAGGATAGCACCTTATAATTGAAATAAGGCGACTATCCTCTACAGCCATTATAAATATTGTTTCGCAACTTCAATTTGATGTTTTACTGCGTCTTGTCCTGTAGCACCATAACTTTTACGACGTTTAACCGCTTCATCCGGTTGTAAAAATGTATAAATATCTTCTTCAATTTCCGATGCTTGTGCTTGATAAACGTCTAACGGTACATCGAGTAAATACATATTGTTTTGAATTGACCACAATACGAGTTTGCCGACAATTTCATGGGCATCTCTAAACGGAATGCCTTTCATGACAAGGTAGTCTGCAAGTTCGGTTGCATTTGAAAAGTCTTGACGCACAGTTGTAGCTAATCTGTCTGTGTTTACAGTCATACTTGCTAACATACCTTCAAAGATTTTTAATGAACCTTTTAGTGTATGAACTGCATCGAACAAACCTTCTTTATCTTCTTGCATATCTTTGTTATAAGCAAGTGGGAGCCCTTTTAACGTCATTAACATGCTCATTAAATGACCTGTTGTACGACCGACTTTCCCACGAATTAATTCTGCCATATCTGGATTTTTCTTCTGTGGCATAATAGATGAACCAGTTGAGAAAGCATCTGATAAAGTAACAAACTTTGCTTCTTCAGATGACCAGAAAATAATCTCTTCAGCGAAACGAGAGAGGTGGACCATCGTTAAGCTAATATTATGCAATGTTTCAACGATGTAGTCACGATCACTTACTGCATCTAAGCTGTTTTCATAAATGCCACCAAAGCCAAGTAAAGCTTGTGTTTCATGACGATCAATCGGATATGTTGTACCACTTAATGCAGCAGCGCCTAAAGGGGATAAGTCAATACGTTTTAATGCATCTGTAAATCTTGACTTATCACGTTCTAACATCCAGAAATATGTCATCACATGATGTGCGAATGAAATGGGCTGTGCACGTTGTAGATGTGTGTAACCTGGCATAATTGTATCAACATGCTGTTCTGCTAAATTTAGAATGGTTTGTTGGAAAGATGCAATACTTGTGATAATATTTTGAACTTCTTTCTTTGTATATAAATGCATATCCGTTGCAACTTGGTCATTACGACTACGCCCTGTATGCAACTTACCGCCGACAGCACCGATACGTTGAATCAGTTCATGTTCAATGTTTAAATGAATGTCTTCTAGTGACTCTTGTAAAGGCACTTTATTGTCGTGAATATCTTGTTGAATGACTTTAAGTTCTGAAATAATCGTTGAAGCCTCGTCTTGTGTCAAAATGCCTTGATTTGCAAGCATTGTGGCATGGGCGATACTTCCTTGAACATCTTCATCAACTAAATTTTTATCGAAGTGGATAGATGCATTAAACGCATCTACCCAATCTTCAGGTTTTTCTTCAAATCTACCGCCCCATGCTTTTTTACTCATCTGCATAACCTCCGTGTAACATTGCATTGACTTGTGTTGGTAAACCGAAAATGTCGATAAAGCCAACTGCTGATTGTTGATTGAATGCATCTTCTTTTGTATATGTTGCTAATTTTTCATTGTAAAGTGTGTAGTCAGATTTTCTACCATTGACAACCGCATGACCTTTGAAAAGTTTCACACGTACGTCGCCTGTTACATATTTTTGTGTATGGTCAATAAACACTTTTAATGCATCTGTTAGTGGAGAGAACCATAAGCCGTTATACACAAGTTCAGCTAATTGTTTCTCTGCGACAGGTTTAAAGTGTGCAACGTCTTTTGATAACGTAATCGTTTCTAAACCTTTATGCGCTTTTAAAATAACTTCTGCACCTGGCACTTCGTAAACTTCTCTTGATTTAATACCAACAAGTCTGTTTTCAATATGGTCGATACGGCCAATACCGTGTTTTCCAGCTAAGTCATTTAAATATAAAATTAAATCATCGAGTTCAAATGCTTTGCCATCAATATGTGTTGGAAGGCCTTCAGTGAACGTTAAAATAATTTCATCTGGTGTATCTGGTGTGTCTTCTAATTCTTTCGTTAAATCGAATGCGTCTGCTGGTGGTGCCACATACGGATCTTCTAACACACCACATTCATTTGCACGGCCCCATAAGTTTTGGTCGATTGAGTAAGGAGAGTCTTTGCCAATCGGTACTGGGATATTATGCTTCTTCGCATAATCAAGCTCTTCTTCACGGCTCCAACCCCATTCTCTTACGGGTGCAATTACTTTTAAGCTTGGATCTAATGCTTTAATTGCGACTTCAAAACGTACTTGGTCATTCCCTTTACCTGTACAACCGTGTGCAATTGCGACCGCATTCGTTTCATGCGCGATTTCGACAAGTTTTTTTGAAATCAAAGGTCGTGATAAAGCAGAAACGAGTGGATACGTTTGTTCATACATTAAATTCCCTTTGATGGCATAGCCAACGTATTCCTCTGCAAATTCTTTTGTTGCGTCAATGACATGTGATTCAACGGCACCCATGTCTAACGCCTTTTGATAGACAACGTCTAAATCTTTTCCTTCACCAACGTCTAAGCAACATGCAACAACATCATAACCTTGTTCGATTAACCATTGCACTGCCACGCTTGTATCTAAACCACCTGAATATGCTAATACTACCTTCTCTTTCATAAAACTGTCACCTCTGTGTTTAATTGATTTTGCTTAAGTCATATATTAGCACGTTGTGTTTTAATATGCAAGTATTTTTATAAATATACATAATAGATTAGCGCAATTTTTCGGACTATTTAACTTTATTGAATTTATAAATATATGTTAGTAAAATAAACATGAGTTCAGTTAAATTAGGAGGCAAAGTGCATGACACATATCCAGTTTGATTATAAAAAGGCATTACAATTTTTCGGACAACATGAATTAGCGCAACAACAAGATCAAGTAAAACTGATTCATCGCACAATCCATGAAGGAACAGGTGCTGGTAGCGACTTTTTAGGATGGGTTGATTTACCAGTTGATTATGATAAAGCAGAATTCGATCGCATTTTAGCTGCTGCTGAAGAGATTAAAGCACATTCAGATGTGTTAGTTGTGATCGGTATCGGTGGTTCATATTTAGGTGCACGTTCTGCGATTGAAATGTTAACACCTGCATTCAAGAAAAACAGTGACTTACCAGAAATTATTTTCGCAGGTCACCATCTTTCTTCATCTTATACACAGGAGTTAATCGACTACTTAGACGGTAAAGATTTCTCTGTAAATGTGATTTCTAAATCTGGTACTACAACAGAACCAGCTGTCGCATTCCGTTTATTCAAGCAATTATTAGAAGAAAAATATGGTAAAGAAGAAGCCGTTAAGCGTATTTTCGCAACGACTGATAAAGAAAAAGGTGCATTGAAACAACTTGCCACAAATGAAGGCTATGCATCATTTGTTGTGCCGGATGATGTCGGTGGTCGTTTCTCTGTATTAACTGCTGTTGGTTTATTACCGATTGCCGTTGCAGGTATCGATATTCAAGCAATGATGGCAGGTGCAGCGAAAGCACGTGAAGAGCTTGCATCAGACGACTTGGAACAAAACATTGCGTACCAATATGCATCAATCCGTAATGTTTTATACAACAAAGGTTATACAACAGAAATGTTAATCAACTATGAACCATCATTACAATATTTCAATGAATGGTGGAAACAATTATTTGGTGAATCTGAAGGTAAAGACTTGAAAGGGATTTATCCATCAAGTGCCAACTTTACAACTGACTTGCATTCATTAGGTCAATACGTTCAAGAAGGACGTCGTTTCTTATTTGAAACAGTGTTAAAAGTTGAATCACCAAAACATAACATTACGATTGAAGAAGATGCAGATGATTTAGATGGCTTGAACTATTTAGCTGGTAAAACAGTAGATGAAGTCAATACGAAAGCGTTTGAAGGTACTTTATTAGCACATACAGATGGTGGTGTACCAAACTTAGTCATCACATTACCGAAATTAGATGCTGAAACATACGGTTATCTTGTATACTTCTTTGAATTAGCCGTTGCAATGAGTGGTTACCAATTAGGCGTAAACCCATTTAACCAACCAGGTGTCGAAGCATACAAACAAAACATGTTCGCATTGCTTGGTAAACCAGGATACGAAGATAAGAAAAAAGACTTAGAAGCACGTTTATAATATTATAGAAGCCATATGTCACACACGTTATCTTTATACAGGATAGCGTGTGTTTTTTATACTCATTCGAGGTTTGGACATTATTTGTTGATTTCCCAAAGTGCAATTTCCATTGAAGTCCCAATCCTTTTTGGCATAGAAAACATTAACGTATCGTTCTCTTTTTATGATAAGATGAAAAGTACAGTTCACGTCGAATTTCAGTGGGATGCATAGTTTATGTCAGACAGTCTGTTGAGATAAAAACATCGTAAAGTGTATTAATGCCACGATAACTACGTCCCAATTTTTAATAATTAAAGAGGTGTCAAAAGTGAGAAAAGAAACAATGGAATGGATTATTTCGATAGGCCTAGCGCTTCTCATTGTTGGATTGTTGTATACGTTCATTATTAAGCCATACAATGTACAAGGTGACTCGATGCATCCAACATTAAAAGACGGCGATCGTTTAATCGTGAATAAAATTGGTAAAACATTAGGTCATCTAGATAATGGGAATGTCATTGTTTTCCATGCGGACGAAAATAACGACTATGTTAAACGTATTATCGGTAAGCCGGGTGATCATGTGGAATACAAAAATGATCAGCTCTATTTAAATGGTAAAAAGATGGATGAACCGTATCTTGCCTATAATTTAAAACATAAATCATATGATGAAATCACAGGACCTGTGAACTCTCAAACGTTACCAGGTAGTGACGGTAAATATAAAATACCGGAAGATAAATACTTAGTGTTAGGGGACAATCGTGAAGTTAGTAAAGATAGTCGTACAATTGGTTTGATTGATAAAGATCAAATCGTTGGTAAAGTATCATTACGATTCTGGCCTGTAAGTGACTTCAAAGTAAACTTTAACCCTGATCATACAGAAGACCAGTCATAGGTCGATTATCATAAGTCTAGTAAGTGGCATGTTGCTGTTTACTAGGCTTTTTTTATTGGATTATCTGTCCTTTTAAATTTATTTTACAAAGTGGTTGAAACGGTTTGGTTATTATCAGCGACCATATATAATAGAAGTAATATTAATTTATGAGTGAGGGGGAGTCGTATGTTTCGTGCATTGATAGGAAGAGCGGGCACTGGTAAAAGCACAGCGATGATGAATGAAATCAAAGATAAAATACATAATCCACCTTTGGGCGACCCGATTATTGTTGTGACGCCGATGCAAGGAACGTATTTATATGAGCAAGCGTTTGTTAATGATTCAGCGCTGAAGGGAAGTTTGCGTGCAGAAGTACTCCACTTTGAAAGGTTAAGTTATCGTGTTTTTCAAGAAGTAGGAGGCGTGCATGAAACACGTTTGTCATCTACATCTATAGAGATGATGATTTACAACATTTTACAAGATGTACGTAAACAGTTGAAGTTATATCAATCGCAAGTGAAGTATTTAGGTTTTAGCACAAAAGTACGTGAACAACTACAAGACTTTGAAAAGTATGCGGTGACGCCAGAAATTGTAGCAGATAGTGCGGAAAATAATCAGCTACCGAAACGAACACAAGATAAGCTGCATGATATGAGTTTAATCTATAAAAAGTTACAAGAACGTATGGGATCAGATTATTTAACGGGAGAAGGTCTCATGCAGCGTTTTATTTCGCTGATTCCTAAGTCGGATTGGCTACGTCGTGCGGATGTGTATATTGATGGTTTTCACAACTTTTCAACCCAAGAATATCTCGTCATTGAAGCGCTTGTAAAACACGCCAAGTCCGTAACGGTATTGCTGACAACAAACGGTGACATGGATGCATTGAGTATGTTTCGTAAGCCGTCTGAGGTGTTGGCACATCTTAATGATATTGCGACGCAGACAGGCAAAGCATTAAATATTGAACGTTTTAATGATGTGCAGCGTTTTAAACAGCAAAGTCTGCTGGCGTTAGCGTCGGAATTCGATGCGTTACAACCTCAAGCAACCCATGTGGACGATGGAGCGGTACGTATATTTGAAGCGACATCTATGCGTGAAGAAGTGAATGAAGTGGCACGTCAAATTATTGCAGATGTTCGTGATAATAAATATCGTTATCGGGATATTGCGATTTTGTATCGTGACCCGAATTATGTTTATTTGTTAGAAGCAATTTTAGCGCAATATGATATTCCATATAACATAGATGTGAAGAAGTCGATGGTCCATCATCCGATTATGGAAATGTTTGTGAGTATGATAGAAGTTTTGAAAACGAATTGGCAATTTGAACCGATGATGCGTTTATTTAAAACAGGTGTATTAACCCAACAGTTTCCGAATAGTCGTTATTTAACAGATTTACTTGAAAACTATGCGATGGAACGAGGCATATACGGGAAGCGTTGGCTGGAAGATAAATATTTCCAAGTGGATAGCTTTACGAAAATGGGCATTAAACGTCATAAAGCACTCTCTGAATCAGAAGCCGATACATTTCAACGTGTTATTTCAATGAAGGAACACGTGGTCAAACAATTATTTCAATTGGAACAAAAGCTTAATACGGGAAAACATGCAGAGGCATATGCGACGGCATTTTATGAAGTCCTTGAAATGTTTGAACTCCCATCACAGTTGATGACGCGCCGAGACATGTTAGAAACGCAAGGGCATCATGAACAAGCAGAGGCAGTTGATCAAATCTGGCGTGGTTTTATACGCATTTTAGATGAGATTGTCGCGGTGTTTGGTCAACAAGAGATGGAATACACACGCTTTTTAGAGTTACTAGATGTTGGATTAAATGGACTTGAATTTTCAATGATTCCGCAAACGATTGACCAAGTGACGATTGGAACGATGGATTTGGCGAAGGTCGACAACAAGTGCCACGTCTATATGATAGGGATGAATGACGGTGTGCTGCCGCAAGCGATTAACAGTACGAGTTTAATATCCGATGAGGAGAAAAAGACGTTTGAAGCATATACGGGCATGCAGTTAAGTCCGACAGCAGATATTCTACAAATGGACGAAGCGTTCGTTGGCTATTTTGCGATGACACGTGCATGCGAACGTTTAACGCTAACATATAGTTTGATGGACAGCAGTGGTTCGGAAAAAGAAGCGAGTCCGTATATTAGCGATGTGCAAAGTATTTTGCCAGCTGTTGAAACGCAAAATATTGCACAGTTGAATGCACAAGATGCCATGCGACGTATGGTGCATCCACATCAAACGAAAGTACATTTATTCGAGTCATTGCGTGCATGGTTAGATGGGCAACCGATTGCGGATAGTTGGTTTGTTGCTTATGACACATTGTATAAAGACCCTGCATTAAGTGATGGCATGGCGCATTTGGCGACTGCATTAGATTATCGCAACGAGACGGTGCAACTTGATCAACCATTAACGTATGCACTTTATGGTAAGACAATCAATGCCAGCGTGTCACGTTTTGAAGGCTACAATAGTTGTCCGTTTAAGCATTATGCATCACACGGTTTGAAGTTAAACGAACGTACAAAGTATGAATTGCAGAATTTTGATCTCGGAACGATTTTCCATGATGTATTACGTTATATTGCTGACAAAGTGGATGGCAATTTCCAAAAGCTGACACCGAAACAAATTCAGTCATTGACGCAAGAAGCATTAGATGAGCATTTACCAAAAGTACAGTTTAACTTGTTGAATGCGACGTCATATTATCGCTACTTATCAAAACGTATTGGTGAGATTGTACAAGCGACATTGCAGGCGTTACGTCATCAGTCTGAACATTCGCAGTTCCGTCCAATTGCGTTTGAAAAGTCTTTTCGCCAAAAAGCTAAGTCGGATGAGTTGTTCGCGCAACCTTTACAAACAGAGCAAGGCATCCCAATTAATATTCGTGGGCAAATCGACCGCATTGACGTCTATAACAAAAATGGCAAAAGTTTTATTAATATTATCGACTATAAATCATCAAAACAAAGTGCGGAGTTAGACCTGAAGAAAGTCTATTATGGTTTACAAATGCAAATGATGACGTATATGGATATTGCGTTACAAAATAAAGAACGCCTTGGACTGGTTGATGATGTTAAGCCGGGTGGATTTTTGTATATGCATGTTCATAAGTTCAAAGATAAAAAGCGTGCATGGGATACAGTTAATGAAGATGATTATGAAGAGACATTTTTAAAATCATACAAATTAAACGGTTTGGTCAATAGTGACGAAGATGTTGTAGATGCCTATGATCGCCGAATAGAAGGCGGTTTTAGTTCTGATATTGTACCTGTCGCATTGAAGAAAAATGGTGACTTTTACGCATACAGTAAAGTCACAGATGAACAAACGATTCACCGCCTTATCCAGCGCAACAGAGATAACTTTGTGCATACTGCATCACAAATTATGGATGGACATACAGAAGTAGCACCATTGAAATATGACAATACATTGCCGTGTCGTTTTTGTCAGTATCAATCAGTATGTCATGTTGATAGCTTGATCGATAGTGCAAAATATCGACATGTGGATGAAAGCATTAAACCATTGAAGTTATTAGCGACAACGGAAGAAGAGGAGGAGACACGATGATTCCAACAAAACCGAAAGACGTACAGTGGACAGATGCGCAATGGGAAAGTATTTATGCGAAAAATCAAGATGTGCTCGTTGCTGCAGCGGCGGGTTCGGGTAAGACAGCGGTCTTAGTTGAACGTATTATTCAGCGTATTTTACGTGACAAAATCGATGTCGATCGTTTGCTCGTTGTGACGTTTACGAACGCCAGTGCACGTGAAATGAAGCACCGTATTGAAGCACGTATTCAACAAGCGTCGTTAGAAGATCCAAGTAATGAGCATTTGAAAAATCAACGTGCTAAAATCCACCAAGCACAAATATCCACGTTGCATAGTTTTTGTTTGAAGTTGATTCAACAGCATTATGATCAACTGGACATCGATCCAAACTTTCGTACAGCAAGTGATGTTGAAAATGTATTGTTACTAGAACAAGTAGTGGATGAAGTGTTTGAAGCACATTATGAAACGTTGGATCCGCAGTTTGTGACGTTAACAGAACAGTTATCGTCCGATAGAAATGACGATGCCATTAGAAATATCATAAAAAAACTTTATTATTTTAGTGTCGCCAATCCACACCCGGAACAGTGGCTGGATCGTTTAAACCAACCGTATGAAGATGTCACATCGCAACAGAATTATACGGCGATATTAGATCAATATATTCAATTGTATTTAGACGCAGCACAAGATGCAGTCGAACAAGCATATGCGCAGATTGAATTAATTGATCATAAGGGTAAGCATGTAGCGTTTATTAACAAACATCGTGACGCTTTACGTGAAGCACTATCAGAAAAAATGATAGATAAGTCGAAAGTGCGTGCGATTAAGTTTGAGCGAATGCCGTCAAAACCGAAAGACATGAAAGATGATCCATATGCAGAGGGAATGTATGAAGCATTCAAAGCGAATTATGACCGCTACAAAAAATTTATGGAGACCGTTCAATCAGAATTAATCAGTCGTGATGTTGAGACACTACAGCAGGAACTTACAGATTTAGCACCACGTGTTGCATACTTAGCAAAGTTGACGAAAGATGTGATGGCACAATTTTCAGCGGCAAAACGTGTACGTAATATTATAGACTTTGGAGATTATGAACATTTAGCACTTCGTATTCTATTAAATGAGGATGGCACACCTTCTCCAATTGCAGAGACGTATCGCGCACAATTTGAAGAAATACTGGTCGATGAGTATCAAGATACGAACCGTGTACAAGAAGCAATTATCGGAAGTATTAAAAGAGGCGATGCATCAAACGGCAATTTATTTATGGTAGGCGATGTGAAACAGTCGATTTATAAATTCCGTCAAGCAGACCCAAGTTTGTTTATTGGAAAATACGAAGCGTTTAACCAGCCAGATGATTTGAGTGGGAAACGTATTGATTTGTCACAAAACTTCCGTTCACGCAAAGAAGTGTTGGCAACGACGAACTATTTGTTCAAACATATGATGGATCCTACTGTTGGAGAAATCGACTATGATGCAGCAGCAAGCTTGTATTCAGGTGCGCCGTTTGATGATGTCTCCTATCCCGTTCATTTAACAGTGCTGTTGAAAGACCAAAAGCAAGATATGGATAAAGGCGAGCAAGAAGCGCATTTGATTGCGCAACAAGTGCAAGCAATTCTTGAAACGAAGCAAGTATATGATATTAAAACAAAAACGTATCGACCTGCAACGTATAAAGACATCGTTATATTAGAGGCAACGATGTCGAATGCACGCAACATTCAACAAGTGTTCAAAGATTATAATTTGCCGTTGTTTGCGAAAAGTAAGCAAGGTTATTTTGAACAAACGGAAGTGCGTTTGATGTTGTCATTTTTAAGAGCAATCGACAATCCGTTACAAGATATTTATCTCGTTGGATTGATGCGTTCAGTGATTTATCAATTTACGGAAGATGAATTGGCAAAAATACGTGTAGGTGCGCCAAATGAATATTACTTCTATCAATCGATTCAACAATATATAGACTTACCAGAAGCAGACACTGAATTACGTCAGAAGCTGGTTGATTTTATAGCACAACTTGAAAGTTATCGCCGTTATAGTCAAACGCATCCGGTGTATCAGTTGATTGACAAGTTGTTCAATGATCATTACATTACACAGTATTTTAGTGGGTTAGTCGGTGGTAAAGGACGTCGTGCCAACTTACATGGTTTATTTAACAAAGCCATTGAGTTCGACAACTCGAGCTATCGTGGTTTATTCCAATTTATTCGTTTTATTGACGAGATGATTGACCGCGGTAAAGACTTTGGTGAAGAGAATGTTATTGGACCGAATGATGATGTGGTTCGATTAATGACCGTGCATAGTAGTAAAGGGTTAGAGTTCCCATTTGTTATTTATTCGGGACTAAGTCGAAAGTTTAACAAAGATGACTTGAAACAACCAGTCGTACTCAACCAACATGCAGGATTAGGCTTACAATATTATGATGAAGAGCGCGGTTTGTTTTATCCGTCACTCATTTCTAAAAGCATTGAGCTTATGAATCAAAAAGAATTAATATCAGAGGAAATGCGGTTAATTTATGTGGCGCTTACACGTGCGAAAGAACATCTTTACTTAATTGGCACGGTCGATAATGAAGAAGCGTTAGATAAGTTAACGGCTTGGTCGGTCAGCGATAATCGCCTTGGTACGATTGAACGATTTACAGCGCAAAATCCGTTTCAACTGATTTATAGTGTGTTGAGTAAACATCAAGCAACGCACTTGGCAAAGCAACAACAGTTTGCGACATCAGTTGAATTGTTGCCAGATTATCTCAAACCAACTGTACAGATTGAACAAGTAGACGCCCAAGATATCATACCGGTTGAAGATGATGCACAGGCAGTCCAAACACCGTCACTTGCTATGTTAAAAGAGCGCCTTGCAAACGATGTGTTAGATCAAAGAACTGCGAATCAAATTAAGGAACGTTTGCTGTTTAAATATCCATATGAAGCGGCGGAAAAACAACCGTCCAAACAATCGGTGTCTGAGTTAAAGCGTCAGTTAGAGACTGAACAAGCCGACACAAACTATGAACGTGTACGCCAGTATCGACTTGGTGCTGTCACGTATGATCGTCCAACTTTTATGCAAGAACAACATCGAACGGCAGCAGAAGTTGGGACGCTGATGCACACAGTGATGCAACATTTACCATTTAAAAAAGAACGTTTAACAGAACCTGAGTTGTATGCTTATTTTGATCAGTTAGTTGACCGTGCAATCATTGATAAAGAAGCCATTCGCGATATTAACGTTGAAGAAGTGAAGCGCTTTGTAAATAGTGATTTGTATTTACGTATTGCGAACAGTGACGCTATTTATCGAGAATTACCGTTTATTGTGAATCAAAATGCTGTAGAACCAACGGACAAAGAGGATACGATTATTCAAGGGATGATCGACTTAGTTTTTGAAGAAGCAGGTCAGTATTATTTTGTGGATTATAAGACAGATGTATTCGTTCGCCGTAGAGGTATGACTGACGAAGAAATTGGCCAACAATTAAAAGAAAAATATCGTATTCAAATGACATATTATCAAAAGGCGCTAGAAGTGATATTAAAACAACCTGTATCAGGCTCATTATATTTCTTTAAATTTGGAGAGATTACAATTTAGTCAAGATAATGACAAAAATTTGTGATTTATCTAAAACTTTCGTTATAATGGCTATAAGATATACGTTAGGAGCTGATAGTGAATGAAATTCTTATCATTCAACCACAATGGTGAAACATCATATGGTGTTAAGGTAAAGCGAGAAGAAGCGGCATGGGATTTAAGAAAAGTATTCGCTGATTTCGGCGATGCAGCATTCCAACCGAAAACATTATTAGAAGGATTACAGCACAATCAAACGTTAGAGTTTCAAGAGCAAGTAAGAAAAGCGGTTGTTGCAGCTGAAGAAAGTGGTCGTGCAGCTGAGTACAAAGTGCAATATGCAGATATTGAATTTTTACCACCCGTCACACCACCGAATAACGTAATCGCATTTGGTCGTAACTATAAAGCACACGCTGAAGAGTTAGATCACGATGTTGAACGCTTATATGTGTTTACAAAAGCAGCTTCATCATTAACAGGTGACGAAGCAACAATTCCAAATCATAAAGACATTACAGATGCATTGGATTATGAAGGTGAGCTAGGTGTCGTAATCGGTAAGTCAGGCGAGAAAATCCCGAAAGGCTTAGCGTTAGACTACGTGTATGGTTATACAATCATCAACGATATTACAGACCGTACAGCGCAAAAAGCGCATGATCAAGCGTTCTTGTCAAAAAGCTTAACAGGTGGCTGCCCAATGGGTCCTTATATCGTAACGAAAGATGAGTTACCAACACCTGAGAACGTAAATATCGTGACAAAAGTAAATAATGAAATTCGTCAAGACGGCAACACGTCACAAATGATTTTGAAAATTGATGAATTGATTGAAGAAATTTCAAAATATGTTGCGTTACATCCGGGGGACATCATTGCGACAGGTACACCAGCAGGCGTTGGTGCAGGTATGAACCCACCGAAGTTTTTACAACCGGGCGATGAAGTGAAAGTGACAATTGATAATATCGGTACATTAACAACATTTATTGAAAAATAATAATAGAGATGTGAGAAGCTGTAGTTTGATGACTATGGCTTCTCATTTTTTTGTGCTAAAAATCGAATAAACACGTAAAATTTCAAGCAATCCAATGCCTGGATGAAAAGGGATATGTTATGATATGTAGGGCAATTTATAAAAGGAGGATATATCGAATGGTACTTATTAATTTACACATTATTAGTTTTGTTATGCTGTTGATATTGTTCTTTGCAACATATGAAAACTTTTCTAATAAACAAGGACCGACACCATTATTCAAACCATTGCACATGACATTACGTTTGTTTATGATTTTCGTATTGGTGACAGGTTTTTGGTTGATCGCCAAAGCATTTACAAGTGCAGATGCAAGTCATATGTTACTGACATTAAAAATGGTCGGTGGACTGGGCATCATTGGTTTAATGGAAGTAACCATTGCACGTAAAAAGAAACAAGCATCAAGCAGAAAATTGTTTATTTGGACATGGATTATCGTCGTGATTACAGCGGTTCTTGGGACAATCTTACCTTGGGGACCAATCACAGCATTATTCCATTAATATTAAAGCGTCAAGATTTGGATACCGCTGAATGGTTTCCAAGCCTTGACGCTTTTTCCTTTTTTATGGACGTGCTTTATAACCCAGCATATTGATCAAATCTTTTGGATGACTGTAAGGTGGGGCATAAGCAACTTCAAATTCAGTTAAGTCATCTATCGTTGCTCGGTGCATCATCGCCATAGATAAGACATCAATACGTTTATCAACGCCAGTTTTACCAACGGCCGCTGCACGGAGTAAACGTCTTGTTTGTTTGTCATAGTACGCACGTAGATGAACAGGCGTATTGTTAGGATAGTAACCCGCATGCGTGCCGTTTTCAACTTCCACCATTGCATAATCGAAATGTTTAAGATCTCCAAGCGCGACACCTGTACTTGCAAGCGTGTAATCAAAAAATTTAACGATACTTGCGCCTACAAAGCCTTGGAATGTGACATCTTTGCTGCCAGCGATTTGTTCAGCAACCACACTCGCACCACGATGTGCGCCCCAAGCAAGTGGCACGTGTGCAGGTAAGTCAACGTGACGATAATGATTCGTTGCAATGTCGCCCACCGCATAGACATTTGGAATATTCGTTTGAAAACGGTCATTCACTGGAATATAGCCTTTTTCATCTATTGTAATGCCGGATGATTGTAAAAACTCAGAGTTCGGCTGTACACCAACACCTGCAATAATCATGTCATAATCTTCAACAGCACCTGATTTAAATGTAACGGTATGTCCATTAATAGCGGTTACTTCTTCATTTAAACGATACGGAATATGACGTGCTTCAAGTTCAGATAAAATGGCGGCGTTCATATCTTGATCCATCAATTTATTAATGGCTTCTGAACGATGAATCAATGTAGGGGATAAGCCACGTTCATACATATTTTCTAATAGTTCTAAGCTGACATAACCAGCACCGATGAGTAACACACGTTGCACATTGTTGGATGTGATATAGTTTTCAATCGCATCCGTATCTTCCATATTACGCAATGTGAAAAGATGTGGTGCATTAAAGTCAAGGCGTCTTGCACGTGCACCGGGGCTCAAAACTAAAATGTCGTAATGATCTTCAATCGTATTGCCTGTTGTATGATCTTTCACTTCAATGATTTGTTGTTCGGTATCGACACGCACAACTTCATGTTGCAGTTTAACCGTAATATTTTTCTTCTCTTTAAACTTTTCAGGTGTCATCGGTAATAATTGGTCACGTGATGACACGACATTTCCAAGATAATAAGGCAGGCCACAGTTCGCAAAGCTCATATGGCGGTCTTTCTCATAAACAGTAATGTCGCTTTCTGGATCGAGACGGCGAATTTGGCTTGCGCTCGTTGCACCACCTGCGACTGCACCGACGACGATGATTTTTTGTTGTGACATGTTACGTCCTCCTTAAATGGATTATTTATTTAGGTATATTTAATTGAAAGAAGTCGTTCAAATACACACCGATACCGTCTTCATTATTAGATAGCGTGGTATCATTGGCAATATATTTTAAGTCATAAATGGCATTCCCCATTGCAATACCGTGTTTGGCATATTTAATCATTTCAAGATCATTGTCTTCATCGCCAAAAGCAATAATTTCATTGCGTTCGATGCCGAGATGTTTACGCACAATGTCAATGCCGACTGCTTTACTAATGCCACGTTTGACAATTTCAATGACAGGGAATGGTGCGCCCCAACGTCTATGCTCAATGTTTTCAGCATAGAAGCGTGTTAATACTTGTTTGACACGTGGAATCATTGTTTCTTCGGCTTCTACTAATAAACTCGTTGGATCTTCATGAAGCAATGTTTCTAAGTCACCCACTTGAATATTTGGATTGCCCATACTAAAACCATCGAAAAGACGGTTATCCGGACGATCAATATACACTTGATCACCGACTTCCGCAATTAAGTTTTGAATGTCCATTTTTTTCAACGTTTCAATAATACTTGTTGCAATACCTTCATCTAATCTTTCATGATACGTCGGAAAGTCAGGATTTGTAGGGTGATGAATAAACGCCCCGTTGAAGTTGACAATCGGTGTATCCATATCAAGTTGATCGTAATATAGCTTACTTGCACGATACGGTCTTCCCGTTGCAATCATTAATGCGTGCCCATCTTCTTGTAATTTTTTTAGCACGCGAAATGTATAGTCAGAGATTTCCTTGTTGTCGTTTAATAATGTGCCATCTAAGTCTAAGCAAATCAAATGTTTTTTCATAGTATTCTCCTAAATTCTATTGTTCAGTGTATGAATATCATAGCATTTTATTGTAGAAATGTAATGATTTTGATATATTGATAGTAGTCATAAAAAAAGAGGTGAAAGGCATGGAAGAAGCATTAAAAGATAGTATTCTAGGTGCATTAGAGAACGTAATCGACCCTGAGTTGGGTATCGATATCGTCAATCTTGGCCTTGTTTATAAAGTTGATTTGAATGATGATGGTTTATGTACTGTAGAGATGACTTTAACATCAATCGGTTGCCCAATGGGACCGCAAATTGTAGACCAAGTTAAAACAGCATTGGGAGAACTGCCTGAAATTAAAGAAACAGAAGTGAACATTGTATGGAATCCACCATGGAATAAAGATATGATGTCACGTTACGCTAAAATCGCATTAGGTGTAAGCTAATCGAGAGACTATAAAAATAAGAGATATGATCTTGTCTCTTATTTAATAGAAAGAAATAGACGTCATAGAGAAGGACTGAACTTTGATGAAGAGTTTCAGTCCTTTTTAATAAGCTTGTCCGTCGGGGGTATATTGCGAAACTTGACGAATACAGGTAAAATTTATGTGATATTAACTATGAAGAGAGAATGATAAGTATGTGGAACTTCACGAAACAACCGCATAAACAACTCGCGACACGTTACATGCCAGGACTCGATGGGTTACGTGCTATTGCTGTGTTAGCAGTCATTATTTATCACTTTAATCCGCAATGGCTGCCGGGTGGCTTTTTAGGTGTGGATACGTTTTTTGTTATTTCAGGCTACCTCATCACCAGTTTGTTACTAACGGAGTATCACAATACACAACGTATTGACTTAGTGTCTTTCTGGGTAAGACGTTTAAAGCGACTTTTACCAGCAGTCATTTTTTTAATTATGTCAGTCCTTATTTTAACGCTTATAATGGCACCTTCAGAAATTAAACCTGTGCGCAGTGATGCGTTTGCAGCTTTATTTTATGTCAGCAACTGGTGGTACATTTTCCAAGATGTTGATTATTTTGCACAATTTGAAGTTGCGCCGTTAAAGCATTTATGGTCATTGGCAATTGAAGAACAATTTTATTTATTTTTTCCACTCGTTTTACTTAGTTTGCTCTATTTTGTAAAACGTGTCAAACCAATTTTATATACAATGATAGCACTGATTGTCATTTCAATAGTAACAATGGGCGTGTTGTACGACCCTCAAGGTAATGTTGCACGTGTTTATTTTGGTACAGATACACGACTACAAACAATGTTACTCGGTGTTGTCCTTGCCTTTATATGGCCAGCATTTAAATTACGTGCGCAGACGGCAATTCAAGCTAAACTCATGATTGACGGAATTGGTATTGCTGCGTTAGTCGGTTTGCTGTTCTGCTTTCGCTATGTCAGTGAATCACACAATGGCCTGTATTACGGTGGGTTTGGCTTGATTAGCATTTTAACATTGGCAATTATCGCGAGTGCTGTTATGCCGAGTGGGGCATTTGCGAAACTGTTAGGCAATCCGTTGTTTCTATATATCGGTTCAAGATCATACAGTTTATATTTATGGCATTATCCAATTATCGTATTGATACATCATCATTTTGTACAAGGGCAAATTCCAATGTTTGTTTATGTCGTGGAAGGGGCTTTGATGCTCTTCATGGCAGAATTCTCATATCGCTTTATTGAAACGCCATTCCGTCGTTCAGGTTTTAAAATATTCGATTTCCGACATTTGAAACACTGGCAGTCACTTAATGTCAAACGTGCATGGTTAGCTATTCTATTATTGTTACCATCTGCGCTTATTTTATCTGGTGTATTTAACGGTTTATCAAAAGAAAAAACACATACAACAGCAATTAATACAGATGATATGGATAAGTATTTTACCGTACCGGCACCACTCGGCTCAATGAAAGTGGACGGATTCCAAGTTCAAGGTCAAGCATCTCCGTACGCACATTGGAAACCTCTGTTAATCGGTGATTCCGTAATGGTCGATATCGGCGATACATTTAAAGAACAAGTGCCGAATGCAAGCATTAATGGACTCATTGGACGTCAACTTGTGCAGGCCATTCCACTTGTTCGTGAAAGTTATCCTGACTACAAAGATAAAGACGATGTTGTGGTGTTGGAGCTTGGAACGAATGGTGACTTTACAGAAGATCAATTAAATACGTTGTTAGATCTTTTTGGAAAAGCACAAGTTTATCTCGTCAACACAAGCGTACCACGTGATTATCAGCCACATGTCAATGCATTGTTCAAAAAAGCAGCGCAAGACCGCGACAATGTATACCTTGTTGACTGGCATGCCCGTGCACAAGGACATACAGACTATTTTGCACCAGACGGTATTCATTTAGAAGCGGAAGGTGTCAAAGCACTGATTGATGAAATGATCAAAACGATGAAACAAAATATGAAATAATTTTTAAGGAGCTGGACGGAAATCTTCTATTATATAGAGATTTCTAGTCGGCTCTTTTTAGTTTGTAATTCATACAATATGACATTGTTTTATTGTTGATTTTTAACAACATGCGCGTTATAATATATTTAAGGTCAAAGAAAGTCAAAGTCAAACAAGACCTATTATGAAATAAAGGAGTGAATCATTTTGGATATTAATCAGATGACGCATTCTATTCAAGGTGCTTTACAAAAAGCAATAGAAGCTACACAAACTTATAAATTAACGAACATAGAAGTTGAAGCCGTGCTAAAAGCGGTACTTGAAACACCGGATAGTTTATTTAAAACAATTTTAGAACGTGCAGAAGTAGATACGAATGCACTCGCAAAAGCATACGATAAAAAGCTGACACAATATCCGAAAGTGTCAGGTGAAAATGTGCAGTACGGACAATATTTATCACCGAAAACAAACACATTATTTAACAAAGCAGAACATTATATGAAAGAATATGATGACCAGTTTATTTCAATGGAACATATCTTACGTGCCGCAATGGACGTAGACGATACAACGGCATCATTCGTAAAGTATAAAGAACAAGTGATTGAAGAAATTATTAAAAAAGTAAGAGGAGGAAACCATGTGACAACTCAAAATCCTGAAGTAAATTATGAAGCATTATCAAAATACGGTCGAGATTTAGTCGAAGAAGTACGTAAAGGAAACATGGATCCAGTCATTGGACGTGACGAAGAAATTCGCAACACGATTCGCATTTTAAGCCGTAAAACTAAAAACAACCCAGTACTAATCGGGGAACCAGGTGTCGGTAAAACAGCGATAGTTGAAGGCTTAGCACAACGTATCGTGAAAAAAGATGTACCTGATTCATTACTCGACAAAACTGTATTTGAACTTGACTTAAGCGCATTAGTAGCCGGGGCAAAATACCGCGGTGAATTTGAAGAGCGCCTTAAAGCCGTGTTAAAAGAAGTAAAAGATTCAAATGGTCGTATTTTATTATTTATAGATGAAATTCATATGTTAGTAGGTGCCGGTAAAACAGACGGTGCAATGGACGCAGGTAACATGTTAAAACCAATGTTAGCACGTGGTGAACTGCACTGCATCGGTGCGACAACATTAAATGAATATCGTGAATATATTGAGAAAGACTCTGCATTAGAACGTCGTTTCCAAAAAGTGAACGTCAAAGAACCAAGCATTGACGATACCATTTCAATTTTGCGTGGTTTGAAAGAACGTTATGAAGTCCATCACGGTGTACGCATTCAAGACCGTGCGTTAGTAGCAGCAGCAGAGTTATCCGATCGCTACATTACAGATCGTTTCCTACCAGACAAAGCGATTGACCTTGTAGACCAAGCGTCGGCAACGATTCGTACGGAAATGGGTTCAAACCCAACAGAATTAGACCAAGCAAACCGACGTGTGATGCAGCTTGAAATTGAAGAAAATGCGTTGAAAAAAGAATCTGACGAAGCAAGCCGCGTACGTCTTCAAGAGCTACAAGAAGAACTTGCAGAAGAAAAAGAAAAACAAGCACAGCTACAAGCACGTGTCGAACAAGAAAAAGAAAAAATTGCGAAAGTCCAAGAAAAACGTGCAGAATTAGATGAAAGTCGTAAAGCATTGGAAGACGCTGAAAACAACTATGACCTTGAAACAGCAGCAGTCTTACAACACGGTAAAATACCACAACTTGAAAAAGAATTAAAAGAATTAGAAGCCGCTTTCCAAGAAACACAAGGCGAAGAGAGTGACCACATTATTCGTGAAGTTGTGACAGACGAAGAAATCGGTGAAATTGTCAGCCAATGGACAGGCATTCCAGTGTCGAAACTTGTCGAAACAGAAAGAGAAAAACTATTGAACTTGGCAGATATTTTACATCAGAGAGTCGTTGGTCAAGACCGTGCTGTCGACCTTGTATCTGATGCAGTCGTTCGTGCAAGAGCAGGCATTAAAGACCCGAACCGTCCAATCGGCTCATTCTTATTTCTAGGCCCAACAGGAGTCGGTAAAACAGAACTTGCGAAATCATTAGCGTCAACATTATTCGATTCTGAAAAACATATGATTCGCATTGATATGAGTGAGTATATGGAGAAACATGCTGTATCACGACTTATCGGTGCACCTCCAGGCTATGTAGGACATGATGAAGGCGGTCAATTAACAGAAGCGGTTAGACGTAATCCATACTCTGTTATTTTGTTAGATGAAGTCGAAAAAGCACATACAGATGTCTTCAACGTCTTATTACAAATTTTAGACGAAGGTCGTTTAACAGATTCAAAAGGACGTAGCGTCGACTTTAAAAATACAATCATCATTATGACAAGCAACATCGGTTCTCAAATCTTGCTTGAAAATGTAAAAAATGAAGGTGTGATCACTGAAGAAACTGAAAAAGCAGTGATGCAAAGTTTAAATGCTTACTTCAAACCAGAAATTTTAAACCGTATGGATGACATTGTTTTATTCCGTCCACTCTCTGTGGATGACATGCAAATGATTATCGATAAAATTTTAACAAACTTAAACATGCGATTAATGGATCAACGTATCACATTAGACTTAACAGACGAAGCGAAAAAATGGATGGGCGAAACAGCCTATGAACCAGAATATGGTGCACGTCCATTGAAACGTTTTGTACAACGTCATGTTGAAACACCATTGGCACGTTTGATGATTAAAGATAACTTACCAGAAGGCACACACGTGCATGGTTATTTACAAGATAGTACCATTCAATTTGATATTGAGAAACTAACTGAAACAGAATAATAGTAAAAAGGCGTATGCGTAAGTCGTGTACGTCTTTTTTACTTTTTTGATAAAGTAAATATTTATTACGAAAATTTCAATAGTATATTTGTAATTTTTAAACACTAATAACTATTTAGTGGTATAAATGTTATATAAATATTTTTTTAAACTTATATTTTAACTTGACTTTAAAATTGAAATAAATATACAATCTCTTTAGAAAGCGCTTTCTAAAAGTTTTTTGTATTAAAAAATACTTCAATTCGGAGGAAAGTTATTTTGAAAAAGATTATTCTTTTTTTGTGCGTGGCGATTTCGTTAACATTAAGTTTAATAGTGATAGACTCAGCCAAGTCATTATCTTTTTATAGTCATGTTGAGAAAGACAGTCAAAAGATTAACTTTTATTTTGATACTGTACCTAAAAAACACGATAAAGAGGCATGGTCCTATTTTACATATCTCTCAAAGAAATACAATGTCGAAATAACAAAAGTTACATATGTCAATGATTATAAAATATTGCTTAATACTACAGACAATCAGTTAAAGAAAGAAGCAGACAAAAATAAAAATTTAAATATCTTTGATAGTGGACTTGATATTAAAGTTTTTTCTTTGAATAAGTCAAACCTTTCTATAGAGGGAATCTATTATTTAAAAGGGAATGAAAAAGATGTCCAGCAGGTAATTACGCTCATAAATCAAGATGTGGGTTTAACAGACGTTATGAATGCTTCATTTTTGGATGTTTTGTCCTTAGATTTATTCAGTATATCTTTAACGGTGTTTTTAATCCTACTGCTATTCGCTGTCTTGTTGCATGATTTATTGAATCAAAAAGAACAATTAAAGATTCTCTATGATTTAGGATATCGAAAAGCTCAAATTATAAAATTTGTAATTCAAAATTTATCTAAATATATATGGGTATATGCTTTAGCTACTATTATATTAACACTTTTAGTTTATATCATAATATACAAAGACGCATATATTCATATCGCATTATTAATTATCATATTGATAGAGACGCTATTACTTGTATTGTTGTATAGCTTTATCACGATAATCGTGCAGTTATTTGTGATGCGTTACGCTAAAAATGGTCGTAGTTATAGTAAATATATGTTAATAGCTATGTATATGGTAATTTCAGTAATTGCGATTGTATTGGTTACAATCTCAACGACGCAAATTATTTCTAATGATAAAGACTATCAAAAACAAAAAATATCTATAAAACACTGGAATTTTACTAAAGACCATTATGGAACAATCGTTCATCACGTAGGTCAATTAAAGAGTGATGATATTGACAAAGCAGTCAATATTAAAATGAAGTCTTATTTTTTAAGTGATGAAAATAACGGTTTTATTGTAGATATGGAAAATTTTATTAATGATGGTCACTACTTATATGAATATAATGAAGAAAAAAATGCCGACATTGAACCAGATGGAAAAACAGTAATCATTGATGAAAATTATCTAAGAAAGCATCCTAAGAAAACGATTCAAGGTGATAATGTTATAGAGCATTTAAAGAAAGACAGCAAAATTCAAAATATACTCGTTCCTGTAAAGTTCAAACAATACAAAAAAGATATTATAGAAAACTTTAAAGAAAACTTTACTTTTCATAAAAATATAGGGCATAAGCGGAAAGATATTGATCCATCTCTGGATATCAATATTATATGGGTAAAAAACGATGTTGACTACTTCACATATAATGCTGAGATTGGTGGTACTAAAAATACAATCTTAGCGCCTATTGCTATTGTTGAAACAGGCAATATTGATCCGCTAAATTATCAACATTATTTTTCAACGGCTTATTATTTTAAAAGTCATTTAGATGATCCATATGAGACAATACATGAGGGTTTGAAGAAACACAAACTTGATGGCGTGATTCAAAGTGCATATGCCGTTTACGATACGAAGGTAGATATTGTAAAAGAATTGAAAGCAGAAATATACAAATACACAGGGTTGGCTTTGTTAACAAGTATTACGTTCATTATTACAACGTTAACGTTTATTCAAATTTACTTTAAGTCATATCAGTTCCAAATTTTTCTCAAACGTTCATTGGGCTACAGTTACTGGTCGATTCACAAGTGGATGTTGTTGTTCCTAGTCATGTTGCATGTATTGATGGGATCACTACTATTAACAAGTCACAACATCATTGCGATTTCGGTTTTTGCGTCGATTACATTGATAGAAGCTTTATCTGTGGCATTTACGTTTATAAAATTGAATCGTGAAAATGTCAATCTCGTGTTAAAGGGGAAGAAAGATGATTAATTTACAAAATATTAATAAATCGTTCGGTAATAAGCGCATTTTAGAAAATTTTGATTTGACGATTGAACAAGGTGATTTTGTCGTTATTCATGGTGCGAGTGGGAAAGGGAAATCGACGTTGCTCAATATTATCGGTTTGTTGGAAAATCCGGACTCAGGCACGATTACGTTTAAAGGACAAACGATTCATAAAGAAAAAGATAAGCTGTCCTTCAAACGAGATGATATTGCGTATGTGTATCAACATTATGGGTTATTGGAAAATGAGTCGATTTTAAAAAATTTAACATTGCCTTTGAATGTGGATAAAAAAGATCAAGCACGTATTCAAGACGTAATGGCACGTGTAGGATTAGCCGATATGCCATTAAAAACAAAAGTTTATACGTGTAGTGGTGGTGAGCAACAGCGACTCGCGATTGCACGTGCGATTTTGAAACAGCCGAGTGTGATTATTGCGGATGAGCCAACAGGTAATTTGGATGATCATAATAGTGACACGATTATTTCATTGTTCAAAGAGTTGAATGCGTCGGGTGTGACGGTTGTATTAGCGACGCATGAACCTGCCTATTTTGACATTGGTAATAAAGAAATTAATTTAAATGACGTTTAACATACATTACGCTCAAAAGTTAGAAATGGTACTAATTTTTGGGCGTTTTTTTACAAAATTTATTACACGAAAGTCATTCAATATAATTATGTTATAATAACAAACGAGCAATGAATATAAAATTATTAATTGCTAAAAACAAATACATATAAGGGTGATGCACATGAATCCATGGACAAAAACGTCAGCGGTATTATTGGCATTAGGGGTTGCGACAACATCTGTGCCACAAAATGCTTTGGCTGGCAATGATGTACCGCAACAGGAAGTGACACAACAATCGACAGATGATGCTGCAATGGCACAATTAGCGGCACAAAATATGATGAGTGTTGCTTGGTATCAAAATTCTGCTGAAGCGAAGGCGCTGTATGCACAAGGTTATAATGCAGCGAAGGAAGCGTTAGATGAGCATATTCAAAAGCATAAAGGTGGCAAGAAAATTGCTATTGCTTTGGATATTGATGAAACAGTACTTGATAACTCACCGTATCAAGCATATAGCACGTTAAATGGGACGTCATTCCCAGAAGGTTGGCATGAGTGGGTACAAACAGCACAGGCCAAACCGGTGTATGGTGCAAAAGATTTCTTAACATATGCGGATCAACATGATGTAGAGATTTTCTATGTATCAGATCGTTCGCATGAACAAGATCTCAATGCGACGGTAAAAAATCTGAAAAAAGAAGGTTTACCTCAAGCGAATAAAGCACATGTCTTATTGAAAAAAGAAGGGGAGCATGGCAAGTCAGAACGCAGAGATCATATTAGAATGAACTATCGTCTTGTTCAGTTGTTTGGTGATAATCTGTTAGACTTTGATGAGCCAAAAGCGGCGACGGCTGAAGCACGCGACACTTTTGTGAAACAACACGAAGATGACTTCGGTAGCAAATATATTATCTTCCCAAATCCAATGTATGGTAGTTGGGAAGCGACGTTATATGACAATGATTACAGTATAAGTCCAGAACAAAAATTACAGCTACGTGAATCGTCAGTAACTTATTTTGATCCGGCGACAAAACAGTTAAAGCAACATGATATGCAATAAATAAATTTTGTATGTGCATATAAAATAAAGCCATTGCGTCGTTTTGAGCGTCGCAATGGCTTATTTAATCATGTTAATGTGATTCGCTTGATTGATGCGTTGTTGATGATCCGACTGCATCTAAAATTAAGATAATGACGAAAAGAATAGCAGCTAATGCGATAGGTGTCACAAGGTTAAGTGGGCCACCGCCTTGCAAACTATTCAATACGAAGTTCACCATCTCAAATAATAAAACAGCCCAGACAAACGTAATAATATACTTCATGTTGTTACGCCTCCAATTTCGCTGATAGTTTCATTATAAAACGCTTTTATACAATTGTATAGTGTAACAAAGTGTATGACTTGTCAATTTTTAGTACCTTGTGTTAAATTAATACCTGGTATTAAAAAATTAAAGAAGGTGTTCCACCATGAATGTAGGAATTAAAGGATTTGGCGCTTATGTCCCAGAACGTGTTGTAGATAACAGCTATTTTGAAGCATATCTCGATACGTCAGACGAATGGATTTCACAAATGACGGGAATTAAAGAACGTCGCTGGGCGGATAAAAATCAAGATACATCTCATCTTGCATACGAAGCGAGTGTGAGAGCAATTGAAGATGCGGGTATCAAACCGGAAGACGTGGATATGGTTATCGTTGCGACTTCAACTGGGGATCATCGTTTTCCAACGGTTGCGAATATGTTACAAGAGCGTTTAGGCTTAACGAAAGTTGCGTCTATGGACCAATTAGCAGCATGTACAGGCTTTATGTATGGCATTGTGACTGCGAGAGCGTTTATACTATCAGGAGATTATAAAAATATTTTAGTCGTCGGTGCGGATAAACTCTCAAAAATTACGGATTTGAACGACCGTGGTACAGCGATTTTATTCGGTGATGGTGCGGGCGCAGCTATTATTGGCGAAGTGTCCGGCAACCGTGGTATTCTAAGTTATGAAGTCGGTTCGGATGGTATTGGTGGCAAATATTTATACCAAGAACAAGAAACAGACTTAATCCGTATGAATGGACGCGAAGTATTTAAATTTGCGGTACGTGTGATGGGAGATTCATCGACACGTGTTGTGGAAAAGGCTGGTTTGACGCCAGATGATGTGGATATGTTTATTCCTCATCAAGCGAATATTCGTATTATGGAGTCAGCACGTCAACGCCTCGGCTTGCCGAAAGAAAAAATGAGTGTCTCAGTAGATAAATACGGGAATACATCTGCGGCATCTATTCCTTTAAGTATTGGACAGGAACTTGAAAATGGTCGTATAAAAGATGACGATATTTTAGTACTCGTAGGATTTGGCGGTGGGCTCACTTGGGGCTCAGTCGTGATTCGATGGGGTAAATAATAGAGGAGGAAATCCAATGACAAAGAAACAACGTGTTGTAGTAACGGGATTAGGTGCATTATCACCTATTGGTAATGACGTTCCTACAATGTGGCGCAACGCATTAAACGGTGTCAATGGAATTAATGATATTACACGCATTGATACAGAACCATATCAGGTACATATTGCTGGAGAATTAAAAGATTTTGATATAGAGGAACATATTCCTAAAAAAGAAGCGCGTAAAATGGCGCGTTTTACACAATATGCGGTTGTTGCTGCACGTGAAGCAGTGGCAGATGCGAAGTTAGATATTAACGAATCAAATGCGGATCGTATCGGTGTTTGGATTGGTTCAGGTATCGGTGGTATGGAAACATTTGAAGATGCGTTTGAACAATTGAAAAAACGTGGTCCGAGACGTGTTAGTCCGTTTTTCGTACCGATGCTTATTCCGGATATGGCTTCTGGACAAGTATCAATTGATTTAGGTGCAAAAGGGCCGAATGGTTCAACAGTTACTGCATGTGCAACGGCAACGAACTCTATCGGTGAAGCGTTCAAATTTATTGAGCGTGGCGATGCCGATGCTATGATTGCTGGTGGGACGGAAGCGCCTATTACGCATATGTCGATTGCAGGCTTCAGCGCAAGTCGTGCATTATCAACGAACAACGATGTTGAAACGGCATGTCGTCCATTCCAAGAAGGTCGTGATGGCTTTGTAATGGGTGAAGGATCAGGTGTGATTGTGCTTGAGTCTTTAGAATCAGCACAAGCACGTGGTGCACACATTTATGCTGAAGTTGTTGGCTATGCGTCATCAGGTGATGCACATCATATTACAGCACCAGCACCAGAAGGAGAAGGCGGTGCACGTGCGATGAAAGCAGCGTTGGATGATGCGAACATTTCGCCAGAAGACGTACAATATTTGAATGCGCACGGTACAAGTACGCCAGTCGGTGATTTATTTGAAATTCAAGCGATTAAAAAGACGTTTGGCGATGCTGCAAAATCATTGAAAATCAGCTCTACAAAGTCTATGACAGGACACTTATTAGGTGCGACTGGTGGGATTGAAGCCATTTTCTCTGTATTATCTATTCGTGATGGTAAAATTGCGCCGACGATTCATGCGCATACACCAGACCCTGAGATTGATTTAGATATTACACCGAATGAAGCGGTTGACCATGACATTACCTATGCGATGAGTAATAGTTTAGGTTTTGGTGGTCACAACGCAGTATTAGTATTTAAAAAATATGAATAAACGATATAACAAAAGCCCGTACTCAGTTAAAAGTGCGGGCTTTTGTTGTGCCTATAGTAAAAAGGCGAGAATGATTGATAGGACAAAATAGCCGGTGTTAACAAGCAATGCAGGCTTAATCCACGGTTGGACAACGTATTGTTCACGTTTCGGTGATTTTGGATTGTAAAAGTCATCTTCTTCATACATTTGGCGATTCTTTTTACGCATCAGTTGATAGCGGAATTTACGAAAACCGTAACTCGTCACGTCAAAAATACCTTCTTGTATGAGTAGCAAAGTAAACAGAAAGATGCTGATAATCAGTGATAACGAAAAAAATGTATTAATCAAATAATGCCAAGTATGTGCCCCAGTGAGCCACAATATTAAAGTAGCAACAGGTGTAATTAAAATGTATAGTAGTGTATTAAAATTCAAAAACTTCATGTTTATCTCCTTGTACGTATGTATTATTTTGTAGTTTAACTATTTGTAATCATCATTAATTTGAAATTTTTATCAGAAAACTTTAATAGCTTAGAACATGATTATTATAGCATTTTTTACAGTTGAATAAATTTATAGTTCAAAAACATATTGATTATAAAAATGCAAAAGTCTATAATGGCATTAATATTTCTGAAAATTTAGAAGGGAATGTTAATTGAACAGAGGGGGAGAATACATATGCTTAAATATACGCTTAAGCGGTTGGTGTATATGGTGATTTCGCTATTCATTATTATTACAATCACCTTTTTCTTAATGAAGTTAATGCCCGGATCACCATTCAACGATGAAAAATTGAGTGAAGATCAAAAAATCATGTTGAATGAGAAATACGGCTTGAATGATCCGTTACCTGTGCAATATGCAAATTACATGAAGAACGTCGTATCGGGAGACTTTGGGAACTCGTTCCAATATGACGGTCAACCTGTATGGGAACTCATTCAACCACGACTCGTTCCATCATTTCAAATGGGCTTATTTGCGATGGCGATTGGTGTTGTGCTCGGTGTGATATTAGGTGTTGCCGCAGCGACAAGGCAAAACACCTGGGTCGACTATTTAGCGACACTTATATCGGTTATTGCCATTTCAGTGCCATCATTCGTATTGGCAGTCTTACTACAATATGTTTTCGCAGTGAAGTTGCAATGGTTTCCAGTTGCTGGTTGGGAAGGTATTTCAACGGCAATCTTGCCATCGTTGGCATTGTCAGCCGTCGTTTTAGCAACAGTTGCACGATACATTCGAGCTGAAATGATCGAAGTGTTGAGTTCAGATTATATTTTATTGGCGCGAGCAAAGGGGAACTCAACTTATGCGGTGTTATTCAAACACGCACTACGCAATGCATTGATTCCAGTTGTTACAATTCTTGTACCAATGCTAGCGAGTATTTTAACAGGGACACTGACGATTGAAAATATTTTCGGTGTGCCAGGACTTGGGGATCAATTCGTACGCTCGATTACAACGAATGATTTCTCTGTGATTATGGCGATTACGTTGCTATTTAGTACATTGTTCATCGTATCCATTTTTATAGTGGACGTATTATACGGCTTGATTGATCCACGTATTCGTGTACAAGGGGGTAAAAAATAATGACGAAAGACTTACATCATTTACCAAAAGACGATCCGTCAAGCGCAACAATGGCGCAAACGACGGGTGTCATGCACGAAGACTTTGTACGAACAGGTGAACCGGATCTTAATCAACAAGCGTTACAACGTGAAGGTCGCACGTTCTGGCAAGACGCATGGACGCAGTTGACACATAATAAATTAGCTGTTGTAGGGATGATTGGACTGATTATTATTTTACTTTTTGCTTTAATTGGTCCGATGTTAAACAGTCACGGTTTTGCAGAACAAGATGTGGAACGTCGTAACTTACCACCAAAAGTGGCAGTGCTTGATAAGATACCATTTTTACCGTTTGACGGTTCAGGTGTCGACGGCAATGCTTATGAACAAGCAAATGTGAAAGAAAACTTCTGGTTCGGAACGGATCAACTCGGACGTGACTTATGGACACGTACATGGCAAGGGGCACAAGTCTCATTGTTTATCGGTTTCGTTGCAGCCGTGTTGGATATTTTTATCGGTGTGATTTACGGTGCAATTTCCGGTTATTTCGGCGGGCGTGTTGATGATATTATGCAACGTATTATTGAAATTATTTCATCTATTCCAACTTTAATTGTGGTTATCTTATTCGTTTTAATTTTTGAACCATCGATTTGGACGATTATTTTGGCGATGACTATTACCGGCTGGATTGGCATGAGTCGTGTCGTACGTGGAGAATTTTTAAAATTGAAAAATCAAGAGTTTGTACTTGCTTCACGTACACTTGGAACATCAGATTTAAAGTTAATATTTAAGCATATCTTACCGAATACACTAGGTGCGATTATCGTAACATCTATGTTTACTGTACCGAATGCGATTTTCTTCGAGGCATTTTTAAGCTTTATCGGTATCGGTGTACCAGCACCGCAAACATCACTCGGTTCACTTGTTAATGAAGGGCGAGCGATGTTACTTATCCACCCACATGAATTGTTTATTCCAGCAGTCGTGCTAAGTTTATTAATTTTATTCTTCTATCTATTTAGCGATGGTCTGCGCGATGCATTTGACCCTAAGATGCGTAAATAAAGGAACATTTATAAACGAGGTTGTGAAAGGAGCACTTAGAATTTAAGCAGAAACCAAGCAGTGCGCAAAATTGTTTTTCAAATTTTGCTGAATTGCGAAGTGCTAATGAAAATTCTGCTCCTCGAACACTGATAAAAGGAGGAAGGTACCATGACTGAACATATTTTAGAAGTGAAGGACCTGCATGTTTCCTTTGATATTACGGCAGGGGAAGTGCAAGCAGTGCGTGGTGTAGATTTTTATTTAAATAAAGGGGAAACACTGGCGATTGTAGGAGAATCTGGTTCGGGAAAGTCTGTCACAACGAAGGCAATCACAAAGCTTTTCCAAGGACCGACTGGACGAATTAAAAAAGGACAAATTATTTTCGATGGCGAAGATTTGACGCAAAAGCCTGAAAAAGAATTGATGAAGTTGCGTGGGAAAGAAATTTCGATGATTTTCCAAGATCCGATGACGTCGTTGAATCCAACGATGAAGATTGGTAAACAAGTGATGGAGCCAATTATTAAACATATCGGGTTGAGTAAAGCAGAGGCGAAAAAGCGTGCAATTGAGTTGTTGAAATTGGTTGGGTTAAAAAATGTGGAAGAACGTTTCAATGCATATCCACACCAATTTTCAGGTGGACAACGTCAGCGTATCGTTATCGCTTTAGCGTTAGCATGTGAGCCGAAGATTTTAATTGCGGATGAACCGACGACAGCGCTAGACATAACGATGCAAGCGCAAATTTTAGATTTGATGAAAGAGTTACAACAAAAAATTGATACCGCGATTATTTTTATTACACACGACCTAGGTGTTGTTGCGAATGTAGCGGATCGTGTGGCAGTGATGTATGGTGGTCAGATGATTGAAACGGGTAATGTCGATGAGATTTTCTATGACCCACGTCATCCATATACATGGGGCTTGTTATCTTCTATGCCTGACTTGGAAACGGAAGGCGATACAGAGTTGTTAGCCATTCCTGGGACGCCACCTGACTTAGTGCATCCGCCGAAAGGAGACGCTTTTGCGCCACGAAGTAATTATGCGTTGGCGATTGACTTTAAAGAAGCACCACCATGGTTTGGTGTGTCACCAACACATTATGTGCGTTCTTGGTTACTAGATGCGCGTGCGCCGCATGTTGAGCCACCAGAAATTGTGAAGCGTAAGCAGCGTCATATGCCGCATAATTTCGACAAACCAGAACGTGTAGAAAGGGTGTCGTTTTAAATGGGAAACAGGGAGAAACTGGTAGAAGTACAAAATTTAAAACAATATTTTAATGCAGGTAAAGCGAATGAAGTACGCGCGATTAATGATATTTCGTTCAGCATTTATAAAGGGGAAACATTCGGACTCGTTGGCGAATCAGGTTCAGGTAAATCGACGACGGGGAAAGCCATTATCAAATTAAATGATGTGACAGATGGCAAGGTGCTATACGAAGGGGTTAACATACAAGAAATTAAAAACCGTAAAGAATTATTGAAGTTTAATAAAAAGATTCAAATGATTTTCCAAGATCCGTACGCGTCACTCAATCCACGATTAAAAGTAATGGACATTGTCGCAGAAGGGATTGACATTCATGGACTTGCGAAAGATCGTCGTGATCGCAAAAAGCGTGTATACGACTTGTTAGAAACAGTCGGCTTACGTAAAAGTCATGCCAACCGTTACCCACATGAATTTTCAGGCGGTCAACGTCAACGTATCGGTATTGCGCGTGCTTTAGCGGTAGAACCGGAATTTATTATTGCGGATGAACCGATTTCTGCACTCGATGTATCGATTCAAGCACAAGTCGTGAATTTAATGCAAAAATTAAAGCGAGAACGCAATATTACATTTTTATTTATTGCACATGATTTATCCATGGTTAAGTACATATCAGATCGTATTGCGGTCATGCATTTAGGACGTATTGTCGAGATTGGGACAGCAGATCACATTTATAACAACCCTGTGCATCCATATACGCAATCATTATTATCAGCTGTACCGCAACCGGATCCGGATTCAGAGCGTACACGTAAAAGGATTACGTACACACATGATGCGAGTCAAAACGATGCGCGTTCATTACAAGAAGTGGCACCAGATCATTATGTGTTTGCGACAGATGAAGAGTTAGTACAGTTTCAAGCGGCATACAACAAGAACCATGCTTAAATTTGTGAAAGGGGAATGTCAAGTGAAGACTAGGAGAACATTGAAATTATTCACGCCAATCTTGGCAGCTGCACTCGTCTTATCGGCATGTGGCAGTGGCGAAGGGGTTTATGATGATAAAGGGCAAGTCTTTCGTAAAGTAATTCCACAAGACATGTCGTCATTAGATACGGCGAAAGTCACGGACACAGTAAGTTTTGATAAGTTCAATCAAGTGTATGAAGGCTTGTACGTGTTGGATGGCAATGATAAAGCACAACCTGGCGTTGCGAAAGGGGAACCGAAAATATCTGAAGATGGCAAAACGTGGACAGTTCAATTGCGAGATAATGCGAAATGGTCGAACGGCGATCCAGTAACGGCACACGACTTTGTTTTCGCATGGCAACGTGTTGTCGATCCAGATACCGCATCAGAATATGCGTACATTATGTATGATTTGAAAAATGCCGAAGAAATTAATGCTGGTGAGAAGAAACCAGAAACACTCGGCGTGAAAGCGTTAGACGATAAAACATTACAATTTGAATTAACGAAGCCACTTCCGTATTATAAAGAAATGTTAGCGTTCGGTACGTTTTTACCTCAAAATGAAAAAGTTGTTAAAAAGCATGGTGAGCGTTATGGTACAAAAGCGGACAAGGCTGTTTACAATGGGCCATTTACAGTGAAAGAATGGGCTGTAGAAGACAAAATTCTATTAGAGAAAAATGACAAATATTGGGATAAAGATGTTGTGAAGTTAGACAAGGTTAATTACAAAATCTTAAAAGACGGACAAGCAGGTGCATCTTTGTATGATACGAATTCAGTCGATGATACATTAATTGCATCAGAGCAAGTTGAAAAGTATAAAGATAGTCCGGCATTGAAGAAACGTTTATTAGCGTCGACTTTTTACTTGAAGTTAAACCAAGGCACAGTGCCTGCATTTAAAAATAAAGATATGCGTTTAGCCTTGGCAAAAGCCGTTAATAAGAAATCGTATGTTGATTCTGTATTGAACAATGGTTCGGCACCAAGTGATGGCTTTACATCAAAAGGAACAGCGAAAGCACCAGACGATTCAGACTTTGCGGATCAAATTGATTCACCGCTCGTGTACAATCCTGAAGAAGCGAAAGCACATTATGAAAAAGCAAAACAAGCTTTAGGTGAAGATTCGTTTACGTTTAAGTTAAACACGGAAGATACACCAGCATCTAAAATTTCAGCTGAATTTATTAAAGCACAAATTGAAGAAAATTTACCGGGTGTAACGATTAAAATTCAACAGTTACCGTTTAAACAACGTATTGCACGTGAACAAAGCGAAAACTATGATATTTCACTCTCTGGTTGGGGACCTGACTATCCAGACCCATTGACGTTTTTAAATATTATGACGACGGGGAATTCATCAAACAACACAGGTTGGGGCAATAAAGCGTTTGACCAAATGTTGAAAGACGCGAATGGTCCGTTACTCCAAAAAGAACAAGAACGTAATCAAACGTTGATTGATGCGGAAACACTTTTATTAAATGACGCACCGATTGCGCCAATTTATCAAAAAGGGGAAGCGCATTTAACGAATCCGCAAGTGAAAAACTTGCAGTATCATAATATTGGTGGCGATACGACGTTGAAATACACGTATATCGACAAGAGTATTGATCGCGAAACGGGTAAAAAGAAAGAGAAATAACGTAATAGAGTTGGAGAACTAAGTGTTTCAAGCACTTGGTCTCCAGCTCTTTTTTCATTCGCTAAATGGGATAAATCTTGTTATGATGAATGCACCAAAGATAAAGGAGTAGATGTATGGCAACTTTAACGCAAGAACAAAAAGAGACGTTGATTGCAACGTTAAAGGCAAGATTTGAAAAATATCCAGAACGACATGAAGACATCACTTGGGAAGCTGTTGAACAGACGTTACAAGCAGCATCAGATGATAAGCTGTGGACTTTAAATGAAATGGAACGTACGGAAGGTGAGCCGGATGTTATCGGTACGGAAGATGGGGCGTATCTATTTGTAGACTGTTCAGCTGAAAGTCCAAAAGGGCGTAGAAGTGTTTGTTATGATCAAGCGGCATTAGAATCGCGTAAAAAGCATAAGCCGGAAACGAGTGCGATTGCGTTGGCTGAAGCGATGGGGATTACGTTATTAACAGAAGCGCAATATCGTCATTTACAAACGCTAGGCACGTTTGATAAGAAAACATCGAGTTGGATTGTAACGCCTGACAATATTCGTGACTTAGGTGGTGCGTTGTTCTGTGACTATCGTTACGGCACTGTGTTCACGTATCATAACGGTGCAGAGTCGTATTATGCGGCAAGAGGTTTTCGAGGAATGCTTAAAATTTAATCGCATGCAAAAGAGAGGAAATCCGTCGCACCGTGACAGATGTCCTCTCTTTTTGCTTTATAGATTATTTATTTTTACGTCCTAAGCCCATCGCTTTTTCCATTTTTTTCAATGTTTTAAATGAGGCGCGCTGTGCTTTATCGCGACCTTCATCTAAAATGGCATCTAGGCGTTCAGATTCATAGAAATGATTGAACTTTTCTTGGAAGTCGATTAAGAATTTTTCAACGATGTCAGCAAGGTCACCTTTGAAAGCGCCATAGCCTTGACCTTCATATTGCGCTTCTAAATCAGCAATCGGTGTGTCTGTTAAGCTTGAGTAAATTGTAAGCAAGTTTGAAATACCCGGTTTGTTTTCTTTATCGTATTTAATAATACCGTCTGAGTCTGTCACTGCACTTTTAATTTTTTTAGCAGCAAGACGTGGTTCATCTAGTAATGAAATAAAGTTCTTTTGGTTATCATCACTCTTACTCATTTTCTTCGTCGGATCTTGCAAGCTCATGACACGACCACCGACTTTAGGCATATGCACATCTGGTTTAACAAGAACATCATTGTAACGACTGTTGAAACGGTCAACAAGGTTACGTGTTAACTCGATATGTTGTTTTTGGTCATCGCCCACTGGCACGATGTCTGTGTTATATAAAACAATGTCCGCAGCCATCAATGGTGGGTATGTGAGTAAGCCTGCTGGAATACCGTCATTTTGTTTTTGCGCTTTGTCTTTGAACTGTGTCATACGCTCCAGTTCGCCAACAGATGAGATAGTTGTCAGCATCCAACCTGCTTGTACGTGTGCAGGAACTTCAGATTGAATGAACAATGTAACTTTCTCTGGGTTTAAACCTGATGCAAGATAAATGGCAGCAAGTTTACGCGTTTGTTCACGTAACTTGAGACGATCTTGTGGCACTGTAATCGCATGTTGGTCTACAATGCAGAAATAACATTGATAGTCGTCTTGAATATCAGCGAATTGTTTAAGCGCACCGATATAGTTACCGATTGTTGGGATACCACTTGGCTGGATACCGGAAAATAAAGTTTTCATAAATATAATGCCTACTTTCTGTCATGGATATTCTTTTTCCTATTATAACAGTATTTTATTTGTTTGTAATTTGTGATAAGCTATAAATACCAATTGATTAGACAAGTTTATACGACTAAAGTCTGATTATTTGAATAAAAATTTTTTAATTGTTGTTTTCTCATTTAATTTTAATGTTGGGCACATATAATATAATCATAACGTTAGAAGACAAGGGCTTAAGATTTTTTAACGTATTGACCTTATATTGTGCAGTCAATAGATGAAACGTTAAAACTAAATGAATTTAATTCATTAAACTAGGAGAGTGAGATGTATGGTAACATTATTTACTTCACCAAGTTGCACATCTTGCCGTAAAGCGAAAGCATGGTTACAAGAACATGACATTCCGTATACGGAGCGAAATATTTTCTCTGAGCATTTAACATTAGATGAAATCAAAGAGATACTTAAAATGACTGAAGATGGAACAGATGAGATTATCTCAACACGTTCTAAAACATATCAAAAGTTGAACGTTGATATCGATTCATTACCACTTCAAGACTTATACACAATCATCCAAGACAACCCAGGAATCTTACGTCGTCCAATCATCCTAGACGAGAAAAGATTACAAGTTGGGTACAACGAAGATGAGATTCGCCGTTTCCTACCACGCAAAGTGCGTACGTTCCAATTACTTGAAGCACAACGTATGGTAGATTAACTCAATTTTTAAGACACTTTTTTAATTTAAATACTCCACTATTCATGGTAGATTGCGTCCGTGAATAGACCCGAAACAGTGCGTCGCATGCGTGCTGTTTTTTGTTATATTTTTTACCTTGTTGTACGCAAGCAATATCATTTCGATTTGCATGCAATATGTTATAATGTGGGTAACAAAAGTAACATAGCATTTGAAAAGAAACAAAAAAATTGTATTTATGAAGATGATTTCATACAATGAGATTACGATTCATCAACTGTAAGGGAGTGTGATGATATGAGAATAGAACGTATTGATGATATGACAGTGAAACTATTTATCACATACTCAGATATTGAAGCACGTGGTTTCAGACGCGAAGATTTGTGGACGAACCGTAAACGTGGCGAAGAATTTTTCTGGTCTGTGATGGAAGAAGTCAACGAAGAAGAAGACTTTGTTGCAGAAGGGCCTTTATGGATTCAAGTGCATGCATTTGAAAAAGGTGTAGAAGTAACGATTTCAAAATCTAAAAACGATCCAGAGATGGGCATGTCAGATGATATAAACGCTTTTGATGAAATAGACAATCATTTAAGCGACCTATTGTCACAATCATTCAGAGACAATGAAGCAACTGAAGATAAAAGCACGACGAAAAATAAAACATCACAAAAGAGCGTATCAAGTGGTCATGTGCCACTCACACAAACAGCTATCTTTAAGTTTGATGATTTAGAATCAGTGATTGCGTATGCACATCGCAACGATCAACAATTGACGAACTTTGAAGACTTACTATATATGTTAGACGAACAATACTATTATGTGGTGCATTTTGATACACGTGTCACAGAAGATGAGATTCATGACTTTTATAGTCAAATGTTAGAGTTTGCGTCAATGAGTGATAAGACGGAACTATATCTCAACGACTACGGTAAAATTGTGATGAGTTATAATGTGACAGAACAAGTCAAACGTTATTTTGCATTATAAATGATTAAGATAAGAACGCACATTGCTGACTTTATTAAGTTGGGTGATGTGCTTTTTTGCGTTGTTATAGATGAGAGAGAAGTAATGAGGTGTGATGGTACGTGTTATAAGTTGAGGTGATTGTTATGCTAACAGCTTATAACGAGCAGCAGGAACGTGTTTTAGCACAACATGCTGAGAAAGCGACGTGTTATTTTTGTCCAGTATGTCATGAACGAATGATTTTGAAAAAGGGGTGTCGCAACATAGCACATTTTGCACATCCACGTCAAAGTACGCATCAAGGTGTTGGAGAGAGTGCGTTACATCATCGACTTAAGTTACGTTTGTTTCACATGTTATCTATACAATATCCAAATGTTCAATTAGAGCCGTATTTATCCGAGATTCAACAAATTCCAGATATTGTTGTAGGTCAGTATGCGATTGAGATTCAGTTAAGCGCAATCCCTGTTCAACAGATGATCAAACGGACAGAAGGATTAGCGCAGGTAGGTTATCACGTTATATGGCTATCACTATTGCCGAAATATCGTCGAGGTGTCTACTATTTCAACCAACTGCAACAGGCGTGTATTGCGCCTGACCGACACGTCATGTATGCGATTCATCCAACGAATTGTCGTTTATATCGTTTGAGCAATGTCATGAGTATCACAGCGCGTCAGTTTGTGGCAGATTGTGCACGACTAGATGATACACAGTTGCTGACAGATTATGAGACAGACCTGCCAGTAGTTACGACAGTTCGTAAACTTTCAACGGTACGTATCCTGCAATATTTAAGGCATTGTCGCCATAAAGATACCGTGCATGAGCCGACATTGTCGATCATATATCGTATGCAGTTGACGGAAACACAAGTCATTCAGTACACGGGTTATATTTTCCCAGAACAAATATATGTGACGACGCATCCGGTTTTATGGCAGCTGAAAGTATTCGAGGCATTGACGTATCAACGAGATCCATATACTGCACTACAAAGGTGTATCAAGTTGCGTTATTTTGCGACAGGTGGGGTGTCTCGACAACAACTGATCAAACAATTAGTTGAACGTTATAAAAAAATTTTAAAATGATAAGTCTATCATGTGCTTTTTTTAACCGAAAATGAGAAAATAGTATTAATTATCTCATAATTTAAGGAGGAAAAGTATGACAAATCAAAGAACACGAGAAGAACAAGAGCAAAAGTTTCCAAACCACACATGGGATTTAACGACAATTTTTAAAGATGATGCAGCTTGGGAAGCGGCATTTGATAAAGTAGCAAGCCGTATTGGTGAAGAGGAACAATTTAAAGGGCATTTAGGCGACAGTGCTGAGACGTTGTACGCTGCCTTGCAATTACAAGATGAGATCGAAGCAGATTTAGAATCTGTATACGTTTATGCACATTTGAAGCAGGACCAAGATACAGGGAATGCACATTATACAGGTTTAGAGTCACGCGCACATCAATTGATCATTCGTTTCAGTTCGGCGTGGAGCTTTTTAGTGCCTGAATTGCTACAAATTGATGAGGCGAAGATTCAATCATTTTTAGAGGAACATGACGGCTTGAAACATTACGCTTTCGCATTAGAAATGATTAACCATCAACGTCCACACGTATTAGATGCGGACAAAGAAAAGTTATTGACGGAAGCACAAGATGCGTTATCAACACCACGCAATGTTTTCAGTATGTTTGACAATGCGGATTTAACATTTGAGGACGTGATGGATAAAGACGGTAATAAGCACCCGTTAACACAAGGGACGTTTATTAAGTATTTAGAGTCAGACGATCGTCAATTACGTCAATCTGCCTATGAGAACGTTTATAAGGCGTATGGTGCGTACAACAATACGTTAAGTGCGACATTGGCAGGGGAAGTGAAGAAACACGTTTTCAACGCACGCTCACACAACTACAAAACAGCACGTGAACAAGCATTGAGTAATAACTACATACCTGAAGCGGTATATGATAACTTAGTTAAAACAGTGCATCAATATTTACCGTTATTGCACAGATATACAGAACTACGTAAAAAATTACTCGGTATTGATGACTTGAAAATGTATGATATGTATACGCCACTTGTAAAAGATATTCAATTCGATATGCCGTATGAAGAAGCAGTTGAATGGATGTTAAAAGGTTTAGCGCCTATGGGTGAGACGTACTTGAATGTATTAAAAGAAGGCTTAGACAATGGCTGGGTTGACGTGTATGAAAATAAAGGTAAACGTTCAGGTGCTTATTCTTCAGGTGCACATCAAACGAATCCGTTTATTTTGTTGAACTGGTCAGATACGGTGTCAGATTTATTTACACTTGTACATGAGTTTGGTCATTCGGCACATAGCTATTTCAGTCGTCAAAATCAATCATCAACGTATAGTGGTTATTCAATTTTCGTAGCGGAAGTCGCGTCAACGTGTAACGAAGCGTTATTAAGTCATTATATGGAACAACATTTAGATGATAAGCGTCGTTTATTGTTGTTGAACCAAGAATTAGAACGTTTCAGAGCGACGTTATTCCGTCAAACAATGTTTGCAGAATTTGAACATAAAATTCACGAGATTGAAGAAGCGGGCGAGCCGTTAACAGCACAACGTATGAATGAAGAATATGCGGCATTGAATCGTTTATACTTTGGCGATGTTGTTGAAACAGATGAACATATCAGCAAAGAATGGTCACGCATTCCACATTTCTATATGAATTACTATGTATATCAATATGCGACAGGTTATAGTGCGGCACAAAGTTTAAGCCATCAAATTTTAACGGAAGGCGAACCGGCCGTAGAAAGATACATTAATGAATTCTTGAAAAAAGGTAGCTCAAACTACCCAATTGAGTTGTTGAAAAATGCGGGTGTCGATATGACAACACCACAACCAATTGAAGATGCATTACACGTATTTGAACAAAAATTAGACGCTTTTGAAGCGCTAATGAATCGTTTATAAAATGAATTCGTTTACAATATGACGAATTTGTGAAAAAGTTAATTTTTGCAAGTTAAAGGGTTGAAACCTATGATTCAGCATGATATATTATGTGCATGAAATTAATCACATAACAAACATACCCCTTTGTTTGAAGTGAAAAATTTCTCCCATCCCCTTTGTTTAGCGCCGTGTTAGAGCACGGCGTTTTTTTTATGCCTTTTTTTAGATTTTCCTAACAGACAACCGATTATGGAATATATAAGTGAATAAACAGAAGCACAGAAAGAGAGGCAATCAACGAAATGACTGCCTCTCTATTTTACGGGAGTATATGAATGTAATAGGATTATTTTTCGTCTTGTTTTCTACGACGTTGTCCAACTAAGAATAGTGAGCCAAGCGCTGCAAATAATGAGCCAATCAATGTGCCATTATTTGTTGCATTACCTGTGTCTGGTAAACCTTTGCCAGGGTGTCCTTCACCGTGGTTACCTGGTTTATCACCATTTGAGTTATCGTCTGAATCTTTGCCAGTATCAGAGTCACTGTCCGAGTCCGAATCGCTATCAGAGTCTGAGTCACTATCAGAGTCAGAGTCGCTGTCCGAGTCCGAATCGCTATCAGAGTCCGAATCACTATCAGAGTCTGAATCGCTGTCAGAGTCTGAGTCGCTATCGGCATCTGAGTCGCTGTCCGAGTCCGAATCGCTATCAGAGTCCGAATCGCTATCAGAGTCCGAATCGCTATCAGAGTCTGAGTCACTATCAGAGTCCGAATCACTGTCTGCATCCGAGTCGCTGTCCGAGTCTGAATCGCTGTCAGAGTCCGAGTCGCTGTCAGAGTCCGAATCACTGTCAGAATCAGAATCGCTATCGGCATCTGAGTCACTGTCAGAATCCGAGTCGCTATCGGCATCTGAGTCACTGTCAGAATCAGAATCGCTGTCAGAATCAGAATCGCTATCAGAGTCAGAATCACTATCAGAGTCAGAATCACTATCAGAATCCGAGTCGCTATCAGAGTCCGAGTCGCTATCCGCATCAGAATCGCTATCAGAATCAGAATCGCTATCAGAGTCAGAATCACTGTCTGCATCAGAATCGCTGTCCGAGTCACTGTCCGCATCAGAATCACTATCTGCATCCGAGTCGCTGTCAGAATCCGAGTCACTGTCAGAGTCAGAATCACTATCAGAGTCGGAATCGCTATCAGAGTCAGAATCACTATCAGAATCAGAGTCGCTATCTGCGTCGGAGTCACTGTCCGAGTCGCTATCCGCATCGGAGTCACTATCTGCGTCAGAATCACTGTCAGAATCCGAGTCGCTGTCAGAATCCGAATCGCTGTCAGAGTCCGAGTCACTGTCGCTGTCGGCATCTGAATCACTATCTGCATCCGAGTCGCTATCTGCATCTGAATCACTATCTGCATCCGAGTCGCTATCGGCGTCAGAATCACTATCCGCATCCGAGTCGCTGTCCGCATCTGAGTCACTATCTGCATCAGAATCTGCGTCAGAATCGCTTTCATCTGGATCAGGGAAGTCTGGTTGTTCAGGTAATTCAGGATTTACTTCAAATTCTTCTTCAATATGGGCGCGTACATAACCGATATCTACTAAATTATCTATTGGACCTCTAAATGATGTATTCTCTTTTTTGTAATATGGCAACATCATTCGAGCACCTAAATCAATTTTATTAAAAGGATTGTCGCCAATAGCAGCATCAGCTATATTATGAGTCATAGTTATAATATAGCTGCTCTCAAAGTCTGATAATACCAATTCTATATCACCAAGCGAAGCATCTCTATGATTATATGAATATGTTCCATTTTCTAAGTCAATTTGGCTATCCTTTATAACTTCATCTGTTACATCTTCTAGTTGATTAGATAATTCTGTAATGCTGTTATTTGATATAGTTTTTGCTTTAGGTAATTTATAAACTGTTAAACTACTTAATGCATCTTTGTCAATTAATACTGATGAACGTGAATGAACTCTTGCATTTGGATCTATATCGTTTGGGTCATTTGTAGGATAGCTATAATGATCTGGATTACCATTAGAGATTAACACATTAAAAGATTTACCTTTTATGTCTAGATCAACGATACTGTTGTTATTATCTACCTTTAAGTTAAGAGCGTCCGGATTTACTTGTAAAAAACTTTTAACTTTTTTATTATCAGGATCATATTCATCTAACACCATTCTCATACCTGCTTTGTCTAAATAGGTTTGCGAATACCCATTCCAAGAAGTATTGTTATATGAATATAAACTTTCTTCATATTGAATAGTTACATCATATGAAATAGATTTAGTTCCAATTATATGTGTCAATTTTTTGAAGGCCATTTTCAGTGACTTTATTACGGTCTACATAGTCTTTGCCATTAAAAATCATACTAAATGAGCCTAAATCTTTAATTGTATCTAAAAATTGATACGTAATTTTTTTGTTTGGTTATCGAAATTGACTGCGCGTGCAACTTCAACTTTTGGGTCTGACTCAAGGTAAAATGAGGGAAGTTGTACTTTGACGTTATTGGCATAGTTGCCATTTAAGTCTGTAAGACTGTCGTGTTGAAATGTGAAATAGTCTCCAGCTTTAGCATTAGATACTTTTGCTTTTACTTCGTATTCTGAAGGCTTTAATCCTTTATTTGATCTACTTGCTTCATAATCAGAACCATCATATAACTCATTTTCACCAAGAAACTTACTTAATTCATTTAAGTAATCTTTCTTAGAAGCTGAAGGGTTTTCTTTATAATAGTTGAGTTTGAAATTCTCTATAGCATCATGTACTTTTTTTTGGTTACCATAATCCACGACATCTTCAATTTTGTTGTCTTTCACGTTAATTGAAACATCAGAGATTTTGTTATCTACATTGTTTTTCAACTCAGGTTGTTGTGTCGCTTTTGTCGTATTTTCTGTTGTTGATGCATTGTTTGATGTAGTTTGAGTAGGCTCGTTTGCGGGTGTATTTGCTTCAGTAGTAGTTTTTTCAGGTGTTGTTTCTTCAGCTACAAGTTGTGCTTCTTTTGGTGTTGTCTCTGCGACAGCTGGTTGTGGTGCTTCAGCTTCTGTTGTTTCAGCAGGTTGCTCTGGAGTTTCTGCTGGTACTTCATCAGATGTTTCTTCTGCTACATTTTCATTAGCTACTGCTGTGTTTTCAGTTGGAGCTGGCTGTTCGTCAGCGGTTGCGACATTTTCAGTATTTTGAACCGTAGTTTCAGGAGCTGGTTCAGTTACTTCTGATGCCTCTGCTGTTTGTGATACACCTAAGAATAGTAAAGTTGTCAACAGGGCAGAACCTGTACCATACGACAACTTACGAATACTAAATACTTGCTGCTTGCGGTCATACTTCTTGTATTGTTGATAATTTTTCATACTCACTATCCTTCCTCTTTGTTATTAAGCATTTGTTTTGTCTAATTCTCATTTAACAATAAATATATTATCGAATGTACATTGTTTTTTTTTTTTTTTTTTTGAAATAATATTTAAA
>NZ_JXWY01000185.1 GCF_000934465.1 Staphylococcus microti | reverse complement strand
GATTCCCAACACACGCTTTTTCCCGTTTGGTTTTGGGATTTCAACTTTCCTTACTGCTTGTGGTTTATATGTGCCATCAAGCAGTTTCTTTCTAATTTGTGGAAAGTATTGCGCAAAGTGTCCATTCAGTTCACCGACTTTCATACCGTCAATTCCTGGTGCTCCTCTGTTCTTTCTCACTTTCTTGATTGCCTTTTCAATGTTGTTCGGTCTTACAACAAGCTCCATCAAGGATGGAGACTCACGATACATTTCTTTCATTTCACCTAAGATTTACTGTACACACTTATATACCCTTTTTCGTTCCACTACTTATCTCT
>NZ_JXWY01000038.1 GCF_000934465.1 Staphylococcus microti | reverse complement strand
ATAACAAATTAATGAATTAACATAATTATAGGTCTATAAACCCCGTCATTATGCGGTTTGTGGTATTAGGCTTTTGCATTTGAATACGTTTTGAATACGTTCGACTAGAAATTGATGTAGTTTGCGAACTTTTCTGCCACGTTTTCTTTTTGCTTTTTAGTAACGTGAGCATAGATGTTCATTGTCGTTTGTATGTCTTTATGACCTAGTCTATCTTTGACCTCTTGAATAGTAGCACCCGCTTCAAATAGCAATGAACAGTGCGTATGTCTAAAGCCGTGTGGCGTAATGCGTTTGAAATTATGTTCTTTACATATCCTAATAAGTGCTTGGTTGATGTATTTATTACATAATGGCTTGTTGGTTGTTATGTTAGTAAAAACACGTTGGCTCTTATCTGATGTGTTGTATCCATGTTTTAGCGACTCAACACGTTGATATGTCCGCCAAGCTTTTAATACAGAAGCGGTTTTATCGTCTATACTGATTGTTCTTATAGATGATTTCGTCTTAGGTTCTTGTATGATTTGCTTGTATTCTAACCCAATAGCATATGTTTTATTGACTGTGATTGTCTGATTATTAAAATCAACATCATTCCATGTTAATGCCATTAACTCGCCACGTCTAAAGCCTGTAAATGCTAGCGTACGAAACATAGCGTGGTATAATGGGTCATGTTCAGTAAAACTTAAAAACTGTTGCAACTCATCACTGTTGTAATACTTTAAAGAGTCGTCTTTTGGCGTCTCTTTTTTTCGTGGTAGTTTCGTATGTTTAAAAGGATTATCCGTGATGATCTTCAGCTTTACCGCATAATCTAGTACACAAGAAGCATATATACGGTGTTGTGCTACGTTCGAGTACTTTTTGTCCCATTCATAAATGACGCTTTGACAGTAAGGGATTGTAATCTTTTTAATGGGAATATTAGCAAAGTGTTTGAGAATAGCAGTACGAAAGATTGTCAAAACGATTAAGTAGGAACTTTCTTTCACTGTATGTTGATACTGTTCTATCCATAGCTTATAGACTTCCTCAAACGTCGTTATATCCGTACTCATAAAGCCATTATGCTGTGTATCTATTTGTAGCCTAGCTTCAGCAATTTTTGCCTCTCTTTCGGACTTAAAGCCACGTCTTGTCGTCCGCTTCTGCTTTCCAGTAATTGGATCGGTACCTAAATATGCAGTAAACATATATGCAGTTGTACCGTCTTTCTTTTTGTATTTCTTAATCATAAAATCAACCCTCTCTGTTGCCCGCATGCGTGAGATTGGATTGACACACCGTTAAGGAATGGCTACCTCATGGTGTGATGATTAGAGGGTACATTAAGTTTTCGTTCAATGGGGTTACTCAAAAGTTTGATAATTATAAATAACCTTACCAATCACTTCGATTTCGTCTAAACAGTCTAAGTCATATGAATTTGTTTTAAACTCGTCTGAATAGCTTTCGGGGTCTAGATGCAACTTGGTTTCTGTACACCTAACACGTTTTACTGTGTACTCTCCACCTATACGCAACACTAAGATGTCATTACTGTTCAGTCTGCGGTTTAAAGTTTTTCTATAGTCATGTACGACTATGTATGACCCGTTAGCTAGAACCTTATTCATGCTATCACCGTTAATTTGTAACGCAATACATTCATTAGGGTTTCGCCCATTATATACAAATGAAGGTGTTTTAATAGTCTCACTATCAATAGAAACCTCTTCAAAATTGCCTGCAGAAACTTTACCATAATATGGTATTTCGATTTCATTATCGAATTCCGGTAACGTAGATTCTTCTACTTCTCCTAAAAGATAACTTTTAGATACATTGAATGAACTGGCGATTTTTTCGACCATCCCCATTCTAGGTTCGTTTTTCCCATTCTCCCACATTCTTATAGTACCCTCAGAAACATTTAGCTTTTTTGCCATTTCAACTTTTGATAACCTGTTATTTAATCTAATTTCTTTTATAGAATTTTTAAAAGCCATTTTTTACCCCTCCTTATAAACAGAGACTTAACACTTACATTATACTATGAAAAATCATAATTTCAACAACTTAAATACGATTAATCAGAAATAAATTACATAAAATCATTGCAAACGTATTTATAATTCGATATACTTTGTTCATAACGTTAGTGAGGAGGTAAAAAATGAGAAGTGCTAAAACAAGTTTGAAGTTAGATGAATGGCGTAAAAGAAAAGGATACACTCAAATATCTTTTGCTAAGAAATTGGGTGTTTCTCCGTCGACTTATAACATTTGGGAAAACAACCCGGAAATGATTAAACCTAAAGACGCATTTAAAATAGCTGAATCTTTAGAAGTCTCAATTGATGAGATTATTTTTTTAAAAGAACAATCGTATTTTAAATACGTTTTAATCGAGGAGTTGAACGACCGTGCCACAACTACTAAGTAACGAAGCAAGTCAGCAACTTGTCGCAGATATTGTGAGATTAGCAGAAACATTGGCATTAGAAAGGGTTAGACAAAAGCAGAAGCGGTGGCTTAGGCAAAGTGAGGTTATGGAAGAGTATCGTTGCACCCACAAAGACATTAAACAGTGGGAAATCGCAGGCTTAACCAAAAGAAAGCAAGGTAAATCATGGTATTACGATCGCAGAGACATTGAGCAAGTACTAGAAACATTGAAACAATAAACGCCCGCATGCGTGAGAGAGTAAATCAATGTGTAGGAGTGATAACAAATGATTAAACAGATTTTCAACGAGAAAGAAATTCGATTTATCGAGAAAGACGGCGAGTATTGGGCAGTAGCTAGTGATGTAGCAAAAGCATTAGGTTATTCGCATACACCACATATGGCTAGGCTGTTAGATGTGTCAGAAAAAGATGTCCATAATGTGGACACCCTTAGAGGTAAGCAAAAAGCAGTAATTATTTCAGAAGTAGGCATTTATGAGGCAATTTGGAATAGTAGACGAGAAGAAGCTGAAGAATTTAAGCAATGGGTTAAGCAAGTAATCAAAGAGTTACGCCAAGCAACGGGTCTTAAAGGTTATGAAACGTTCCGAATGTTAGATAAGCAAAAGCAAAAAGAAGCTATGGACACCTTAAAGAATGGTATTGAGGGTATCTCTCAAAAAGATTATTTGAAAGCACAAACAATTAGCAACAAGGCAGTATCGAATGTATTTGGCTTCTCTAAGATGATTAAAAAGGGGGATATGACAAGGGACATGTTGGCATTAAGACAACAAATATTAGATGAAACGGTAGAGTTCATGGTGTTTGTTAAAAAATATAATCTTCCTTTGTCTGTCGGCAAGCATATTTATGGCAAGTACAGTAATAATCAGAAATTAGCGTAAGGTGGTTGAGATGATGAAACAACAAGTAGTAATCACACGCAGTCTATTAGGCTGGATAAACATAAAGGACACTAAAGGCAATCTATTGCTTAACATGGCACCTGATGTCTTTAGAGAGCATTTTAAAGACGTGAGTGAGCATGTGACATTGGCATGTATGGAATTAGATTTATCACGTATTAAAGAAATCAAAAATAAAGTGAAAGTGAGTGTTTAATTATGAACCAACAACAAAATGAGGTCTTAACTGATATTTATTGCACATTAGAAGCGGTCATTGAGGACAAGGCAACAGAATACACGCATAAGGTTAGAGAGGGTAATGCTGAATGGTATGAAACAGTTGATCGTGAGGAACATTTAGAGTCAACCATGAAATGGGCAATGCAACAGTTAGAAAACAATTTTGCAATTATGGAGGAATACTAGGTATGAATATCGAAATTAGATGGCTTATGGAAGAAATTGAGATTATTAAAGAGAAATTAGAAGATGTAATTTCAACGCATAGCTGGTTTATTGATGATGTATTTACTACGGATAGACTTAAAAGTATGGAAGAAGTACAAAGATATGGATATGCGTACAATGAACACCGCATTCACTGTGAACAGCTATTCGATTTGTTGTACATGTACACTGGTAGGTTAGACAAGAAGATAAACGAGTTTAAAGACATAGAAAAAGCGTCATCTTCCGCCGACCAAAGCAAAGATAACGCACAAAATTAATTATGAAAGGGTGTTACACCATGTTCCACTTAAAACATGATGATACACTTCACATCTTATTATATCAAAATTTGATGTCTAAGGGTACAGATGAGGTTAAAGAAATTAAATGGTCTGAATGGTGCGAGTTTCTGACTCGTCCAGTGATTCACTCTAGTGATAAGTATGCAAACAAGTTGGCGATATATGGAGACATCAGTGAGGGTGTAGACGAAAAGACAGGAGAAGTATTACATCATAGACGTAAAAACGAGTATGTCATGTATCGACAAGTATTTTCACTAGACTATGACGATATAGACGATATGAAGCGGTTCATTAAGGCTATACAAGAGAAGTTGAACCGCTTCTCTTACTTCATGTATAGCACGTATAGGCACCGTGACGTGCAAGACCCACAAGATAGCAATCTAGCACCTAGATTCCGTTTGCTCGTGCCTGTTGACGATATTCTAGAGCCTCAAGAATACACCACATACGCTGGTGCATTAGCTAGATATATTGGCGAACCAATAGACGAGTCGTGTTTTAAGCCTGTTCAATTATCCGCTTTGCCTGTTATTAAGGATAAGAACAAGCCATATCATTGGTTTATTAATGACGCACCATTTATTACACGTGATCAATTAGATAGTTGCTTACAGATGTATCCCGCTTCTGAACCAGTAGAACAATCGCAACCAATCGTTTTAAGGCATAATAAGCGTGATTCAGAGCATTGGAAAGATATTTGTATGGGTGTTAGCAGTGGGGAGCGTAACGTGGCACTGACACAGGTTATAGGACACCTATTGAGTAAACGTGTCGACCCTAATCTTGTTTATGGATTAGCTTACGGCTGGTCAAAGCAATGTGAACCAGCTATTAGCGATAAAGAAATCAATCAGACATTCAAGAGTATTTATTTGAGACACACAAGAAAGGAGTGATTTAGTGGCTGAACTTCCTGTTGATATTAAAGAATTAATAAATAACGCTGAAAGTGATAGTGCGAATAATATACCCACAGGCTATCAAGTTGGAGAAAATCGTTGGCTATACAAAGTAATTGAAAAAGGTAAGGGAGAAAATAAGTACGTTGTACCAAAGCTAATCACTTCTACACCACCATTCATCACACAGAGATTTCGAGACATTGAAACGAATGAGTTCACATATGAGTTGACGTTTGATAACAATAATAAAACTTATAAAATGCCTGTCTACGCTCGTGAATTAGTGGACAATATACATTTAATTGGGCTGGCTAATAGGGGCTTTGATGTGACTACAACCAATCGTAATGACTTGGTTAATTATATCAGTATGTATATGCGTATGAACCCATTACCAATTACAAGTGTTGTCACAAGACTAGGTCATATTAAAAACCATTTTATACACCCACTAAACATAGATTCTGATATGGAACTTGTTATCCATGAAGCGGGCTATAAAGAGATTGCCGACCAGTTTCAAACAAAAGGAACGCTACAAGCGTATGCACAGAGTGTATTTAAGCCGATTTTAGACTCTAACCCAACAATGATGTTCTTGTATGCTTCCTGTGGCTCTATATTGCTTCATGACTTTAATGTTGAACCTTTTGTTGTTGATTTAAGCGGTGCAAGTTCACGTGGTAAAACAACAGCTTTAAAAGTGGCTAGTAGTGTATGGGGTAAACAAGGTTTAGTAAGTGAATGGAATATAACAAGAGTGGGCATCGAACGTAAATCGGCATTCTTAAATAGCTTTCCGTTATACCTTGATGACTCAAGAAAAGCGAATCCCTACATGATAGCTGATGTCGTATACCAATTTAGTGGTGGTCGTGAAAAAGGACGTGGCAACAAGCGGAGTATTGATGTTGAACGTACATGGCAAAACATAATGATTTCAACGGGAGAGACGTCCTTAGCTGATAATGGCAATGAAAAAGCAGGTATCGGAGCAAGAGTGGTTACGCTACAAGAAAACCCATTTGCTGATAATGTTTCGTTTATTGACCTATATGAGGGCATAAACAATCAATATGGCACGTTAGGGCTTGCATTCATAGAACAATACCAATCTGATAAAGAAACGTACTACGCCTCGTTTAAACGCCATGAGAAGCGTCTTATTGAAAAAGCAGGTAGTAATGAAATCATGGCAAGAATAGGAAGAGCATTCGCCTTATTACAAGTTGCTGGCGAGATTATCAACGACATTGACGGTTTTGAACACGATCCATACATCACAATAGCCCAAGCATACAGTAACATGTTGGAAACCAATAAGAATATTGATAAGCCTAAACAATTGCTTGAGAGTTTGCTAGAAAAATTAGACGCAGAAAGAAATCATATAACGGGTGCTAACTATGGAGCAGTATTTAATGGTGTAGTCAAAGCAGTGTTTAATAAGGATTACCTATGTATCCTTACCGATAGTGTTAAAAGTCATCTAGGTCATGAATTTCATACCATAACTACTGAATGGCGAAATAGAGGCTATCTCGCAACAGGAAAAGAAAGTATTGTAAGGCAAGTAAAGTATAAAGGCGTAAGGTATCGTGGTTATGCGATAAAAACAAGTGTTATTGAGGAATTTGGGTTTGATTTTAAAAAAGAAAGTTATTAGCGGTACCACGAGTACCACGTCGGTACCACCTAATTTTGTGGGAAGTGGTACCGTTCAACCTCTTGTGGCACAAGGGATACAACGTAATAGTACCACGAGTACCACTTATTTTATTAACCATATATTATATAAGAGTTATCTCTACACTTATTACTATATGTATATATTATACATTTGAAAAAAATGGTGGTACTCATGGTACCGAATGGCTCTATGTATTGGTACTACTGACATCAAGCGGTACCACTATCTATTATAAATCATGGTACCGCAGTGGTACTAAGGTGTGACCGTTAGTCAGTGGCATTCAGACTATAACGGCATATAGTTCCATAAGTTCCATGTTGGTTCCAAGTTTATTTTGGGAATATGGAACCAATTAAATATTGATACATCAAGGGTTAAAGCCTATTAGTTCCATATAATTTATGAATATATATTATATAAAGGTTATCTCTATACTTACTACTTATATATATTATACAGTCGAAAAAAAGCATGGAACTCTTGGAACCGTCCAGTTCAAACCATTGGGAGAGTAAGTTGGGGTTGGTTCCATAAGGGTTGGAACTTAGCTGTTTTAAATGGAACTAGATATGGAACCATGTTATATCAAGTTACCTTTAAAATTGGTGGTACTCGTGGTACTGAAAGCCTCAAAAGTATTGATAATACTGATTTCAATCGAATGTCAATCGCTTAGTGCATTACTAACACTGGCTTTATCGGTAGTATTACTCGTTTTACAAATGAATATAGTCGACATATCGGTTCTAGTAATCCTAATCAAAGGAGTGGTTCAATGACAAAAAAAGAAAAGGTGCAAGAGTTACCCGAAGAACACCGCCAAGTCCTCAACGTGGTAATCAATGCACCGAATAAATATATTACTAAAGAGAAAATACTTAATCAATTGGGATATGAAAAGACATCGTCAAAGGAACGTTGGGTGCGTCAAATAATAAGTGAACTAACAACGATCTACGGTTATCCCATTGGTTGTAGCTATTCCCGTGAACATAGAGGTTACTACATGATTAGTACCGAAGAGGAAAAGTTACAAGCTATCCAAAGCCTAACTCGATTGATTGACGGAAGTATTAAACGTCGTGAAGCGGTTAAAAACTTGGAAATATAGAAGCGGTAAAGTATTGATTGCGATGACCGCTTCAATACCAAAGCTTTAGTGTTACAGATTCAATATCCCCCACTTAAATAATTTGGTAATAAATAGCACTTTGGGGAACGGGGCGGGGAATCTTTTCTCGATATTTAGTGTGAACTATTCACATACGACCCCACACATGCACAAATGATTTTAATAGTTAATAAACCGCTTCAAAAAAGCCTGCCTATATGGGTGGGCTATTCTCAATTTATAGGGGTGTGTATATGAAGTTAAAGAGACGTAAGAAAGTATTATATTATCGCCATGTTGATAACAAAGTTTCAGAACATCAACTTTTAACGCAGTTCAATCCTTTCTTTATTGAGCGTAAGATTAAAGCATGTCAGCAACAAATCAACGCAATGTATGATCTAAACACATCGACTACCACATGTGATGAAGTGAGAGGCGTTATTTCGGTATCGTACCCTATTGATAAACTTGCTATGTACATCATTGAGGAAAAGGAAGCACTATGGCATTATAGAGAGCAATCAGACATCAACATAAAGCTATTAAACGAGGTGCTAATCACATACACAGAGCATGACAAAAACAAAGTAATTAAGTACATGCGTTCATATGGAGAATACAAGCCTTGTGACGTCATAGAACGATTACAGGTAGATTTACACCAGAAATATATTAAAGAGCGGGTAGCACGTCAAAATGAACAGCACAGAGTAGTGAATATTGAAAGACGTAATCGCATTAAGCAGTATCTTGAACAAGAATCAGTCGAAGCGGACAATAACCGGACGATAAGGCTGTATTCCTAGAGCCGTATAGCATTTAACGACCGGACGATAATAAAGGGTATATTGAAAGGTACCCCCTACCACTATTCATTTAGTCGTATTGAGTTGGGAGCGGTGCGGGTCAATCGTTTGCAATCAAGAATGTACTTTATGAAAAGGGGGTAATAGTTGAGAAATGTTGAAATGCTAGTGATATCTAGTAGGTATAAAGACGTATTAAAACACACTCTAAAACTCACACAGAGCCACCATACTCAACGATAATATAAATTGTAGTAAATAACATTAGAAATCATTAACACGCTTATATGAGGCTTATAACACGCATGACGTGTAGTAAGCCTTTTTAATATGCTTTCGAAATAATCCGTAAGGTCTATATAAGGGGCTTCCGCTTCAATAATCTTACTCATCATAAAAGCTAAATATGATGAATACGAGTGCATTTATTGCTTGTTATTTAATCAGATAACATCAATATGAGTGGATAGCAAAAACCCAAAGGTTTCCCAAAGGTAGTAATAATTAAAGTTAAGATACAGAATATAGCCTATTCGGGCAATTTTTGTTGTGTACGTGTCTATAAAGCTACGCAAAAGCGACAGGTCTAATCATTGGTACATATGATGTTTAACAGAAGCGGTGTTTGATAATGCGACATCTAATGAACCATTTTAGTGCGTGAGCCTGCGTACCTAATTTGGGGACGCTGACTGAACGAATCGTTATCCCACCTAACGTCACGAATCGTTACCTTAGCTGACCGAACGAATTGTTCATGCAGATGAAAACTACAAGGTTTGTGCAAGGTTGTTCTATTTTTATGGCTCATCGAAGGAAAAAGCCAACGTAAAGCTTATATTGATGCAGGATATTCTATCAAAAACAAAAGTGATGATTATATAGATAAATCAGCTAGTTTATTACTAAAAAATAGTAAGGTTTTAGTAAGGTACGAAGAATTGAAAAAAATGGTAAGGTTATGTAAAGGTTTCCCCACTTTTGGGGAATGTACTATATCAACTATCCTTATTAAAATCACATGGTTAATATAGCAAGGTGGTTTGTGTAACAAGTGTATTTATAACTACGGTTGTTCAGACGTCATTGTGCTAGATTTTGCTAGCAAGAATTAATACATTAGCGGACTACTCAAAATTGAGGAGTCGTTATAGGAGTATCCATATTTGGTTTGTCCTAATCACTCAATATGAATGTTTCCTCGTGTGTTATTAGGAAAGGTACATGTATTTTCAGAAGCGGTATAGCTCTTACTCAAAAAAGAGCAACAGCTCAAGGTAATATGACTCACTATGTTGGGGAATGTTGGGTTATTACTTAGTAAACACAAAATTGTGTTGGTTACGCTTTTTAGATAACTCACATTTGTGGTTTAGTCTCATAAGTTACAGAAACCAAATTTGGTTTTTGCAAAATTACACTTTGATTAGAGGCTTCGCATTTGAACTTTGATTTAGAAGAGGTGCAACATCAGCACGCAATTATGCACTTTGATCGTACTATATTCTCGTTTTAGGAATGTACTTGGCGTCGATAGTCCCCCGCTTCAAATGACGGGTATGTGGCAGAGAAGTTAAAAGAACGACGCTCACTCTTCTTCTTAAGAAACTCCCTAAATTTAATTATTAGTGCATATAAGTGCTTGGTGTTATTAGAGAACTGATATTTCCGTTTTCTAAAATAAAGTGGCTTATCACAGTAAGTGGTAGAGAATTGCACAAAAGGTTGAGAATTGAGACTCAATATACAAAATGGATTGGGCGAATGATTGGCTATGGTTTTGAAGAAAATGTTGATTACATTTTGGTTAGTCAAAAAAGTCTAACCAATAATCCACGTAATCCTTACACTAATCAAACCGACCATATAACGTCGTCTGTTGGTGGACAGAACCTGTTCCCTGAATCAGGGTAGTGGTTTTATAGAAGTGGTATAGGACTGAACGAATCGTTACCCCCTTAAAACTTGGGTATCCTAATCAATTATGTAGGTCAAAATACTAAGAAATACTAAAAATGAATACGTAAGGGGGGATTAATTATCATATGTATGTAGTTAAAAAAGGCTATGTATGTATATCTCACGCATGCGGAATTGAATACGTTTTTGAATACGTTTTGAATACGTTCGTTGTTAAATGATGTGAAATGATGATTAATGTAAATTTATGAAAACGTGTAATATCAAGCGTTATCAAGTGTTGTGAATTGATGAAAACCCCACGTTTTAAAATAACAAATTAATGAATTAA
>NZ_JXWY01000004.1 GCF_000934465.1 Staphylococcus microti | reverse complement strand
TCAGTTTCTATTGGTAGTGTGAATTAATATATTATATTTTTTATATATTAAAATTGCCCTTTTTTTATTTTTGTGTCTATTAACAATTATAAAAGAAGTTTTATATATAACAAAGGCCTGATTAAATGTTTTTTGTCATTTAATCAGGCCTTCTTCGTAAAAAAGAGCTGAGAATTATATTCCTCCATAATAAATTATTTTTTCAAACTTTTAATTTTGACATTTATTTCATTCAATAAATTGGTGATTTTTTCACGTTGAAAGTCATTAATCAAAATAAGAATCATTCTCTCATCATGAGTGCTTCGGCATTTATCAAAATATCCATCACTAGATAAAGTTTTTACCGCATTAACAATTCTTGGCTGATTATAGCTTAAGTTGTTAATAAGGTCCTTCAAATAATATTCAGAGGCTTTTTTTTCATTTAAGTATGTTAGTACAGAGAATTCTTCTAAAGTTATATGAAATTCATTTTTTATCATTTTTTTCAATTCATCAATATGCATCATTGTTATTAAAAGTTCAAAGGAATTTTCAATTTTTGGCATACTCATTTTAGTATCACTCCTAATTTCAACACTTGTTATCACTCTAACAACTTTACTATTCTAAAATAGTTCGTCTGAGATCGCAAATCAAAAGTTACATTATTCTTTGGAGGCAACTCTAATTAAATTTAAGATGGCACAATAGTAGATTATAAAATAGTAGATATAGATATGATTAAATACCCATAATTATATACCCTAGTTTTAAAATAGTTAATCAAAATATTATATTTATTAGTAGTACTACTTTTCAAATAGGTAAAAGTAATACTACAGATGAAGATAAATCAAAAAACCTTTCAGTTCATGTTTGAACTCCTTTTTTGGAAGGCTGAGAAATCTAATATACCTAGGAATTCAGCTTGGAATAAGTTATTAGATTTATAAAAATTCACTTTTTATATTTTCTCTCCATTCAATCTGCAGAACATACGGTTTAAAAATACTAAGCTTTTAGTCAAGAGAGCTTATCTAATCGAATTGTATCGCCATTTTCATTTTTATACACGAATTTAATCTTATATCATACAAATATCTATTTTATATTTTGAATGTATTAAGTACATAACCTTCAGAAGGCTATATAAATACTTAACGCACTACACCTCTTCATTTTCAGAAATTCATACACTCTCGTATTTTTTGGTAGTTAGAGGTTACTACTTTATAAAAATTGATATTGAAATAAATAGTTAGTTGTTTTTTAGTGTGTTTATACCATTGATTGATAAATAAAAAAGCATGTACAAATCTTGTTAGACTGTACATGCCCTATAATACTACTATATAACTAAGCTAATAAAAAGGGTTACACGCTCACCGACCAAAGTTTATTGTGCAACAAACAAACTATATATTACTGTGTTTAATTCATAAAATCAAGTTAGAAAAGAGATAAAAAATCATGTATATCAAATTGCTGAGCCCTTGCTTGACGTATGAGCAACTTAACATACGTTTTTATGAACACTGACTATTACAAATATAAGTTAAAAACATACATTGACTGGCGTTAGACCGTTATAAATTGGGAAAATAAGTACAAGGATTAGTCTAGTAATTAATTTGGTTTTACCGAGTGTATATGGATTGTCTGATGACTTTATAATGAATTTTATACATGATTAATATGATAGCCCGATAAAACTTGTATAATCGACCATTGTTTGTGTGTTCGATTACGTTAACACGTTTTGTAGCTTTGAAAATACAAGGATAGAACTCATTAAGCATTTAAGTGACGCTCAACGTTGCGAAGGGGGAATAAGTGAGCTATGAGAGTCTGAGCATATATTCTGTGAGCTTAGTTTATGCCGAGGGAATTTTTGATCTTGGAATAAATATTATATTATTGGAGTGATTATATGGAAATTGTATTTCAGATTTTCAATTTATTTCTAGTGCAGATGCCTAATTGGATTGGCCTTCAAGGGATTTCGTTAAAAAGATATAAACAGAAGAAAGAAAAGGGGAAGATTAATGGATTGTTTAACAAGCATAACCACCCGTAAAACGGGTAGTTTACTCTGCGGCTGAAAACCTCTGTTACTATCCATCCCCTATAAGGGCACTGAAAAGATAAGCCAACTGTACTACTTTTTCAGCGCCCTTAGAAGTGGGCTGTTTTCTTCTCCTGTAAACGTGCTGATATATTCCAGCATTATGAGTTGTTCTACAACGATATCCTCTTGTAATTGATTACGAATATATACTCTTTTATTTCTCTCAACTGTGTCGACATAAAACCTTTAAAATTTCACTAATAAAAAACCAGTAACTTTTTTATTAGTGGGATTTTAAGGGGATATTTTAAAGAATTAGAGACAAATCATATAGTTTTTATACCTGAGAACCTACACAAGCTTTTAAAACGCAAATATGCCCCAAATAAATACATTCAAATTTTACAGACTAAAGTTTGATTAAAATCAGTAACTAATTCTTTCTGCCCAGTTATATGTAAATTTTTAACATAAAAATTTACATATAACTCTTTTTCAAATTCAAAGTTGGGAAGAATCTTTTGTTATGAGTAAATCAAAAATGAAGTATCCAGATAATGATGAAACTTTTTCGGATTTCTCCACAAAATTAATAGGAAAGCACTTGGTCGTCTACTTGACACACTTTCTTTTAGAAACAAGCTAAACAATATCAGTTTATGCTAATTATTTTTAGCCAGTTCAAAGGTGTAAAGTTTCAGAATATTATCGTATCAATAAGTCAGATGTATATTTATATAACATTTATCTATACAGATAAATGCATCTAAAACGACTTATATTTGCGTTATAAGCGACAAAAAGATTTATAGGTATAAAAAAGCTATAATTTTAGAAATCGCTCTAAATACCCCTTTAAAATGCAAAATAAGGATACCCAATTATAACACGCAAGGTTTGGTGGTAGTATGATACAGTTTTAAGTATGTTAGGTACGCCTTTGGATATAAAAATGAAAGCCAGTCCAGATAAAGTAGACTGTTTTTTTCTTTTATACGGTCTATTTATGTTTCTTTCGACGCCATATCGTCGATGGAATTCAAAAAAGTTATGGGCTATAAATCTACATC
>NZ_JXWY01000184.1 GCF_000934465.1 Staphylococcus microti | reverse complement strand
GCGAAAGTGATTCAGCGTCAATGAGTACGTCAACTTCAGTGAGCGAAAGTGATTCAGCATCAATGAGCGCTTCTACTTCAGTAAGTGAGAGCGACTCAGCGTCAATGAGCGCTTCTACTTCAGTAAGTGAAAGTGAATCAACTTCAGTAAGCGAGAGTGATTCAGCAAGCATGAGCACTTCTACTTCAGTAAGTGAGAGCGACTCAGCGTCAATGAGCACTTCTACTTCAG
>NZ_JXWY01000037.1 GCF_000934465.1 Staphylococcus microti | reverse complement strand
ACGTTCCAGCAGGAACAGTAACAGTTCATTATGTGAATGAGACTGGAGAAGTTATTAAAGATCCAACAATGGATACGGAGAAATCACCAGTTGGTAAAACATACAATACAAATGAAAACGGAACTGAAATTCCGAAAGAAATCACTGGTAAAGATGGTCAAGAGTATGTGCTTGTAAAAGTTCAAGATGGTGACGAAGAAACTGGTAAAGTAGTTAAAGGTAATA
>NZ_JXWY01000183.1 GCF_000934465.1 Staphylococcus microti | reverse complement strand
CTGACGTTGAGTTACTCATGCTCGTAGAGTCGCTCTCACTCACTGACGTTGAGTTACTCATGCTCGTAGAGTCGCTCTCACTTACTGATGTTGAGTTACTCATTGAAGTAGAGTCACTCTCACTTACTGACGTTGAGTTACTCATGCTCGTAGAGTCGCTCTCACTCACTGATGTTGAGTTACTCATGCTCGTAGAGTCGCTCTCGCTTACTGACGTTGAGTTAC
>NZ_JXWY01000036.1 GCF_000934465.1 Staphylococcus microti | reverse complement strand
TTAAGTAGCATCAAGAACCGTAGGAACTACGGGGATAGCTTGGTAAATAAGAGACAGCGCTGTTAGTAAAGAAATAAACTATCAAGTACGCTCTATTCCCAAGAAGCTCCCACTTCAAGCGTTAAAAACTTTAGGTTTAGCTAAGTGGTGAGTAGTTCACTGCGCAAGGTTATAAGTCTTTTATACATCAAACATTTTGTGCGCCTGCTAGAGAAGAAGAGATCCTTGTAGCACTTAAGAAAAACGAAATTGATGCGGTGATTCTATGTTTTGTAGAAAATGAGAAGCAAGTGATTGAAGCGTATGCTGAACACGGTTTGATTATTTCAAGTAATGATACAAAACAGACGTCTAAAATTTCTAATTTTCATTTTGATGAGTACCAAATTGGAAAAACTGCAACAGAATTTCTTATTCAAAAAGGTTGTAGTAACGTGGCAATATGCATGGATAATCCATTCAATCATGCACAAAAGTTAAGGCTATCTGGCTATAAAAAAGCGTTGAAAAAGCACTCTCTAACTTACAATGAGGGATATGTATTTTCTTCAGCGTTTACAATTGATGATGGTATGAAAATAGGGCGCAATATTAAGAAAATGTATCCAAATATTGATGGGATATATACGGGGAATGATTATGTATCTGCAGGAATTCAAAAAGTTTTAGAAGATAAAGTTGTGTTAATTGGAACAGATAATCATGATATTTGTAAAATAACGCGTCCACAATTATCAAGTATTGCTTTGCCGGTTGCGCAGATGTCTGAAGATATTAGTAATCATGTTGTCGAATGTCTACTGACGAGTAATAAGGAAACGTTGAATCAACAGTATGATTTTGATTTAATCGTGCGTTAATTGTTGATATAAAGAAAGCATTTAAAATGTAAAAAGCTTAGAGGATATAAATATTTATAAAAAAAGAGGTATTCATTTTTGAGTGGTCTACGTGTAGTGTATTAAGTTCTGCTAAATTTTAAAAATGTAATAGTTGCATAATATCCCCTACCAATCTAAAGTTTTAATTTTTGAAAACAAGTTGAGAAATAAGTTCTTGTAATTATGAGCACGTATACTTTCACAAAACTTTATAAGATCAAGAATCTTGTTTTCAGTGATGTCATTATGATCAATAATATACGTGTTAAACAAATTGAACATTTGGACGATTAACGACTCAAAGAAATGTTTTTCCTTTAATTGAATCGCATTTAAATGAGTCAGCCATTTTTCAAAGTGATACGTGCTTTGGTGTTCAATAGAGACGATTAAAGCATTCGCTACAAGATGAACACTTTCGTTATAATAGGATGTTGTTTTTTCGAAATGCTTCAAAGATGTGGTGAGCAATGTATCAATCAGTGATAGGTTGAAAATGCCAATACAGTGAGAAAAAAGTGCTAACTCATACCGCGTCCAAAATTCAGTGTTAAGTAGATAATCTATTAAGTGTTGATAACACTCGGAATGTTCCCGGTCTAACAGCTTATCGACCTTTGACTGAATCACAGTAATGAGATGCCGTTGTATTGGGTTAGGAAAATCTTTTTGGATGTCAGATGATAATGAAAGTAAAGCAGCGACATCTTTTTCTAAATAACGTTGCTCAATCAGACTTAATAATTCAAAAAAGTTGAGCGAATGGCTTTTATCATACATGATTAAAAGTTCTTCAGGCGTCACTTTTAATTTTTCTAGTAATAAGAAAAAGTTAGTCGTCGAAGTGTCTGACTGTTGTGTAACAAACCTATGATATGCAGCGCGTGTAAAGATACCGTCGCATAACTCATTAATAGAAATGTTCTTATTTTTTCTAATGACTTCTATAGTTGTACCAAACATTTGATTTCACCCCTTTCTATGTATAGATTAGTATACATTTTAAATGTATTTATGAAAACCTTTTTATAATAAAAGTTAGAAAATTCAATTATTAAAAGGCGAGGTGATTATAAGATGTTTAAAAAAGACATGTTATTAGATATTAAAAATTCAAAATTAGCTGTGCTTATACTGATTCTTTTAGTATCCACTTTAATCGCAACTTTTATGCAGTTTGTGAAAGGGCATTTATTTCAAAGTGCCATTGAATATAACAATAATCAAGTGACCATTTATATTATAGTGTTTGGCGTGATGGTTATTACCGAAGTGCTATTTTATTATTTGGGATGGTTATATGAGAATCGATTAATTAAAGATGCGTTTGCGAAACAAAAAGCTTCGATTGGTAAGCAATTATTAAATGTGAAGGACTTTAAAAATATTGAAAGTGTAAAAGAGAGAAAGTTGAATGTCCTTACCAATGTTGTTGATAGTTTAGAAAATACGTATTATCGAAGTTTTGTTAATGTTTTTTATTTATCGTTTAGAGTGTTATTTGTGTCCATTGCGCTTTTATACATTAATGTTTATATTGGCGTGGTAGTTATTGCGTTTATGTTTATTCCACTATGCATCACGAAATTTTTTAAAGAGAAGTTGTCGGCTTTAGAAAATTTTGTGTATAACCAAAAAGGAAAAAACTTGGATTTTTATAAAAATTTAATGGATAACTTAAAATACATGAAAGTTTTTAATTTAAGTGCGGTACTGTTCCCTAAGTTGAAGAAAAATGTTGAAAAAGAATATGAAGCTTGGGGAGAATCAAAAAATTATCAGGCCACTTTAAATGCATTATATTCATTGTTTTCGTATTTATCACATTTCATTATTTTAACAATTTCGGTGATTTTGATTTATAAAAAAGTGATTAATCCAGGCATGGTTATTACGCTACTTGGACTCGTTGAACAACTCAGTATGCCAATACTTAATCTTTCTAGAAGTATCAACAATATTAATAGTACTAAAAAATTAAGAAATCAAATACAACAAGAGCGATTAGTTGAAGAAAATCAAGGTGAGATTCATGCAACGTTTAATGAAAAGTTAATGGTTAAAAACCTACATATTCCCATTGATAATCATGCTTTAATTTATAAAGATATGGCATTTTATCCGCAACAAAAATATCTCATTACAGGTGAAAGTGGTACAGGGAAATCCATATTTTTAGAGACGGTTTTAGGCATGAATACAGAATATACTGGTACTATAAAATACGATCATCATGTATTAAATCAACAGACAGATGTATTTGATGATATTACTTATATTTTAACGGATAATGATTTATTGAATACATCAGTTGTATATAACATATTGTTCCGAACGGATTATACAAAGACGGAATATGATTATATGAAGCAACTATTATCGGAAACTGTGATTAATGAACAACATATCGACAATTTATCTAGCGGAGAAAGAAGAAGAGTATTATTGTTGAGAGGTTTAATGTCTGGTAAAAACATATTAATTTTTGATGAACCCACTGCGCATTTAGATGCCCATACGAGTCAAAAGTTTTGGCAAATGTTGATGACAATTCAAGATAAAACGATGATTATCGTTTCACATCACACGCCGATGGATATCCAAGAGCAGTTTGATTTCAAAATAGATTTCTCTGAATATACAGAAAGAGAATGAGTTGGAGATAAGGGGGGATCACATGAGTGACTTAGCAATTAGAATGAATCATATCAAAGTAACCTACGATACCCAAGACATTTTTACCTTTGAAAACTTAACAGCTTATAAAGATGAAAGGATCGCAATTGTTGGTGAAAATGGTGTGGGGAAAAGTACATTATTACGACTCATAAATGGGATAATCACACCTAGCCAAGGAAGTATTGAAAGACATGTAATCTTCAATTATATGTCACAATTGGAGATGAATAATTCAGTATCTCATCATGATGCTTTGGATTTTAAAATGTTGTCAGAGTTAAATGTTCCAGAAAATGAATGGCACCAACTAAGTGGTGGAGAGAAACGTAAATTGACTTTAACGCACACATTATCTTCTTATTCGGAAGGCTTATTGTTGGATGAACCGACAACGCATATGGACGCGGAGGGCATACAACAACTGATTGACTATCTTAAGTATTATTACGGATTACTGATTTTTGTAAGCCACGATAGAGATTTTATTAATGCATTAGCAACAAAAGTGTGGGAAATTAATAATCATAAGATTGAAGTGTTTTCAGGTAATTATGATATGTATTTAGAACAAAAGGAAGAACGGCTTGCGTATATTGAACGTGAAAACGATAAAAAGCGTAAAGAAAAAGAGCGGTTAATGGCAGCGCTTGAAGATAAACAAAAAAAGGCAGAAAAAGTTGGGAAAGCGAGTCCGAAAAGTAAGAAGAAAAATATAAAACCGAATCGCTTGGCAGCTTCTAAACAGAAAGATACAGTTCAAAAAAGTATGTTTAAAAACATGAAGAATATCCAACAACGCATCGACAATATTGGAGAAGAAACACTGTTGCAGGAAGAGCGGCAAATTGACTTTCCAACTATTAAAAGTTTAGAAATGCATAAAAATTTTCCGATTATGGGACAGGATATTTATTTGAAACGTGGAGATAAAACATTATTGGACGGTGTGAGTTTTCAAATCTCAAAAGGGGAACGGCTTGCGATTGTTGGAGATAACGGTGTAGGTAAAACATCGCTATTACAATATATTGTAGATGAACAGGAAGGCATTACCATTTCTCAAAATGCGAAGATTAAAGTGTATAACCAAATGGACTATATGCCCACAAGTAATCAAAATGTTCTAGAATATTTAGGAGAAAACACCTACTATCATACAGAATTGATCAGAAATATTCTCATTAATTTAGGGTTTGATGAATGTACGTTAAATCATAAGAAAATGGATGAATTAAGTGGTGGAGAAGCAACAAAACTAAGTATTGCGAGATTGTTAGTAGCACCATCTAATATTTTAATCTTAGATGAACCGACGAACTTTTTAGATGTTTATACGATTGAAGCGTTAGAAAGGCTTTTAAAAAGTTATAAAGGCACGGTTATTTTTACATCACATGATCAAACTTTTATAGAACATGTTGCGACGAAAGTATGGCGGATTGAAGATTATCAAATAAAATATTAGTTTCCATTTATCAATTTCTACAAACATTATATTCGACAAAAGTTATCGGATATGTTTAATTAGAGGATGTAAGGGTACAACAATGAGTGTATCATGTTAGTTAAATTTGATGTAGGAGTTGAGTAGAACGATGGAATTACAATTAGCAATTGATTTATTAGATAAAGAAGCAGCTGCAGAATTAGCCAAACAGGTGACAGATTATGTGGGTATAGTAGAGATTGGTACGCCGATTGTGATTAATGAAGGGCTACCGGCTGTACAACATTTGAAAGACAACGTGAAAGATGAAGACGTTAAAGTATTAGCAGATCTTAAAATTATGGATGCTGCGGACTATGAAGTGAGCCAAGCTGTGAAGTTCGGTGCAGATGTTGTCACGATTTTAGGTGTGGCAGAAGATGCGTCGATTAAGAATGCGGTGGCTGAAGCACATAAACACGGCAAAGAATTATTAGTTGATTTAATTGCTGTACAAGATCTTGAAAAACGTGCGAAAGAAATTGATGAAATGGGTGCGGATTACATTGCCGTGCATACAGGTTATGACTTACAAGCAGAAGGTCAGTCTCCTTTAGAAAGTTTACGCCGTGTAAAATCAGTTATTAATAATGCGAAAGTAGCAGTAGCAGGTGGTATTAAGCCGGATACGATTCAAGCAGTAGCAGCTGAAAATCCAGATCTTATCATCGTCGGTGGCGGTATTGCCAATGCGGATGATCCACGAGAAGCAGCAAAACAATGTCGTGAAGCGATTGAAGGGTGATTGAATGTTTACACGTCACTATCAATTAATATTAGATGAATTGGCACAAACATTGAAACAGGTGGATACGCAAGAAGTAGAACGTTTTATGGCACAACTCTTGCAGTCACAAAATGTGTTTGTTGCGGGTAAAGGACGCTCTGGTTTTGTAGCACAAAGCTTTGCGATGCGTTTAAATCAGCTCGGACAACACGCACATGTTGTTGGTGAAACGACGACACCTGCGATTCAGCAAGGCGATTGTTTGGTCATTGTGTCGGGTTCAGGTTCGACAACACATTTACGCTTGCTTGCAGAAAAAGCGAAAGAAGTAGGTGCACACATACTGTTGTTGTCAACAGTATCGGACAGTCCAATTGGTGAACTGGCGACAACGATGGTTGTATTACCAGCTAGTACGAAACATCGTGCGGAAGGGTCTCAACAACCGTTAGGCAGCTTATTTGAACAAAGTGCGCAAGTTTTACTTGATAGCCTCGTTTTAGAGATGCAAGCACAGCTCGATGTTACTGAAACAACGATGCAAGCAAATCATGCCAATTTAGAATAAAGCACATGAGTCACTGGTTGTTAATGATAAAATTGTATGCCGTCTAAGGCTGCAGTTTCACGACAACTAGTGGCTTTTTATATTGTGCGCAAACGATGTGATAGAATAGAGGAAAACGTATTCAAAGAAGTGAGTGTCAAATGAAGTTAATAAAACAAATTGCATATTATGCAGGGCAACAGCCACAAGAAGTTGCATTAAGCATTGGACAGACGTCAGTAACTTATCAACAATTATGGAGGCAAGTGCAAGAAGTCATACGGTCATTACCAGACGCTTGTGTTGGATGTGATGTCGCCTTATCTTTTAAGCAAATGGAGACGTTTATTGTATCCTACTTAGCGTTGTTACATAAAGGTGCTGTGCCTTGTGTAATGGATCCACAGTGGACAACAGCAAGGCGTGAAGCACTGTATGAGCATTATCATATTTCGTTCGTTTGGGATGATACAGGGTTACAAGAGACAGGCTACCAAAGTATCCAACATCATTGCGAAGATTTATTACATATCGGTTTTACATCTGGGACAACCGGTTTACCGAAAGCTTTTTATCGCAATGAGGTGTCATGGGTCGCATCATTTGAAGAAAATGAGCGTTTACTAGCGGATGATGTGATTGTACAACGTCCTATGATGGGGGCATTAGGCCCGTATGCACATTCATTAACGCTCTATGTTCTCGTTTATGCCCTATTTTATGGTCGAACATTTATTGGTCAAAATGATTACGATGTGACGCAGTGTCAAAGGACGATCGCACACCTTGAGCGTGTTTGTGCTTTGTTTCTCGTGCCAACGATGGTGCACGATTGGCTACGTCTATCATCTCAAACAAAGCAAATTGCATACATATTTGTATCGGGGGATAAGCTTTCGCCGACATTGCATGAAAAGCTGAAATTAAAGTTGCCGTTAACGACAGTGTATGAATTTTTTGGGACGTCAGAGGCGAGTTTTATTAGTGTGAATCGAGATCAAACCGCACCACTACAATCGGTTGGACATTTATTTCCAAATGTTCAAGTGCGGATTGACGAGCAAGATACACGTGGTATTGGGAAGCTTTACGTTAAAAGTTCGATGACGTTTTCTGGTTATGTTGGAGAACAACTACCTGATTGGATTGAGACGGGTGACTATGCGTCTGTTAAAGAAGATGTTTTGTATTTGCATGGGCGTACGCAAGATCGCATGATTATTGGTGGTAAAAATATTTCGCCATTTATGATTGAACAGGCACTCAAAACGATAGACGGCATTGATGAAGTCGTTATTGTGCGTCAACAACATGCAAAGTTTGGCGAGTTAGCCTTAGCATTATATGAAGGAAATCCTGAATTAACGTATCGTTTTGTACGAGAACAATTACAGGCATCACTGTCGCGTTACGAATGGCCGTCGAAACTGATTTGTGTAGCGAAATTACCACGCACGTCTAGTGGCAAAGTTTCTAGACGTGCCGCACAACTTTTATATGAACAGGGGGCTTGGCAATGAATGAAGCGGTAATTGTCGCAGCAAAGCGCACACCTATCGGACGTTATGGCGGTAAGTTACAAAAGTGGGAACCGGAAGATTTATTAAAACCACTTATTCAATATTTTAAAGAAACATTACCTGCTGATTGGCAACAGCTCGATGATGTGATTTTAGGCAATATTGTTGGGAATGGTGGAAATATTGCACGAAAAAGTTTGTTAGAAGCAGGTTTAGACATCACAATTCCTGGTGTGACCGTCGATCGTCAATGTGGTTCGGGATTAGAAGCGATTCATTTGGCATGTCGCATGGTTGAAGCAGGTGCAGGGCATTTTTATTTAGCGGGAGGTGTGGAAAGTACGAGTCGTGCGCCGTGGAAAGTAAAGCGTCCGACTTCATTATATCCAGTGGAACCACCACAGTTTTATGAACGAGCCGCTTTTGCGCCAGAAGGACAAGATCCGACGATGATTGAAGCGGCAGATAATGTGGCACGTGCCTATGATGTTTCACGTGCGGATCAAGATCAATTTGCGTATAACAGCTATATCAAAACAGCACAAGCCTATGATGCCGGTTATTTAGATGAGGAAATTTTACCGCTTAAAGTAAATGGCGAATGGATGACACAAGATGAAAACATGCGTCGAAATGTACGCTTAGATCGCTTGGCACGACTCAAGCCGATTTATCCAGACGGTACAGTGACAGTTGGCAATTGTTGTGCAAAAAATGATGGGGCAGCGTTAGTCGTTGTCATGTCGAAACAATACGCCTTGTCGTTAGGCATTACGGAAGGCATACAGTTTAAAGATTATGCCGTGAAAGGCGTAGATCCTAAACTGTTAGGCATCGGGCCAGTACCGGCTGTCACACATCTTCTCGAAAAACATCATTTACAAATAAAAGACGTAGATGCTGTAGAGTTAAATGAAGCCTTTGCTGCACAAGTGTTAGCTTCTCAAAGGGCGTTACATATTCAAGACAGACAGTTAAATCGGTATGGTGGTGCCATTGCGATTGGTCATCCGTACAGTGCAAGTGGCGCCATTTTAGTCACACGTTTGTTTTATATGACAGATTGCCCGTTAACCATCGCAACAATGGGCATTGGAGGGGGAATGGGCAATGCTGCATTATTCGAACGTTGGTCAGACGGAAACGAAACATATTAAAGTTGATGCGTCATCATTACATGCCTATCAAACATTATTCGAAATGCCATTGCGTTCAGAAGTACCATTACTATTTTTTGCACGCTACTGGCAAGCATTTGAACTCTTTCAACCTTTTGTCGGTGCGGAAGTGATGTTAGTGGAAACGACATTACATCAAACCAAGCCACTGTTTTGCGACCAACCTATTGAAGCAACATTAACCTTTAAATCAGCGAAACAAATTAAAAGTTTTGAACGCTTTCAGTTTGAACTCATGTTAAATGAGACGAATGTGATACAACAAACGTTTGTACGGAGGCACACGATATGAAATTTTCAGCAGAAGCTGTTGCACAGTATTTAGAACTTGTTAGAGATGAGAATCCTATACACGATGAGATTGTGCCGGGACAAATGATTGTTCAAAAAGTATTGCAACAATATGGAGAGCAGCACATGTCATGTAAAGTAAGCTATAAACAACCGGTGTATATAAATGAAAAGTTAACGGTGGAGGAAGCTGGTAACAGTATTGTTGTTGTGGGGGAGAATATGGTATTGAAAGTCGAATTACAACTTGAAACATTCCGGAAATTTATATAATAATTTTGATTTTTATAAAAGGGTGGTAGATAATATGAAAATAATAAAGAAACTTTCACTTTATCTTGCAAGTATGATACCATATTTGGCCTCTGCATTATTATTGTTTTATACGTTTACTGCAAGCCAATCTAATCTACAAAATCAGATTGATATGATTCAAAAGTCATTAAGTATGACAGTAACACAAATAAATTTTTTTACAATAATTATCGTGTTACTTTCTAATATTTTGGTGTTGGTTTTTACGTTTTTCATAATTAAACTGATAATCATCATATTTGATAGAAACAAAGTGAGTAAAGATGAAGACTTATTTTTTTCACTAATTCTAGGCTATACTGCTGCAAGCTTAGCTGCTTTGTTATTAAATGATTTACTGAACTTGCCATTTGCTACAATTACGTACTATACACCCTTCATCGATTTAATTACTTTTACAATACTATATTATTTTTTCAGTAAATCTAAAAAATTCACGATTATTATCTTTTTCACAAAAGTTATTATTATTTTAACTGGATTTTTCTTATAAGATTTGAGACCCTCATTTACCTTACTATAGGCAATGATGGGTCTTTTTGTATATAGATGAATAGAAATTAGAAGATACATTGTAGATTAAGTGATTTCATAATTCAATAAAATAATATTGAATTCATGATTTTATTGACGTATGCTTAAAATAATGAAAGTAAAAAGTTTCGTATTATATGATTATCGAAATTTGTAAAGCATGATTTTTAAGGAGTCAATAGGAGAATGAAGGGGAAATTTTCAAAAGTAATCACATTGTTTGTTCTTATACAATTGTTATTTGTAGGGACTGTTGATGCGGCAACAACGCCATATGAAATAGCTAAAAAGCATGAATCGCATGCGTCGAGTCAGTATCAGCCTGAAGCGGCAATGACGACGACTGAGACGGGACAAATTCTTTATGATTATCATGGACAAGAGGCGTTGTACCCTGCATCTGTTGTAAAGATGATGACATTTTATCTGGTGTTTGATGCGATTGAGAGCGGAAATATCAAGCTTTCCGACAAAGTAACGATTACAGCAGACCAGCAAGGTGTCGCGGATTTGCCAAATGTATCGACGTACCCAATCAAGGAAGGACAGGTTTTTACGGTGGAAGAACTGTTAAAACAAGCGGTAATGGCATCAAGTAATGCGGCGACGATGGTGTTAGCTGAAAAGGTGTCGGGGGATACGTCTACTTTTACCAAACAAATGAATGATAAAGCACGTGCCTTCAATATGAAAAATACATACTTTACGAATCCAGCAGGTTTGGATAATGCATGGATGAAACAATATGCGCCGAAAGATTTTTTAGACGCAGGTAAACCGACATCAACGGCTTATGATTTGTCGATTTTAGCAACACGACTGGTGAAAGATCATCCACAAATACTTGAAATGACAAAACTACGTGAAGATCGCCAACAAAATGGGACGCTGCATACAACGAACTATTCGTTACCGGGAGAAGCGAACGGCATGACAGGTGTTGATGGCTTGAAGACGGGGACGAGTGATCAAGCGTATCATTTTATGTTAACGGCAAAGCAACAAGATTTACGACTACAAACAGCCGTATTAAGCATTGCTCCATTCAATGATAACAATGCGAAACACGCACGTCATATTGTAGCCAATGGTATTACGCAAGAGATGTTCGACCAATATACCTATAAAAAAGTGTTGTCAAAAGGAGAACATCGGATTCAAGACAAAAAATATGAAGTGAAACAAGATTTGTATGATGTTGTACCGAAAAATATGAAAATCTCAGATAAACATTTTAAAATTGATGAAGAAAAGCAACGTATTTCTTTAAATTATCAACGTCAATTTTTAGCAGGTTATAAAGCACCAAGCGTTGCGGTTGAAAAGCAAGGCATTGAATGGTTTGGCGATGAACCATGGTCGCCCTTGATGATCGTTGGAGGATTATCGTTAGTCGTTTTACTAACAGCTTTTACGCTGTGGTTGAGTTATAAAATGAACACATAAGAAAAATGAGTAGTGAACGAGCAGAGAATGCTTGTTGCTACTCATTTTGTGTTTTATAAAAAACGATATTTCCACGTTTTATTGCAATTTTCAGAAAATAAATCTATTATTAATTTATATACGTGTTTCATTCATTACAAAACAAAGGGGTTACGTAATGAAAAAAGCAGTTATATTGGTGTTGTTTGATATTATTTCAAACTTTGGATCGCGTGTTTTCAGTTTTGCCTGTGCGTTTTACATATTGCAATACACAGATACAAGCTATACATATAGTGTCTATTTGGCGTTAATTGTGCTATGCGGGATTATTGCGAGTCCGATTATAGGGGTGTTCACAGATAGTGTGAATAATAGGCGACTCGTGATACTCGCACAAATGGCAACAATTGCTATACTTGCAATCTTTTTCTTTGTATTTGATGTAGCGGGTATCCAGTTGATAATCATAACTGGGATGATATTAACAATCACAGACAGTGTGAACATGTTGATTATCCAATCCAACTTACAAACAATTGTTGGCGAGCATTTGGAACGTATCGTGTCTCTGAGACAAACGATTATTACAGTCGTTACGTTTTTAGCACCAATGGTCGGGGGTGTGCTTATTGCTTTTCTATCGATTCAAACACTGGCAACACTCACATTGGTAACGGAAAGTCTGTCGCTCATACTGTTGTTATTATTGCCGTTAAAAACATACTTGGATCAGACAGAGCGCATCTCTTTTATGACCAATTTTAAAGAAGGATTTTCGTATATGAAACAGCAAAAAATTATTTTGTTATTTATTTTTGTAGGGCTCAGCGTGAACTTTTTTGTTAATTCGGTCGTTGTCGGGGTACCGATTATCGCCATCCAAACATTAGGGTTGAATTCTGCACAGTTTGGCGTCATTGAAGGGTCACTGACGATTTCGATTTTTCTCACGTCTTTACTTTTTTCCGTTTTTCCGATTCAATCACATTTGTTTAGAAATTTAAAAGTCGCGATTGCATTGTATGGCGTCACTTTAAGTGGACTAGGCATTTTCTTGTTTTTTGAAACATCAAGTAGCATGTCGTTTATTTTTCTAATTGGCGTGTATGCAGCGATTGGTTTTACGATGCCATATCTGAATACCCCATACAGCATTTATTTACAAAAAACGGTAGATGATGCGTATAAAGGGCGTGTTTTTTCAATAAATCAATCGATTGTATAAGCATTGATGCCTATCTCTATGCTATTTTATGGTGTTATTTTAAACCAGCATGAAGGGGTGATCTTTCTCCTAACAGGTGTCGCATTATTTACGGTGCTTTTACTTTTCTCGCTTGTATCACGTAAATATCAAGAAACTGCGGACTAAAAAAACGCCACGGGTGCTATAACCACATGGCGTTTGAACAATTAATTAAATTTCCGTAACGTCTACGTCGATTTTTTCGATACGGTTGTATGCACCGTGATCGACAGGACCGACAAAGTCATTCATTTTCCAGCCGTTTTTAATTGCTGAAGCGACGAAAGCTTTCGCGTTAATTACGGCTTCTTTTGGTGATTGACCGTTCGCAAGGTTTGCTGTTGTTGCAGCTGCAAATGTACAACCTGCCCCGTGATTGTAGCTTTGTTGGAACATGTCTGTTGTTAATTGATAGAATGTTTGACCGTCGTAGTACAAGTCGTATGATTTATCTTGGTCTAATGCTTTACCGCCTTTAATAACAACGTGTTGTGCCCCTTGTTGATGAATAATTTCGGCTGCTTTTTTCATATCTTCCATAGACTTCAATGTGCCTAATTTTGAAAGTTGACCTGCTTCAAATAAGTTCGGTGTAACAACCGTTGCTTTTGGCAATAAGTGTTGAATCATTGCTTCTGTATTACCAGGGTTTAATACTTCATCTTCCCCTTTACATACCATAACAGGGTCTACAACGAAAAATTGTGCGCCTGATTCAACGAAAGCTTCACCAGCACGTTGAATAATTTCTTCTGTCCCTAACATCCCTGTTTTGACAGCGTCTGGACCGATACTAATAGCTGTCGCAAGTTGTTTATTAAAAACGTCGAATGGAATTGGTGAAACATCATGAGACCATGTTTCTTTGTCCATTGTAACGATAGCAGCAAGTGCAACCATTCCATATGTGCCTAGTTCTTGGAATGTTTTAAGATCGGCTTGCATACCAGCGCCTGCGCTTGTATCTGAGCCTGCAATTGTTAATACTTTTTTTAATGCCATTTGACATACACTCCTTTAGATACCCTTTGTAAAATGCGAAATCCTACTTAAGCACTATCATATCACGACAGCGTGCAACTGAAAACATTTCCATACCGTGTATTAACGTTATCACTCAGATTTTGTGTTAAAATGTGGAATGAGGTGAGCATGATGGAGTGGGCTACAATTTTTCATGACATTACATCCAAACATGATTTTCAAGCGATGCACGATTTTTTAGAAAAAGAATATGCGACGGAGACGGTTTACCCAGCGCGAGAAAACATTTATCAAGCGTTTGATTTAACACCTTTTGAAAAAGTAAAGGTCGTTATTTTAGGACAAGATCCTTACCATGGACCGAATCAAGCGCATGGCTTAGCATTTTCTGTACAGCCAAATGCGAAATTTCCGCCTTCATTGCGCAATATGTACCAAGAGTTAGCAGATGATATCGGCTGTCAGCGCACATCGCCGCATTTGCAAGACTGGGCAAGGGAAGGTGTATTACTGTTAAACACGGTGTTAACGGTACGTCAAGGACAAGCGCATTCTCATCGTGACATCGGCTGGGAAACATTTACGAATGAAATTATTCAAGCCATTTCAACGCATAAAAAAGGCGTTGTGTTTATATTATGGGGCAAACCGGCACAACAAAAGGAACGTCTCATTGATACATCGAAGCATTATATTATTAAGTCACCACATCCAAGTCCGTTGTCCGCTTATCGAGGCTTTTTTGGTTCTAAACCCTATTCAAAAGCAAATGCGTATTTAACGGCACAAGGGCTAGAGCCAATCCAGTGGTGTGAAAGAGAGGAATAACAGCATGCAAAAAGAGAAATTAATTCAGTTGTTAGAGCATGAATTGATGCAAGCAGATCAAGCGACGACAGATGCCGCATTTGACAAGCATATGTATGCCATTCATACATTAACCGCATTGTATACAGACCAAGCAACACCGAAAGCAACGTCACACGTTGAAACAACGACGGCATCGACAAAAGTATCAGATGAAGAAATCCGCTTAATGGGTGGTCGTGTGACAGAGACGAATACGGTGCCAAAAACAGCGGATAATCGTTTAGTGACAGATGATGCGATTGGTAATGGGGAATCTATTTTTGACTTTTAGAAAAGAGGTAGGACGATGAAATTATTTATTATTTTAGGTGCATTGAATGCGATGATGGCGGTAGGTACAGGTGCATTTGGTGCGCATATATTAGACGGCAAACTGTCTGAGCATTATATGTCAGTTTGGGAAAAAGCGACAATGTATCAAATGTATCACGGTTTAGGCTTAGTGTTAATCGGCATTATCGGTGGGGCATTTGATGTGAACGTAAGTTGGGCTGGATGGCTGATGTTTTTCGGTATCGTGTTCTTTAGCGGTTCACTTTACATTTTATCGACAACACAAATTAGCGTGTTAGGTGCGATTACACCGATTGGCGGCGTACTATTTATCGCAGGATGGATCATGTTAATCGTCGCATCTTTTAAAATTTAGTTTATGAAAATACAGTGCTTATTTAGGCTTAAAAGCGTGTCAGCCTAGGTAAGCGCTTTTTTTGTGTCCACTTTCTGTCAGTTCTTTACTAAAGCCTGAAAACTTTTGCTATGTGCTAATAAATGATGTATGATTAATGGCTCGAATAATAAAATTTAGTTATTTATATATTAACTAGGGTATAAAGTACTTAAGAGGTGAATCATATTTATGGCAAAAAATAATAAAAAGCCAGATCGAGGCGATTTGCAACAAAACTTGTCTGAGAAGTTTGTATGGGCAATTGCATACGGCTCGTGTATTGGCTGGGGTTCTTTTATTCTGCCAGGGGATTGGATACAAACATCTGGGCCAATCGCAGCATCTATCGGTATATTTATTGGGGCATTACTGATGATGATTATTGCTGTGAGTTATGGTGCATTAGTTGAGCGCTTTCCAGTTTCTGGTGGGGCATTTGCATTTAGCTTTTTAGGGTTTGGACGTTACGTCAGTTTCTTCTCATCATGGTTTTTAACATTTGGTTATATTTGTGTCGTTGCGTTAAATGCGACGGCGTTTAGCTTATTAATCAAATTTTTAATTCCTGATGCGATTGAAGTCGGCAAACTATACACAATTGCCGGTTGGGACGTATATATTACAGAGATTATTATCGCGTCAGCACTGTTGCTGATCTTTATGGTCATTACAATTTATGGAGCAAGCGTTTCAGGATCACTGCAATTTTATTTCTGTATCGCAATGGTCATCGTAGTTGTTTTAATGTTTGTCAGCTCATTTTTTGGCTCAAACTTTTCATTAGAACATTTGAAACCATATGAAGGGACACAATACGGCTGGTTCCAAGCAATTATTATGATTGTATCCGTCGCACCGTGGGCGTATGTCGGCTTTGACAACATTCCACAAACAGCGGAAGAATTTAACTTTTCGCCGGACAAAACATTTAAATTAATCGTATATAGTTTATTAGCAGCGGCACTTACGTATATTTTAATGATTTTGTATACAGGTTGGCTAACAGCACCTGACAACAACCTATGGGCGACAGGCGCTGTGACACGTGAAGCATTTGGCAATATCGGTTTAGGTGCACTAGCAATTGCGATTATTATGGGAATATTTACAGGTTTAAATGGCTTCTTATTGAGTGCCAGTAGATTGTTGTTCTCAATGGGGCGCTCAGGTATTATGCCAACTGTGTTCAGTAAACTGCATCCACGTTATAAAACGCCTTACGTTGCAATCATTTTCTTAGTAGCATTAACATTGATTGCACCATGGTTAGGGCGTACAGCATTAACATGGATTGTCGACATGTCATCTACAGGCGTATCTATCGCATACTTTGTAACATGTTTAGCAGCCGCAAAGTTATTCAGCTATGACAAGCAAAGCAAGACATACGGTCCGGTCTATAAAACATTCGCAATTTTAGGTGCGATCATTTCATTTATTTTCTTAGCATTATTGTTATTACCGATCTCACCAGCTTCATTATCATTACCATCACATATTGCATTAGGTTTTTGGACATTATTAGGACTCATTTTCTTCTTTATTCGTTTGCCGAAATTGCGTCATATGGATAAAGATGAACTATCACAGCTTATTCTAGACACACGTAAAAAAGACGTTGAAAAAATGTTAGATGAATAGATAACAAGAAACACCCAGAGATATGAATTTCTATCGTATCACTGGGTGTTTTGTATAGAAAAATTTAAAAGATACATCTAAAATTATTAGAATTTTCTGTTTTTTGAGATATGCAATGTTATAATAAAATTATATTATTTCACACAATAGCACTACTTAAACGTGAATATGGACGCAATGACGCATACTAGGAGGTTAAAAAATGAAGATTAATTTATTCAACCCCCGACTTATTTTATTATATGTATTTATGCTTATAACGGCTTTAGATGGGCTTGTTATTCCAACACTGATTGCAGGTATTGTACATTCTGTTGAGATAAAAAGTTTCACTTCTCTTACGCATTACTTTATATTCGGTATTATTGGATACGGTATCATTCGTACAGCGCTCTATTTATGGAATGTATATCAACAAAAATTCATTAAAGACTTTAACAACACATACAAAGGACAGATGATTCAGAAGTATTTTAGTGGGAATAATGCGACATTGCGTGCGGATTTATTAAGTTTTATGGTGAATGATTTTAAATTTTTAGAAACGAACTATATTAAATCATTGTTCTTATTTACATATTGTGTCAGCTTTTCTATTATTTCAGCGGTATATGTACTTGTTATAGACTATCAACTTGGCCTATTGTTTATTCTATTTTCAATTATTCCTGTCATTACACCGAAGATTTATAAACATAAAATTAAAAAATCAACAGATGAATGGTCTCGTACTTCTTCTTCGTTTGTTGATCATCTTAATGAGTATTTCAATGCATTGACAACGATTAGAATTTTTAATAAGAAGTCATTTTTTGCTTCTCATTTAACGAAAGAACTTACAGAAGTAGAAAGTAGTCATTATGTTATGCAGAAACATCTGTATCAGTCTAATTGGGTAACGAATCTGTTATCAGGGATTAGTGCCTTTGTCCCTTTATTCATCGGTGGTTTATTTGTTATGAAGGGTAGTTTATCATTAGCTGCTTTAATGGCTGTTTATTTAGCGAGTGATAGAATTGTGATTCCAGCAGTTAATGCAATCGATCATTTTAATAAATTAAGGTCGTCTAATACGATTGTTGAGAAATATGATGATTTAATGAATGGCATAGTCGTTGAAGGGGACACAAGTGTGACAACTAAACAAACAACCCATACGATTCTACCTGTTAAATTTCATCATGTCTCACATCAATACGGTGAACGTATCATATTTGAGGGCATACACCTTAATGTGCATCAAGGAGATCATATCTTGTTAAAAGGGCCTTCGGGAAGTGGGAAGTCTACATTTTTTAAGTTGCTATTGTTACTGGAAAAAGCGCAACAAGGTTATATTGAGTATCATACTGTTCAAGATAGTAAACTCTCTTTTTCTGATCTGATACAACATATATATTATTTTGAACAACAGCCATTTATCTTTAATGATTCGATTTTATTTAACATTACATTGGGTGATGATTTTGATGAGTATAGTTTGCAACATGTTGTGACACAATGTAATTTGCAAGACTTAATAGCAACGCATGGTTGGTATTACCGTGCAGGGGCGAATGGTGAACGTCTGTCAGGCGGTCAGAAAATGAGGATTGCGTTAGCACGTATTCTAATTCGAAAACCTGAGTTTATATTGTTAGATGAATTCTCAGCAGGGCTTGATAAAGAGAATACAGACTTTATAAGAAGCGTGATTCATCAACAAGTTGAAACCGTCATAGAGATTACACATGATGAAACGATAGATCAGCATTATTATAATAAAACTTATAAAATTGTCGATAATCATATATTAGAAATTAAATAATAGTATGAATAAAATAAGCCCGTTTCTACTGATAGTCGCTACGCTATCATAAGAAACAGGCTTTTACATTGGAGAACTTTTTGAAAATGAAAGCACAAAGTGATATGGATCCCTGCCCATATATTTGCTTACTTATAATGTACCACGTTTTCTGTCGTTTGGGGACATAAATATTAATGAATTATTAATTTTTTGTGAACTAGTGTTGGTTTGTAAATTAATAACAAATGGATATTTACTTTTTAGACAATGTGAATGCTTGTTGTATGTATATCTTTCTTTAATAAAAACCTAATGCCCAGTCCAAGGCAAGTGCCTGCTGTGAGATGGTCAAATAAGAAGCTTAACCCGATACCGATAAATAGGCAGGCTGGCACTAAATAATCAGTACGATTAAACTTTCTTTGTTCCATAATAACCTCTTTGGTTGCAACGATGCTTCGGATGTGCAGAAGGTATGAACGAACAGTATGCAACGCAATTTATTGCAACTATTATACCTAAGATATTGTGAGACGACTAGTTGCATAAGGGAAAAACGCTCCCCGCTATATAGGAAGTTATCAGCAATACAATAATCCCCACGTAACGAACTACGCGGGGATTGTTTATATTAATTTTCAATTTGGTGATTAATCTTTGCGTTACGTGTAAGCATGCGATCGTAATAGTACTCATAGCGTGTCCATTCTTCAGGTGTGACAGGATCTGTATTGAGCGTACCACCTAAGTCTTTAATCGCATAGAGTAACTTAAACATGGTGTCTTGAACTGTAATGTTACGCTTGAGCAAAGTTGCTAATGAGGCCATGCAGTCCGGATGAATATCTGGATAACTGAACTTTGTTACTTCCCCTTTGAGTGCACGTTGATAGAAATCATGCATGAGTTGGGCACGTTCAGCGCCAGAACCTTCGACACAAAGGTAAATTTGAACTGCGACACCGCCGCGTACACGACGTTGCGAAATGCCTGCAAATTTTTTACCATCAATACTCAAGTCAAATTTGCCAGGACAATATGAATGGACAATTTCATAAGTGTCAATGTCGACATTGTCGTCTTCAAACATCTTGCAAATAAGGAGATACATGACAGAGAATGCTTCATCTATTGTAATCTCGGTTTTACCTTTAAAAATAAGTGAGATGTTGAGTACACCTTGATCCAGTACGACGCCTAAACCGCCAGAATTACGGACGATGGCATTATAACCTTGTTCATCGTTTAAAAATGAAATACCGTCGCGTAAATAGGGCAGTCGTGCGTCATGAATACCTAGAATGACAACATGTTGATGAATCCACGTTCGCACAACATTGGACGATAAGTCTTTGCCGACACTTTCAGAAAATGTATCGTCAAATGCAAAGGATTGCATGGGTTCTAGACCCGTTGTATGGTCGATGTAACGCCATGCAACACCATTGAAATATTTAGAAGCGAGATCCATTATTGTAATGATTGTGCTGCTGTAATAATTGATAAGTTATAGACGTCTTCTGAAGAGCAGCCACGTGATAAGTCGTTAACTGGTGAGTTTAAACCTTGTAATACAGGACCTACAGCGTCAAAACCACCTAAACGTTGTGCAATTTTGTAACCGATGTTACCAGCTTCTAAGCTTGGGAAGATGAATACATTGGCGTCACCTTGGATTTTTGCGCCAGGTGCTTTTTTCTTCGCAACTTCAGGAACGATTGCTGCGTCGAATTGGAATTCACCGTCAACAACAACGTCTGTTAAGTTTTCGCTGTCGATTTTTTCTTGTGCAAGTTCAACGGCTTGTACGACTTTTTCAGTGTCGTCTGATTTAGCTGAACCTTTTGTTGAGAAGCTTAACATTGCAACTTTTGGTTCCATACCGAAGCTTTGTGCTGTTTTTGCACTTTCAATTGCGATTTCAGCTAAGTCTGATGCGCCAAGTTCTGGGTTGATTGCACAGTCACCGAAAAGATATTGTTTATCTTCTTTGATCATAAAGAATACACCTGATGTTCTAGAAACACCTGGTTTTGTTTTAATGATTTGTAATGCTGGACGTACAGTGTCTGCTGTTGAATGCGCAGCACCACTTACAAGACCGTCTGCTTTGCCTGCGTATACAAGCATTGTACCGAAGTAGTTTACATTGTTAAGTAATTCTTGTGCTTGTTCTTCAGTCGCTTTACCTTTACGACGTTCAACAAATTTAGTCACTAATTCTGCTTTAAGGTCGCTTGTATCAGGTTGAATGACTTCAATACCTTCAATATTTAAGCCTTCATCTTCAGCTAATTTTTTAATGTTGTCTTGATTCCCTAAAACAACCGGTGCAACGTAGTCAGTTGCTTGAAGTTCCACCGCAGCTGATAATACGCGTACATCTTCACCTTCTGGAAGTACGATGCGTACATTTTTACCTGATAACTTGTCTTTTAATACATTTAATAAGCTAGACATAAAAAGTCCTCCTTTTGCATTCCCATATCAATGTTTTCCGATTTTTATTATACGCTATTTGTAAACAGATTTCCAAGGGGCGACATTTATAGCGTTTCTTTCGTTTTTAAGTGTAGATTGTGATAATATTTACATGTAAATCAATAGTTAAGGAGTGTTCCGAATGAGTCATGCAGCAGAAACTTTAGATGGTTGGTATAGTTTGCATTTATTTTATGCAATTGATTGGGCGTCATGGCGTTTAGTGCCAGAAGTAGAGCGCACACAAATGCTTGCGGAGTTTGAAGCGTTATTAACTGAGCTTAAAGGGGCGAAAGATGAAGGTAAAGGCGATCATGTTGCGTATAACGTTGCAGGTCAAAAGGCAGATATTTTACTATGGTTCTTACGTCCTGAAATGAAAGAGTTAACAGCGATTGAAACAGCAATTAACAAATTGCCTATCGCAGATCACTTTATCCCAACGTATTCATACGTGTCAGTTGTTGAGCTAAGTAACTATTTGGCAGGTCAATCAGACGAAGATCCGTATGAAAACCCACATGTACGTGCACGCTTATATCCACAATTACCTGAAACAGACTATATTTGTTTCTATCCAATGAATAAACGTCGTAATGAAACGTACAACTGGTACATGTTATCAATGGAAGAGCGTAAAAAGTTAATGTATGACCACGGTATGATTGGTCGTAAATACGCTGGTAAAATTAAACAGTTTATTACAGGTTCTGTTGGTTTCGATGATTTTGAATGGGGTGTCACACTCTTCTCAGATGATGTATTGCAGTTCAAAAAAATCGTCTATGAAATGCGTTTTGATGAGACAACTGCACGTTATGGCGAGTTCGGTAGCTTCTTTATCGGAAACAAACTAGATAGTGACACGCTCCACACAATGATGGCATTACCTACAAAATAATAAGTAATATGTGAGACTGGTTTGCAGTAAAATGTGAGCCAGTTTTTTGTGGGGTTCATGCTGTGCCTTTTCCCGGGAAATATGAATAGGCGTGAAAGATAAAACTGTTGAACTACGAAAACTTTTGGTGAAAATGAACTTTCTGTATCGCCCCTATGACGTCTGGGTTCTATGAAAATATACAATACCTTTTTGTTAGTTTGGGCGATAAAAACGTGGTAATGGCAGTTTTTCCGGTCATTAGCTCATGAAATCTTTAAAAAAGTACGCTTTCTATCCCGCTCGCATGTTATAGTAATAGCAACAAAAGAAAAAGAAATGAAGGGGAGGCGTATCAATGGGTTCGGATAAGCAAACTTTGAAGCCAACGATCGGCTTGTTTACAGCTGTTACGATTATTGTCGGTACGATTATAGGTTCGGGGGTTTTCGTAAAGCCAAGTTCTGTTCTTGAATATGCTGGGACAAGCAATTTAGCACTTTGGGCATGGTTGCTCGGAGGGATACTAACATTGGCGTCGGGCTTGACGATTGCCGAAGTCGGTGCGCAAATCACACGTACAGGTGGTTTGTATGCGTATATTAAAGATATTTACGGATCATTTTGGGGATTTTTAACGGGGTATACATTAACGGTACTCTACGGGCCGGCAATTATTGTATCACTCATTCTGTTTTTAGGTATTTTAATTACGAAATTTTTTGCGATTAGTAGCTTTTGGACGATTCCAATCGGTGCTGGTATTTTCTTATTTTTACTGTTATTGAATATCATCGGAACGTATTATGCGAATGCCATGCAAAACATCTCAACACTTGCGAAACTTATTCCGATTTTTGCGATTGTCATTTTCGGTTTAATCTATGGGCAAGAAGGGGTATTTGGTAGTGATGTGACACAACTCATTATGAATAATGACGGAACAGTCAACTTTGGTCGTGCGGTATTAGCAACGCTCTTCGCGTATGATGGTTGGATTATGTTGACAACCATGTCAGGAGAAATGAAAAATCCACAGAAACACTTACCGTTAGCAATGTTAATTGGTATTTTAATCGTGACGCTTGTGTATGTCACAATTAATGTAGCAATTTTCAAGACGTTGCCAGCATCAGAAGTGTATTTGTTTGGCAATAGCGTGAGTGCAGAAGCGGCAGTGATTTTATTTGGTAGTGTGGGCGCTAAAATTGTAAATATCGGTTTAATCGTATCGATTATCGGTACATTGAATGGTAAGTTGATTACATTCCCACGTATTCCATTTGCGATGGCACAAGATAATTTATTGCCATACTCGCAGCACATTCAATATGTCAGCAAACGTTTTGGTTCGCCAATCGGTGCACATATTGTTATGAGTGCTTTGACGATTTTAATTTTAACGTTAAGTATTTGTTTCCCGTCTATATTTGATGCGGATTATTTATCAGAAATTACGATTTTTATTATTTACTTTTTCTATATGGCGTCTTTCATTGGGCTATTTATTTTAAGACGTAAAAACAAAGGGCAACCGCGTGCGTTTTCAGTACCACTCTATCCATTTTTACCATTGCTCGCGATGTGTGGCGGTCTGTTTATTATCGTGAATACATTTATTTCAGACCCACTAGGCTCGGGCATCGCTATCGGTGGTTTATTATTGGGGGTGCCTCTCTATCTCTTTACAGTTAAGAGATAATCAAGTTCGTTTAAGAAAAGAAGGTGACAATCTTGATTCAATCTAAACCGTCGGATCAAGACGTGATGAATATTGTAATGCTTGCTGGTCGTATTTTATTAGAATGTGGCGCAGAAGCAAATCGTGTAGAAGATACAATGCAACGTATCGCAATTGCGTATGGTTATGAAGAAACACAAGGCTATGCGCTCAACATTTTTATTAATTTCTCTTTATCGCCAGACCATGATACACGCATGGTTAAGATTAAGAAGAATGATACGAACTTGAGAAAAGTTTTTTTAGTGAATCACATTTCACGTCAAATTGCACAGCAAAAGTTATCATTCGAGGAAGCGTATCGCACATTAAAACGCATTGACAAAACACAGCATCGCTATGAACTTTGGCATAAAATGTTATTTGCAGGTTTAATATCTATGGGCTTCTTATACTTGCAAGGCGGTAGTTGGCAAGACTTGTTGCCTGCCGTCCTTGCGGGTGCTTTAGGGTATTTTGTGACGGAATATATGAAGGGCAAGCAGTTAACGCTCTTTATCCCTGATTTTTTAGGGGCGATTGTGATTGGCGTAGTGGCAATACCACTCAATCATTGGATTGGCAGTTCAAATCTTGCCGCTACGATTACAGCTGGTGTCATGCCAATCGTTCCGGGTGTACTTATTACAACAGCTATTCAAGATTTGTTTGAGCGCCATATGTTAATGTTTACAGCTAAATTTTTAGAAGCGATTGTAACGTCGTTTGCCATTGGCGCGGGTATTACGACTGCATTTTTATTATTGTAGGAGGTTGAGTGATGGTCATTCCACTGATTTTTATATGTAGTTTCTTAACCTCATTTTGCTTTGCTTATATTTATGACGCACCGAGACGACTGTTTCTGCCAGCAGGTTTATGCGGTGGTTTTGGCTATCTAACGTATCATCTCGTACATATGTCGTTTGGGATTGATAGTATTTATGCGAGTTTATGTGGTAGTTTCATTCTTGGTATTATGAGTCATATGATGGCGCGTCAATATAAAGCACCCGTTATTCTGTTTATGGTACCGGGTATTATTCCGTTAGTACCAGGGAGTATTTTTTTCAAAGCCACGCAAAAATTATTGACGCTTGAATTTAATGAAGCAAATGATATTTTTGTCCGTGCAACGCTTATTGCGGGTGCGATTGCAGTTGGTTTGTTAATGTCAGATCAATTTGCGAAGTCGTTTATTAAAAAACCGATAGCGATTATTCGACCGAAACGCCAACATAAAAGTGAATAAGAGAAATGAAAAGGCTTATGACACGTGGATTAAACGTGTTGTAAGCTTTTTATTTTACATGATGAGACTGTGAAATAAGTGTAAAAAAGCGCTATCATTTTCGGATGTCATTATGATATACTTTTTAAAAATGTGTTATATCATTTGTGGGGAATGAAGAGAAAACAGCAAGGGGGAGCATTATGTCAAATCCAAAAGAATCTCGTTTATTAACTTTTTTTACGGACAAGAAGAAAAATCCATCTTACACATTGGCACAGCTCATTGGTTTAGTCATGGGCCCGTTATTGTTTGCATTGATCCTACTGTTCGTCCGTCCAGATGATCTTAGTTTTAAAGGACTATATGTGTTGGCAATTACGGTATGGATTGCGATTTGGTGGATTACTGAGGCCATTCCAATTCCAGCGACAAGTTTACTACCACTGATTTTGATGCCGTTAGGTCATGTGATGGACAGTGCCACAGTGTCTGCCCAATACGGAAACGACATCATTTACTTATTTTTAGGTGGCTTTATTTTAGCAATTGCGATGGAGCGTTGGGATTTACATACACGTATTGCGTTAACGATTATTAATCTCATTGGTACAAGTACTGGTCGCATATTGTTAGGGTTTATGGTTGCTACCAGTGGACTATCAATGTTCGTCTCTAACACAGCAGCCGTGATGATTATGATTCCAATCGGCTTGGCAATTATTCAAGAGGCGCATGCCCTTAAAGAAAGCCATGAAGATGATAATAGCATTGCGAAGTTTGAACGTTCACTCGTTCTCGGTATCGGATATGCCGGAACAATCGGTGGTTTAGGTACATTGATCGGTACGCCACCATTGATTATTTTAAAAGGACAGTATGCGACAAACTTTGGCGAAGAGTTAAGTTTCGCAAAATGGATGATTATCGGTGTACCGACAGTGATTCTACTCGTATTTTTAGCATGGCTTTATTTTAAATTCGTCGCATTTCGTCATGATATGAAAGAATTACCGGGTGGTCAAAAAGTCATTAAAGACAAGTTGGAAGCACTTGGTAAAGTAAAATATGAAGAGAAAGTCGTTTTCTGTATTTTCTTATTGGCTTCTTCTCTATGGATTTCACGCGAATTTTTACTTTCTAATTGGCATTTCACGGAGATGATCGCTGATGGAACGATTGCGATTTTTGTCTCTATTTTATTATTCTTAATTCCAGCGAAAAATCATCATAAACGTATTTTAGATTGGTCGGTTGCTAAAGAACTACCATGGGGCGTGCTATTACTCTTCGGTGGTGGTTTAGCCTTGGCGAAAGGAATTCAAGAAAGTGGCTTGGCGACATGGCTAGGACTTCAAATGACATCTTTAAAAGGTGTCAGTCCAATTATTATCGTCATTGTCATTACGGTGTTTATTTTATTCTTAACAGAGATTACATCGAATACAGCGACGGCAACGATGATTTTACCTATTTTGGCGACATTGTCAGTTGCGATTAACGTGCACCCATTACTTTTAATGGCACCTGCAGCGATGGCAGCGAATTGTGCGTACATGTTACCGGTAGGAACGCCGCCAAATGCGATTGTCTTTGGTACAGGTAAGATAGAAATTAAAGAAATGGCAGCGAAAGGTTTTGTGATGAACTTAATCAGTATTGTTGTGATTATTGTCGTTATCTACTTTGTAATGCCACTTGTATTAGGAATTGATGTGACGCAAAGCATTCCATTACACAAATCTTAACTTGCATAAAACTGTGTGATTTTTCATAATGTCGTAAAATATTGTAGACATAAATCTTGAAAATATTAAAAAGACGTGTAAAATGAGTAGCGGTATGAAGCTAAGAGAGGTGGAGTTAGGTGAAAAACAAATTCATGGTTTGTGATGATTGTCAGGCTGTAAATCTTAAAAGTGTCACGAATAAGCTGAAAAAACTTGATCCTGATGCTGAAATAGAGATTGGCTGTCAATCGTATTGTGGACCAGGAAGACGTAAAACTTTCGCATTCGTAAACAACCGTCCACTAGCCGCGCTCACAGAAGACGAATTAATGGAAAAGGTCAAGAAACAACTGCAAAAACCACGCGATCCTGAAGAAGAGGAACGCTTGAGAAAACGCAACGAAGAAAGAAAACGTCGCAAAGAAGAACAAGACCGCAAGTTGAAAGAAAAGCTTGCTAAGCGTAAACAACAATAACAAATTGATATAAATCACAAAAGCCCGTGTTCAATACGAATGCGGGTTTTTTGTATGAATAAATGATGGCATATCGCAACGAATCACATTATCTATGAATAATATCTGTGTGAAATGGGAATAAGTGCAATACATTAAGAAAAAGATAGAAATAAAAGGGATGTTTGCGATGATTACAGTATTATTTGGAGGCGGACGTGAACAATCGAACACCGCCACGTTAACAGAGCAAGTACTAGAAGGACAAGATTATAGATGGATTAACCTAGAAGATGTTGTTGTGTCATCAAGTTCAGAGCAGGCAGAAGATGACGCAAATGGACAAAAAGAATATGAACAAGTGACAGACCAAATATTTGCGAGTGAAGATGTGATCTTAGTGTCACCGGTTTGTTGGTACAGTATTAGCATGACGATGCAACACTTTATTGAACAGTGGTCTGAAGCTTTGGAAGCGTCTCAATATGAGAACTTTAAAGAAAAGCTGTCAGATATTAATTTCCGCCTTATTTTAATCGGCGGAGATAGCCCACGTGTCAAAGCATTACCTTGTGTACAGCAAGTGGATTATAGCTTGCAGTTTTTAGGTGCTCATTTACAAGATTATTTGATTGGTTGTGCGACACAACCGGGGGATATTTTTAAAGACACGTATGCGATGAATGAAGCGGCGCGTTGGAATGAACAATATACGGCAAGCGTTGCGACAAGTGCGAATTAAGCCTTATATGGAGCGGAAGTTGTGGTATAATGAAAGTTATTCTATAGCATATAAGGAGCGAGGAATATGACGTATGAAGTGAGAAGAGCGACACCAGATGATGTCATTGGTATTCGCGATGTTGCAACGAAAGCATGGTATAACACGTACTTGAATATATATGCTGCGCGTACTGTCAATGAACTACTAGCAGCTTCATATAACGAGGCACATTTACTAAAAAGATTGGATGAACAATTGTTTTTAGTGGCGATGGAAGAAGAGACGGTTGTTGGATTTGCGAACTTTATCCAAGGCAGCGAACTTTACTTATCGGCACACTACGTACGTCCACACTCTCAAAATAAAGGGTATGGACGTCTATTGTTAGAGCAAGGGTTAGCTCATTATAAAGGGCAATATGAAGCGGTATACTTAGAAGTTGACACGCACAATGAAAAGGCTGTTGCTTTTTATGAAGGCGAAGGATTTGAAGTCATCCGTACATATGAAACGGTCATGTTTGGCGAAACGATGTCACTTGCATTAATGAAAAAACAATTGGCTTAGTGTCTCATTAAGGAGGAATGTCCATTGACGGAGATAGCGTATGTTGATCGCAAGTTGCCAGAAGAAAAGGTTTTTAAAGATCCGATTCATCGATATATTCACGTGCAAGATCAGCTGATTTGGGATTTGATTAAAACAAAGGAATTCCAGCGTTTAAGACGCATTAAACAACTTGGAACGTTAAATCTTGCCTTTCATACCGCAGAACATAGTCGTTTTGGTCACTCACTCGGTGTCTATGAAATTGTGAGACGCATGATTGATGAGACATTTCGAGGACGACCGGCTTGGAACGATGCAGATCGTCCACTTGCGATGTGTGCGGCACTATTGCACGATTTAGGTCACGGGCCGTTTTCGCATAGTTTTGAGAAAATATTTGGCACAGATCACGAAGTATACACACAAGCGATTATTACGGGAAATACAGAAGTGAATGACGTATTGCGACGTGTATCGCCGTCATTTCCACTTGAAGTAGCGGAAGTGATTAATAAGACACATGAAAATAAACTCGTTATTTCGATGATTTCATCACAAATTGACGCGGATCGAATGGACTATTTACAGCGAGATGCGTATTTTACAGGCGTTTCTTACGGTATGTTTGATATGGAACGGATTTTACGTCTTATGCGCCCATCTCCTGATGAAGTGCTCATTAAAGAGAGTGGGATGCATGCGGTCGAGAGTTTTATTATGAGTCGCTATCAAATGTATTGGCAAGTTTATTTCCACCCTGTGAGCCGTGGTGGAGAAGTTTTACTTAACAATTGTTTTAAACGTGCAAAATATTTGTATGAGCAAGGGTATAAGTTTCAAACAGCACCACGTGATTTTGTGCCATTTTTTGAAAATGATGTCACAATTGAAGCGTATCTTAAGTTAGATGAAACGGACGTTGTGTTTTATTTAAAAGAATGGATGCATGAAAAAGATCCAATTTTAAGTGATTTGGCAAGACGTTTTATTCAAAGAGACTTGTTCAAGCATTTACCGTTTGATGGCAGTTACATTACGCAAACGGAACTTATTGCGCTATTTGAAGATGCAGGCATTGATCCAACATACTACTTTGTCAGTGATTCGATTTCTGATTTACCGTATGATTACGATCGTCCAGGGTCAGATCGTAAGTCGATTCACCTATTAAAACCGAACGGCGATATTCGAGAAATTAGCAGCCAATCACGAATTATTTCGAGCGTGACAGGGATTAAACGCCAAGATTATAAACTTTACTATCCAAAAGAACTGGTTTTGAATATTGAAGATCCAGTGTTGAAAGGTTCGATTATTAACTTGCTCAATGAGCTGAAATAACGATTACGTTGACGCAGTGATTATGAATGGAGGGTTCTCAGTGGCAGAGAAAAAAGGATTTAACTTTAACATCATTAAGAATGATCCGTTAGATGGTCATAAAGGCACGAATATTGGTGCGATTAGTTTAGATAACATTGCACCTGTATTTATCGACATTGATGCGCAAGAAGCGTTTATTGATATTGGTGCGATGCATGCCCGTGCAGACGTAGAAAAAGGTGTCAAGTGGATTACGGATAAAGAGACAGTAGATGTCGAAGGTGCCAAAGCATATTGGTTATGCTGGGTAACGACTGAACGTGGTGCACAAGGGCCTTACTATGCGGGTTTGACAGCAGCCTATTTACTCGTCAATAAACAAATACGTCGTGGGTTCAAAAGCATGCCAGAACATGTCAATATGATGGATAAGTCTATGAAACATAAAGTCATAATTGATCAGATTGGCGATGAGAACAAACGCGTTCTTGCTGAATTTTTACAGAACCATAATGAAGCGATGTGGCGCAATTCAAGTGAAGAATTACGTCAATCATTAGCAGTATAATAGAAGTTACATGCGTGTGTTGATAGCAGGCTGGTATATATGCCAGCGTGCAGATTCACGCTTTTTTTATGATGATTGTATGTTATAATGTCTTGTATTATTTATCAAAGTAAGGTGGCTACCGCTGTGGAACAACAGGTAACAATTCAAACACATCAAGTTGTAAAGCAAGGCGATACGAAGCAACGATACACACATAAAACACAAGGTGTCCGTGTACAAAAAAATGCCGAGTTTATCCGTTATGATGAGACAGTTGAAGGCTCCGTCGTCAATGTGACAGTTAAAATCACAGATGACGGTGTTAAAATTATTCGCAAAGGCGATGTACATATGACATTGCATTTGTTAGAAGGTCAGACAACATCGTCGTATTATCATATTCCAGAAGGCAAAATGGTGTTTACAGTGGAGACATTGCGCATCTTACATTTTGTTTCAGAGACAGGCGGTAAACTGAAAGCACATTATAAATTATATCAAGGTGATGATCCAGTCGGCACCTATCAATACGAATTGACATATGAGGAGTGTTAAGATGAATATTATTGATCAAGTGAAACAGACATTAATTGAAGAAATTGAAAAAAGTATTAAAAAAGCAGAACTAGCTGATACAGTTCCGCATATTAAAGTAGAAATTCCAAAAGACACACAAAATGGCGATTACGCAACAAACATTGCGATGGTGTTAACGAAAATTGCGAAACGTAATCCTCGTGAGATTGCGCAACTCATTGTTGAAAACTTAGATACAGAAGCGGCACACGTTCAAAAAGTAGATATTGCAGGTCCGGGTTTCATCAATTTCTATTTAGACCCAAGTTATTTACATGTTGTGATTGATGATGTTTTGAAAAAAGATACACAATATGGACGTGTAGACACACCAAAAAATGAAAAAGTATTAATCGAGTATGTCTCTGCGAACCCAACAGGGGATTTACACATTGGTCATGCACGTAATGCGGCTGTTGGTGATACGATGAGTAATATTATGGATGCAGCAGGTTATGATGTGACACGTGAATACTATATTAACGATGCAGGTAACCAAATTACGAACTTAGCAAAATCAATTGAAGCACGTTATTGGCAAAGTTTAGGTAAAGAGATGGCAATGCCTGAAGATGGCTACCATGGTAAAGACATTGTAGGGATTGGTGAAGACTTAGCGACAACGCGTCCAGAACTTCAAGACATGTCTGATAGCGAACGTATTGAAGTGTTCCGCAAGCTAGGTGTGGACTATGAAATGCGCAAGTTACGTCAAGATTTGGCAGATTTTAACACGCATTTTGACAATTGGTTTAGTGAAACAAGCTTGTATGAAAAAGGTGACATTCAAGCAGTTCTTGAAAAAATGACAGAACTTGGCTATACGTATGAAAAAGATGGCGCAACATGGTTACGTACGACGGACTTTAAAGATGATAAAGACCGTGTACTGATTAAACAAGACGGAACTTACACGTATTTCTTACCAGATATTGCGTATCATTATGATAAAATCCAACGTGGCAATGACAAATTAATCAATTTATTCGGTGCGGATCATCACGGATATATTAATCGTTTGAAAGCGTCTCTTGAGACATTTGGTGTTGATAGCGATCGTTTAGAAATTCAAATTATGCAACTCGTACGCTTAATGCAAGATGGCGTTGAAGTGAAGATGAGTAAACGTACGGGTAACGCGATTACATTGCGTGAAATTATGGACGAAGTGGGCGTTGATGCTGCACGTTACTTCTTAACAATGCGTAGTCCAGATACACATTTCGACTTTGATATGGAACTTGCTAAAACACAATCACAAGATAACCCTGTATACTATGCACAATATGCACATGCACGTATTTGTTCAATCTTACGTCAAGCTGCAGAGCAAGGCTATGAAGTGGCAGCAGGTAGTGATTATAGCGCGATTACACATGACAAAGCGATTGAATTGTTGAAGAAAGTAGCAGAGTTTGAAATAGTCATTGAAGGGGCAGCGGAAGCGAGAGCGCCACATAGAATAACGAATTACATCCAAGATCTTGCCGCGCATTTCCATAAATTCTACAATGCTGAGAAAGTTTTAACAGATGATGTCGCTAAAACAAAAGCACATTTAGCATTGATTGACGCAGTTCGTATTACATTACGCAATGCATTGCGCCTTGTAGGTGTATCAGCTCCTGAAAGCATGTAATAACAAGGCGTTAAGGGCTCGGACATAGTCAAATAGATCACTAACTAAAAATATAAAAAATGGTAGTAGGTGTCTGAAGGGGATGGGATTGAAGGCATTTGTACTTTGGGAACCGCTAAATGGTGTCCCAGAGGTAGGATTCTCGACAGAATGACCACGATTCCGGCAAAATTTGGGAGCACTACAGAAATCTTATGCATAAGCATTGATTTCGTCGTAGTGCCAATAAGGTTAATCGAAATTATAGGGAGTACACTGAAATCCTAAACGCTTTTATCCCAACCTCTTGTAGATACTTTTTCCGGGGGATACAATGACGCACTTTTTGTGTCGCTCCTAAGTAGAGGTGTAGAAAATGAAATTAAAGCATATCGTGTTGCTGATGCTAATGGCACTTGTCTTAGCAGGATGTAACTTTCAAGCAAGTCAGTCAGACGAAGATGGAAAGTCAACGGGAAAAGCACCTAAACGTATTATTTCTTTAATGCCAAGTAATACAGAAATTTTGTATGAACTGGGTCTTGGAGATAAAGTGATTGGTGTTTCAACAGTTGATGACTATCCAAAAGAAGTGAAAGATAAAGCGCAGTTTGACGCAATGAATTTAAATAAAGAAGCGTTGATTAAAGCGCAACCGGACTTGATTTTGGCACATGAAACACAGCGTGCGTCACAAGGGAAAGTACTTGAAAGCTTGCAGAAGAGCGGCATTAAAGTTGTTTACGTTGAAGATGCCAAATCTATCGCGCAAATGTATAAGACTTTCATGCAAGTTGGTGAAGTGACAGGTAAAGAGAAAGAAGCACAAGCACTTGTTAAAGAAACGAAAGCCAATATTCAAAAAGTGATTGATGCGATTCCAAATAAAAAAGCGAATCCAAAAGTGTTCATTGAAATTGCATCGGAGCCTGAAATTTATACAGCAGGTAAAGATACATTTATGAATGATATGTTACGTCAGTTGAAAGCAGACAATGTTTTCGCTGATCAAGCGGATTGGCCAAAAGTGGATAAAGAACAGATTATTAAAAAGAATCCAGATGTCATGATTGCAACGTCTGGTGTGACAACAGCAGATTATCAACAAGCAGTGGCACAGCGTGGTGGTTTTGATGACGTAACAGCTGTCAAAAAAGAACGCATCAAAGCGTTGAATGATGATTTATTGTCACGTCCAGGACCGCGTTTAGATGACGGCATGAAAAAGTTGAGAGATGCCATTTATGAATAAGCGTAAATGGAGAGGCTTCATAACCTTGAGTGTATGGAGCCTTTTTTTAATAGCTGTTGTTTGTTATGCCCTATGGAGTCAGCTTGATTGGGGAAGTTCACTGACACGAACATTAATATGGCAAGTGCGTTTACCACGTGTATTACTTGCGTTGCTCGCAGGTATGGGATTAACGATTGCTGGACAAATGTATCAGCTAATTTTAAACAATCCATTGGCAGATAGCTTTACACTTGGATTAGCAAATGGTGCAACTGTGGGGGCAGCCCTTGCTATTTTTCTTGGCATGTCTTTCATATGGATTGCCCCGTTAGCCATATTTTTTGGACTGATGACACTTGTTGTCGTAATGATTGTGGCACAATTATTAACGTCCGGTTATCCGACGAAATCATTAATATTAGCTGGTATTATGATTGGTGCATTATTAAATGCGGTGCTGTATTTGCTCGTACAATTCAATCCCACGCGGTTACAAAACATAATGGGCTATTTATTCGGTGGCTTTTCGTCCGCAGAATACCGAGAAGTGTTATATGTTTTCATAATGCTTATGATAGTCATCGCAAGCTTATTGCTACTTGCACCGCGTATTAAGCTGTTACAATTGAATACCTTCTCAAGTGCGGCGTTAGGGGTACACGTGCAACGTTTATCGCTAGCTGTTTTAGGACTCGCAACAATACTTGCGACCGTCATTATTGGTTATGTAGGCGTGATTGGCTTTATCGGTATGGTCGTCCCACAGTTTGTGCAGCGTATTGTGCAAGGGTCGCTCGTCTATAAAATGATGTTGAACTTGCTTATTGGCGGTACGGTGATGGTTTTAGCAGACGTGCTTGGCGCGCAGTTACTCGCACCGATTCAATTACCAGCGAGTATCGTGCTTGCATTGTTAGGTATCCCTATGATGTTTTATTTGATGATGATTGAAAGCCGTCGCATGATTGATTAGTATATAAATATAGGAATTTGAAAAGAAAGCAATGAGGTTAACAAATGGATGTTTCACAGATTAAAGCAATTATCTTTGACTTAGAAGGTACATTATTAGACCGTGAAAAATCACGTGAGAAGTTTATTGAAGAACAGTATGAACGTTTCCATGATTATTTTGTACGTGTGCAATTTGCAGATTATCGCAAAAAGTTTATAGAGTTAGACGATGATGAGGATCATGATAAGCCGGATTTATATAAAGAAATGATCAAGCAATTTAATATTGATCGACTAAGTTGGAAAGATTTATTTCGCGACTTTGAAATGCACTTTTATCGCTACGTCTTTCCGTTTCATGATACACATTACACGTTGAAAAAACTTCACAATGCAGGGTATAAGATTGGTGTAATCGCCAATGGAAAATCTAAAATCAAACAACATCGTGTCTATGCGCTCGGTATTGAAGATTATGTGAATCATCTGTCGACATCCGAAACAGTAGGATTCCGTAAGCCACATCCACGCATTTATGAAGATATTGTGGAAAAGTTAGAAGTGACACCACAAGAGGTATTATATGTTGGAGATGATGCGCTTAATGATGTCGCACCCGCACATGCGATGGAAATGGTCAGCGTCTGGTATCGCCATGAGCATCATGATGCCGACCTCGCACCACTTGCTTCGGAAATGGACTATGAAATTACATCATTAGAACAACTGCTAGAGATATTGCACATACCTAAGGAGGTAGAATCAAATGGAACTTTTTAGAACTTCCGATGGGACAGCTATTAACTATCGTTCGATGGGGGCAGGCTATCCGATCGTCATGATTCATTCAGTGTATATGAATCATACAGTATTTGAAGAAATCGCACAGCGTTTATCAAGATATTTTCAAGTTATTATGATTGATTTACGTGGGCATGGCTATTCAGACAAACCATTAAAAATTAACTTTAATCAATTTAGCCAAGATATTAAAGAAGTGATGGATTATTTGTATATTGAAAGTGCAACAGTCATCGCGAATGAATTAGGCAGCTCAGTAGCATTAGATCTTGCAGCACGCCATCCGGAAATGGTGAAAGAGTTAATCTTAGTAAATCCAACAGTACAAGACGATATGTTACCGCATGATCGCTTATTTAGAAAATACGCAGCTGAAATTCGTACGTGGGATAAGCGTGAACAAGAAGCATTTTTAGAAAAACATCTGTATTACTCACATAGAAAAGTACGCAAGTTTTTAAAAAATGTAAATGATTCGGCATCACTATTGACGGATTATGAAGCATCAGCCGTTGATAACGCCTTTCTACATACGAATGTGGCATTGCTGTTGCCGAGTATTGAAGTACGCACACTTGTCATCTCAGGTCAAGCGAATAAACGTGTCACACCATTTGAAGCGAAAGATGTTGCGGATGAAATGCCTAATGCGACATTCTCTTTATTTAAGCGTTCAGGTGTTTACCCATTTGTAGAAGAAAAAGATCACTTTCTTAAAACGGTTAAAAACTTTATGCATAAGACGACACATCATATGGATTTGTAACGCTTTTGTAATCTTACTGTTATCATTTTGACATTTACGTTATACTGGGCATAGCAGGTAAATAAACAGCACTAAAAAAGGAGTGTGTGTTTTATGAAGAAATACTTGTCTATCATCATGATGTTGAGCATTGTTTTGACATGTATCAGCGTTACACCTGTTCAAGCAGCAACGGGCAACACGATAGAATCTGTCAAAGCACTACAAACAGGTGATCAAACATTAGAAGGTGTGGAAGTCGGCCAGCGTATGAAAGATGTGATTCGTACAAAAGGCAAAGGCATTCATACAATGGCAGCATACGGAAATGAACAGTATTATGAGTATCATACAGATGAAGGCTTATTGCGTATTACAGCAAACAATGATAAGCCAACAGCGAAAGTCACGCGTGTTTCAATGAGTTATAATGAGTTGACAGGACCAACGTATCAAAGTGTGCAGAAGCAAGTACATGATACAGCGGTGCAACGTGCACATTATAACGATGTTACAGGGAATACAGGCTATATCGCAGACGGTAAAGTATCTTATCAATTTGCAACACCACATCCGAAAGATAAGCAGCTGAAGTTGTATCGCATTGACTTAGAAGCATAACTTTGGACGTGAGAAACCACAGTATATAAGAGACAGAGGTTGAGTGAAATCGGCTTACTGTCTCTTTCGTGATGTTAAATGTAATGGTAACAGCTATGTCAAAGCGCTGTACCATTCCTCTTCTTGTGGATTTATGAACAATACTAGACGGAGGAACATAATGAGGGAAAATGATCGTGAACTATTGGAACGTGTAGAAAGCTTTTTGACGAATAAAGGTGTCACACCTCATGTAATTGGAGATGTGAAGGAAAACTTGCGTAAAGATATTCAGAAGTCTGAACAGCAGAATATTGACTATATCGCTTATCGTCAAAAGTCGCCTGCCGAGCTTGTGCTGACCATTCAAAAGAACTTGTTTATTATGCACTTTAATCCGGTTGTCTTTTTTATTATTAATTTTATATTAATTGCCTACCTTTATAATAAACAGCTGGTGCCTTTTGGTGCAGTGACAGGCTTGTTTTTAGTCTACGCAATCGTTGTCTTGCCATTATCAATCGTCATATATTGGCGTATTAAGCATAAAAGTTATTTATATCATAATAAGTCTGAACGTTACTTAGGTGTGCTACTCGCATTAGGTGCGTTAATACTTATTTTAATGCACTCATTCGACATTACATTAGGTATTCACGTTGTTACACCATATGCACATCTGTTTGTTGCAATGGTTGGACTTGTGATTACAGTCATCGGTTTGTATCGTCGTCACTTTGAAAATACCGGCATTGGCTTACTTTTATTACAAAAGACGATTGATATACTTGTACCAGACGTACAAATAGCACAATATATTTCAATTGCGCTATGGATTATGTTGCTCGTGATGATTATTATTTATACGATTGAATTATCATCAAATAATGGCAGAGGCTAGTAATACATAAAGCCATATATTGAAAGGTGTAGATCTTTCAATATATGGCTTTTGTTGTTTTAATTTGGCTTAATATTCGATTCTTTAATTTTTGCGTTCACTTGTTCTAACAACGTGTCGATTTTTTGACGTTGTTGGTCATCTACTAAAATCAGAACCGTTCTTTCATCATGTTCGTTACGTCGTTTATTAAAGTAACCATCTTGAGAAAGGTTTTTCACTGCTTTCACAACTTGTGGTTGCTTATAGTTCAAATTGTTAATAATGTCCTTCAAGAAATATTCAGATTCAACTTTATGGCTCAAATGCGTTAAAACTGCAAATTCTTCAAAAGTCATATGAAACTCTTTTTTTATCATACTTTTTAATTTGTCAGCATATGTTACCATGGATAAAAGTTCGAAACAATTTTTAATTTTTGATACTGTCATTGCAATAGCCTCCTAGATAATACATGGGTAATAATGCTTCACTTATACAATCGAGTACGCCCATAATATGTTACTTGGGACAGGTATGTCATTTTGAAAAAGGTTTGATTTGCCTCCCTAAGCAAAGGTGAAAAGAAGTCAAAAACTAGTAAGGCCAATTGTTGATTCAGTCACCTACTGTTACGCATTTTAGTAACAGTAAACCGTTATGTCCCAGGCTACAAATTATAGCAAACTTATATTGCTCATATCATAAAATCATATAAAACTTAAAATATCATTGATATATTAGTAATTTTTGAATACAAATATAAATAAATCTTAAATTTATAATGCTTATGATGGATGATGTCCGGTAAAAAAATCTGTTATTTCGAGTATTATATATGGATGTAAGAAAATGTGCTTATTACGAAGGAGTTGTGATTCTAGTAGCATTAGATGACAGGTCTATATGACTTATTCGCATCATGGCAAACAGTCATATCCATTCAAGCATATTTATATGTGGTTTTAATAACAATAAGAAACATGCACGATAAAAGACCAAGTGAAATGGGTGCATAGTTACTTGATTTTTAATGCTGTTTCATTAGGGTTACGGACAACTTTTTCTCCAGCAAATATCCCGCTTTTAATTATAAGTTGCCCATTTATTTTATCATAATTTATTATACGTTTAACATATTTCCCATTTTTATGAACTACAACATAATTTTTGTGCAATAAAATATCAGAAGGTAATTGTATTTCAGGATGACCTAAATAGATTGTAAAATGACTGCCTATCGGGTAATTTTTATCGGTCTGAATGACCGCGCGATAAGGTGTATTTTGCTTGCTGGAAATAGAGTCGGAAACAGGCGGTAATATAGTAGTGATGTGCCCTGTGACGTTTTCATGTGTTGTTGTCTGAACTAAATTTACTGTTTTCTGATCACGCAATTTAACAAAAATAGCCTCAGGCAAATCTGTAATAATATGTTGCGTTTTTGATTGTATTTCTAATATTATTGAATCTTTTTTGGAAGGTACAAGTTCATGCAAACGCACGATTCCTTGAACAGGTGTTTGCATCGTTGTATAGAGCTCTGACTTTAGTTTGACGAGGTCACGGAGGTATTCGTAAGCTTGTTCAGTCGTATGAATTTGTGTGGAAAGATGCGATAATGCGTTGATTTCGGGGATTTTAAGCGGGTTATAGTAGGTGAGCAGTGGTGTTTCTTTAGTAACGTATTGTCCGTCTTTAACATGAATTTCGTGTATTTGCCCATACTGTGGTTGAAAAGTGAGCGGATAGTAATAGTCAGATTGCACAATGCCAGTTGTTTGATACGGAAAAGTCAAGTGTGCTTCAATCGTTTGAATATCAGTATGTTGCTTTGTGTAATGGCTATAATAAAGGATGCTAATCAGTGCCACACATACAGATATAGCGATGAGTGACAAGTATATTTTAGTCTTGTTCGTCATAATAGACACCTCTTTGGGATGGAGTAGTGCCCTTATTATACAAATGACGTTTGAAGATGCAAGTTAGGAAAAATGAGCATTTTAACCTAGAAAAGCAACAACTATTGAAGTTTAGGAAGATTATTCAACATAAAAGGGGACTAGGGTAAGATAGGTTTTTAGCCCCTTCCTACGTCTAGTCCCAATCTTAAAATATGCTAATGGCCGAATTGAATCAAACAAATTGCGAGCAAAATAACTATTAATCCTACAATACGTTGTTTACTGATTGTACGTGGTGTAATGCCGAGTAGACCGAAGTGATCGATAACAAGACTTGTGATGATTTGTCCTAACATTACGGCGATTAATGTATAAGTGACGCCCATGTAGGCGGTGAGTATAATAGTCGTTGTTACGAATAATACACCGAGTAAGCCACCGATAAAATACCACCAGCGCAATGGCCCGTATTGTTTATGTGAACGTAATACGTGAAAACGGCGATGTATGCATGCTGTGATAATAAGAAGTGTGACGGCGCCTATAGTAAATGAGATGAGCGCTGCAAAAACAGGTGAACCGACTGTTTGACCCAATGCGCTATTAATTGCCGCTTGGATAGGTGGCGCAAAGCCGAAAACTAAGCCGAGTAGGAGCCAAGGCACGATGTTTTGTGACGACTGCTTAATCAAAGTTTGACGTCGTTGAATATTCATTAAAGCAATGCCGATGAAAAGCAGTATCAGACCGATTCCTTTAATGGCTGTGAACGGTTGAGGTGTAACATGAAAATAACCAAAAGTATCAATAAAGCACCCCATGATGAGTTGTCCAGCTATTGTTGTGACAACTGTGAGTGAAGCGCCGACGCGTGGGAGTAATAATAGATTACCAGTCAAAAAGAGTACGCCCATCACACCACCGACGAACCATGTGTAATCAAGTGTGTAAGTCGAGAGCGTATGTAATGATAAATAATGTGGATGTTGAATCAATGTGAGTATGACTAAACCTAATGTGCCCACTACAAATGAAATCGCTGAGGCATAAAAGGCGGATTGTGTATAATGACTGAGTCTCGTGTTAATAGAAGTTTGAACTGGAACGACTGCGCCAGCAACTAAACCTAATAATAAGAGTGAGATAAGCATAAATGTTACTTCCTTTTAGTGTTTTCATAAGCTATGATTATTATAATACAGTTTATTCAAAAGTATGGGAAGAAATGGTCTTGAGATAAAGTAGAGACATTGATATGCTGTGAGCAGTCATCATGATTAAGCAATCGCAAGTAATTCAAATAATGTGGAATAGATGTGAAAAGCCAAGCGTAATCGGCTAATTATGTGTAGGGAATAAAAGTGTGGTGATAAAAATGGCTCAACATGAAATTGTTCGTGTATTGGATGAACATATGTTTTTTGTGAATGTTAAAAATGCGTCTGAACTTGGCGTTGGACAATATGTAGAAGTATTAAATACATCAAAAGCATATAAAACATTGTCGAGAGTAGTAGAAGTGTATGACAAATACGCCATTTGTGAGAAATTAGGTAGGCGTAAAGTCTTTTATGGCGATGAAGTACGCTTTAGACCAAGATATGCATAATAAGCAACAAAAAAGCAGCGATGCACGAATGAGATGTGCATCGCTGCTTTTGCCTTTAAAAGAGAACTGTGACGGTTTTATCAATGATTTGTGCTGTTTTAACTTGTGTTGCTTGTTGTTGAGCGGTTGATAAAATATTAAGTTTTAGTATTTTTTCTGCTTGCGCGGCGACGAGTTCTTTTGTGACAGCTTGTTTAATGTTTGGCAATGAGAGACGAATCGGTTTCTGTTGTGCAGTATCAAAAGTAATGTCTAATGTTTTTGAGTTCATTAAAATCAGCTCCTTTATACGTTGATCATCGACGTCTTTACGACTTCAATTTGGTCATAGTGTTCCCCAGTTAAAACTTCAATCATTGCAGCAAAAGTGCGAAAATCTTCAGTGCTTGCGTCCGGATTTAAATTGTTGATTTTACGTGATGTCTTTACCGTCTTACCGTCCTGTGTCGTTGTGCTTTGCGTCAAAATAATTGCGACATTTTTAATTGTCATGGCTGTTGCCTCCTTTCACTCTATATATCGATATGACGGATATAAAAGGGACAGGTCATTATAAAAATTTTTTCTGAATACATGTAAACGGATACGTCGTTGTTATATAGGAGTTTGTTGTATTTTGTCACTTAAAATGATAGCGGATACAAAAAGTTGATTAAGTTAAAAGTCTTTCATGTTACTTAAATATCATTTAGTATTATATAAGGAACATATTGAGCGAGGTGATTAAAATGAATTGTGTCGATCCCATCAAGTGTCATGAAGATATTCAAAGCATGTACAAGTTGTTGAAAACACAATCTGAACGTGATTATTTATTGTTTAAATTTGCGATTCATACGGGTATTAAATTGAATGAACTACTTAATTTAACGGTTATGGATATTTTTACGGATAACGATGAAGTGATTGGCTATTGGGAAATGTCAGTTGACCAAGAAATCCATGTCATCTTGCCAGAAACATTACGTCAAGAGTTACAAGCGTATATTGCATCTGAGTCGTTGGCGCCAACCGATTTGTTATTTCAGTCGAAAAAAACAAAAAAGGGGCTGAGTCGTCAACAAGCTTATCGCATTATGCATACAGCTGCCGATGAAGTCGGTATTCCTCATGTTGGTTTGACGACTTTACGCAAAACATTTGCTTATCATACATATCATTCGGGCGTACCCATTTCAATTATTCAAAAGTATTTAGGACACCAAACTGCGCAAGAAACACTGAAGTTTATCGGTGAACAGCAAAAGCATGCGTATATGAAGATTGCGCTTAATTTATAAATGAAGAAGGAGGCATAGCTATGTTGGTTGGTTTACTCATCACATTACTGATTGTGATGACCCTTTTAATCATCATGATGAAATGGCATACGAAGCGGTTACCAGGTTATGTTGCATTACTTGCACCACTTATCGCTTCAAGTGTGTTTATCTATCACATTCCTAAAGTTTTAAACAATCATGTCGTGACAGAGACGTATCGTTGGTTGCCGGCATATGATATTAATTTAGTACTACGATTAGATGGTTTGAGTTTATTTTTTGCATTGCTCATTTCACTTATTGGTGTTGCGGTATTCTTCTATGCGACACAATATCTATCTTACGAACACGATAACTTACCTCGATTTTTTACGTATCTCGTTTTATTTATGTTCAGTATGATTGGGATTGTACTATCAAACAATACAATTATTTTATATGTCTTTTGGGAGTTAACGAGTGTATCATCATTTTTACTCATTAGTTATTGGTACGATCGCTCGGAAAGTCAACAAGGTGCGATGACATCATTTATGGTTACTGTATTCGGTGGATTGGCGATGTTTGTCGGCTTTATTATGTTGTATGTAATGACCGGGACGAATACGATTACGAAACAAATCGCATTGCGTGAAGAGATTGCAACACACCCACTCTTTATACCAATGGTCGTGATGTTATTACTAGGTGCCTTTACGAAGTCAGCACAATGGCCGTTCCATTTTTGGTTGCCGAAAGCGATGGCAGCACCGACACCTGTCAGTGCATATCTTCACTCTGCCACAATGGTTAAAGCAGGGATTTTCCTATTATTGCGCTTTACACCGATTTTAGGGTACAGCGACTTTTATACGTATAGTGTGACATCTGTCGGACTGATTACGATGATTTACGGGTCTTACACGGCGATACGCCAAGTCGATTTGAAAGGAATTTTGGCGTATTCAACAATTAGTCAACTCGGTATGATCATGTCAATGGTTGGACTGGGTGGTGGTATTGCCAAAGCAACGGATAGTGTCATGCTTGAAGCATATGCCTACATTTTATTTGCGGCGATTTTCCATTTGTTTAACCATGCGTTATTTAAAGCGACGCTCTTTATGGGAGTAGGTTTGATTGATCACGAAACGGGCACACGTGATATTCGTTATTTAGGTGGTTTACGCCGATACTTACCATTAACGATGATTGCGATGTTTGCAGCGTCGCTTTCTATGGCAGGTGTACCGCTATTAAATGGTTTTATTAGTAAAGAAATGTTTTTTGAAGGATTGATTCATGCGTATGAACTGAGCGCATTTAACAAGGTTGCAACGGTGATTATCGCGGCAGTCGGTTTTATCGCAAGTATTTTTACGTTTATTTATGCATTGAATATGATCAAAGTGACGTTCTTTGGTGAATTGCGTATTCAAAAACATATCCATGAGCCAAAGCTGTTTATTTTACCAGCGGCTATTTTAGCAATATTGTTGCCGCTCGTATTTATCGTACCGAATTGGATTGGCACGCACATTATTGAACCAGCATTTTCAAGTGTTGTAGCAAGTTCTGAAGCGGTGTCACATGCCCCGCATCTTTCTGCATGGCATGGCGTTAATGTACCGCTTATGATGAGTCTTGCCATCATTGTAGTAGGCAGCGTGATTGTTTTACGTGTCAACTTGCTGAAATATGTGATCCACCAAGAGCAAAAGTGGACGTTGCCTAATATTTTAGGACAAACGTACGAATCTATTGAAACATATTCAGGCTTAGGTTTGCGTACACTGATGAATAACCGATTGAACTATTATATTATCGTGACATTTGTTATTTATTTCGTCATTAATGTATACGGATTTTATCGCGTTGGCGTACCTGAACTGTATCAAATTGAAGTGACGGATTATCACATTTTCCATGTGCTTTTACTTGTGACGATTATTTTAATTGGATTCGCATTGATTTTTATTCGCCAACGCTTAACGATGGTTATTTTAACAGGTGGGATTGGCTATACCGTTGCCTTATTCTTCATCTTAATGCGCGCCCCTGATTTGGCGCTTACGCAACTCGTTACAGAAACGATTACGACAGTACTTTTTATTGTGAGTTTTTCGAGATTGCCAAATATTCCACGTGGACAATTCAACATGCGACGTGAATCAGTGAAAATTATTGTGTCGCTTATGACGGCATTTACTGTAGTCGGTTTAGTCTTTATGATTCAACAAGCAGATGCGTTAGAGACGATTTCTGTGTTTTATCATGACGCTTATGAAAAATCGGGCGGTAAAAATATTGTGAATGCGATTCTTGGAGATTTCCGAGCGCTCGATACGATGTTAGAAGGGCTTGTGCTTATTATTGCCGGATTCGGTATTTACACGTTATTAAACTATAAAGATAGGAGAGGTCAAGATGAAAGAGAATGATTTAGTGTTAAAGACTGTGACACGTCTCGTCGTGTTCATTATTTTAACGTTTGGCTTCTACCTTTTCTTTGCCGGTCATAACAATCCGGGCGGTGGCTTTATTGCAGGTTTAGTTATTAGCTCAGCATTTATTTTGATGTTTTTAGCATATGATGTGGATAAAGTGTTAGAAGCTTTGCCAATAGACTTCCGTTTGCTGTCGATTACAGGTGCTTTTGTATCATTAAGTACAGCAATTGCACCCGTATTCTTCGGTAAAAACTTTCTATACCAAACAGACTGGTATGTCGACTTTCCATATTTTGGACAAGTGCATTTATCGACGATTACCGCTTTTGAATTTGGTATTTTACTCGTCGTTGTCGGCGTTGTCGTAACAACAATTCTATCATTGAGTGGAGGGAGATCATGAATATTATTTTACTTATTGTTATCGGCTTCTTAGTATTCATCGGTACGTATATGGTACTCTCTCGAAACTTAATTCGTATTGTGATTGGTATCGCCATTTACACGTATGCAGGTAATTTAATTGTGATGAGTATGGGCGAGTATACTTTAGATAAGAAAGAGCCACTTATTGTATCTGGCTATGAAAACTATGTGGATCCACTGTTACAAGCGATTGTATTAACCGCTATTGTGATTGGCTTTGCGATTACCGCTTTCTTACTTGTTCTTGTTTACCGTACATTCAAAGTAACGAAAGAGCATGAAATAGATTTATTAACGAGAGGTGACGATGATGAATGATAACTTACTAGCATTATTATTCCTATTACCTCTTGTTGGGGCATTGCTTGTCGGGATATTCAACAAACAAGTGAAGCTTGCACGACGTCTTTCGTTATTTGTATTGTTCGCAGGATTTGTCGTGTCACTGTATATGCTCATATATGTGATGCGTCATAAACCTGTCGTGTTAGACTTCTCAGGCTGGCCAGCACCTTTTGGTATTCAATATGTCGGCGATGCGCTCAGTTTATTATTAGTGACAACGACTTTCTTCGTCGTATGGTCTATCGTCATGTTCGGCTTCGGTCGAGGAGAAAAACGTGCCAGTCGCTATTACTTACCATCCTTTATCCTGTATCTCACAACAGGTGTAATTGGTTCGTTTTTAACATCAGATTTGTTCAACCTTTATGTCATGTTTGAAATTATGTTACTCGCATCATTCGTGCTTGTCACATTAGGACAATCTGTTGAGCAGTTGCGTGCCAGTATCGTTTACGTTGTATTAAACGTCATCGGTTCATGGATTTTCCTCGTCGGAATTAGTTTGTTGTATCGTCAAATTGGGACGTTGAACTTCACGCATTTGGCGGTTCGTATTCAAGAGATGGACGATCCAACCGCAATTCATCTCGTTGCCATGTCCTTTGTCGTTGCATTCGGCTCTAAAGCAGCACTCGTGTTATTTATGTGGCTGCCAAAAGCATATGCGGTTCTAAACACCGAGTTAGCCGCGTTATTTGCATCATTGATGACGAAAGTAGGCGCTTATGCGTTGATACGTTTCTTTACACTTATCTTTAACCAAAGTGGTGATGTCGTAGAGCCACTGCTTGTCGTGATGGCATGTATTACGATGGTTATCGGTGCAGTCGGAACAATCGCCTTCAAAGATATTAAAAAGATTGCTGCATATCAAGTCATCTTGTCCATTGGATTTGTCGTCTTTGGACTTGGTACAAACACAGTAGACGGGATTAACGGTGCGATTTTCTATTTAATGAACGATATGATTGTAAAAGCACTGTTGTTCTTAGTTGTAGGGATTATCGTTTATACGACGGGGTATCGTCAATATCGTTATTTGAAAGGTTTAGCGAAAAAGGAACCGTGGCTCGGTGTTGCGTTCGTCGTTGTGACACTTGCTATTGGTGGAGTGCCACCGTTTAGTGGATTTCCCGGGAAATTATTAATTTTCCTCGGTGCCGTAGAACATCAACATTATGTGGGCTTAAGTTTTATGATCGTAACAAGCTTAATCGGTATGTTCAGTCTGTTCCGCATTTTCTTCCATATGTACACAGGGAATGAAGCAAAAGGTGCGGTTATTGACTATAAACCTATCAAACCGGTACGTAAACATATCATTATGTTTTTAACAACCGTGACATTGTTGTTAGGTTTAATGGCACCTGTCGTCATTCAAGTAACAGATTTAGCAACAAAAATGAATATGGATGTTAACATATATGAAAAAATGGTGAATCCAGATTTTCGAGGGGGTCATTAGATGAGACAAGTTGGTTTGAATATGATGATTGCCATTCTATGGGTATTGTTTCAAGATGAGGACGCCTTTCGCTTTCCAACGTTTGTTGCCGGCTATTTAATTGGTCTGATTGTTATTTATTTATTGCATAAATTTTTCGACCAAGAATTTTACCCTAAAAAAATCTGGGTGTCGTTTAAGTTTTTAATGATTTATCTTTATCAGCTGATGACGTCAACGATTTCAATTGCGAATTATGTGCTGTTTCGCACACATAAAATGTCGCCGGGACTTGTTCGCTATCAGACGAAGTTAGAATCCGATTGGGCGATTACTTTCTTAACGATTATGATTATTATCACACCCGGTTCAACAATTATAAGAGTCAATCGAGATCCTAATTTGTTTTTAATTCATGCGATTGATTTATCAGAGAAAGAGCGTAAAAGTTTATTGAAAAGTATCAAACAATATGAAGCACTTATTTTGGAGGTGACGAAATGATTTCAGTATGGACACAGTTTTTCTTATCAGGCGCATTAATCTTATTTGCGGTGTCTTTAGTTGTTGCATTGTTTCGTCTTATTAAAGGGCCAACGACGGCAGATCGTGTCGTTGCCTTTGACGCAATCAGTGCGATCGTCATGTCTATCGTAGGTGTGTTGAGTTTGTTATTCGGAACGTTCTCATTCTTGGATTCGGTTTTACTTATTGCGATTATTTCGTTTCTCAGTTCTATAACGATTTCTCGCTTTATCGAAGGGGGGAACGTGTTTAATGGCAACAATAAACGAAATCATTAAACTTCTCGCAGCAATTATGGTATTTGCAGGTGGCATCGTAGCATTGATTAGTGCAATCGGTGTTGTACGATTCAAAGACGTTTTTCTACGCATTCATGCAGCAACAAAAGCATCTACCGCAGCGGTCATGTTAACGTTAGTAGGCGTATTTATTTACTTCATCTTTGCGCAAGGGTATGTCAGTGTACGTACATTACTTGCTTTAGTGTTTATTAACATAACATCACCAGTAGGGGGACACCTTGTCTCACGTGCAGCTTATCGTACAGGTGCATACATGTATCAGAAAGAGGCACATACGAACGATGCAGACTTGAATGCAGATGATGAAATGGATGAACAACGCAAACGTCAAATACGTATTGAAAAGCGTGCAAAACGACGTAAAAAAATCTATTCCCGATTGGGTTAAAATATACAACATAAAAGCAGCACATGTCATATGCTCGTGACGTGTGCTGCTTTTGTCTATCTTATTGGTTGTTTTGAACCATACTTTGATGAATGGTATCAATATTGCTTTCCATCATTTTATAGTATGAGTCGCCATCGCTACCTTTTTTACCGATAGAATCTGTATAGACAGTACCAAAGATTTTTGCGTCTGTTTCTTCGCCGAGACTCTTCATACTTTTATCACTAACACTTGTTTCAAGTAGCAAGTTAGAGATATGATGTTGTTTAACGAAATCAATGGCCTGTTTCATTTGTTGTGGTGTGCCTTGGTTTTCCGTGTTAATTTCCCAAATGTAACCAGGTGTAATGTCGTATTGTTGTGCGAAATATTTGAATGCACCTTCACTTGTAATCATGACACGTTGTGCTTTAGGAATATCTTGGAATTTATTGTGGCTCTTTTCACTGAGTTGTTCTAATTTTTGAATGTATGCATCGCCTTGCTTCATATAATCTTTTTTATGTGCATCATCTGCTTTAATAAGTGCTTCTTGAATGTTTTTGGCATATTGCACACCATTTTTAATGCTTAACCATGCGTGTGGATCAATCATATCATCAGAGTGACCACCTTGCTTCAAGTAGATGGGTTTAACTGATTTTGTAGCACGTACGACAGATTTGTCATCAAGTGATTTGTCTGCTTGTTTCAATGCTTTTTCAAACCAGCCATTCCCACTTTCTAAATTGAAACCGTTGTAAACAACAACGTCTGCATCTGTTAAAGCTTGGACATCTTTTGGTTTAATTTCGTATTCGTGAGGATCTTGACCGACTGGCACAATGCTGTGTACTTCTGCTTTGTCACCTGCGATATTTTGAACCATATCACCGAGAATTGAGTTTGTTGTCACAACCTTTAATTTGTCGTGAGAACCATTGTTGTTAAAACTACATGCCGTTAAGACGAGCATGAGTACGAGTAGGGTAAGTATACGTTTAATCATATTGTTTGATACGCTCCTTTATGTTGAGATTGAAAGTATTTTGCGATGATGAAAGTGACTGCGTACAACAATGTTGCGATGAGTACAATCACTGCACCACTTGGTAAATTAAATTTAAAACTTAAATAGATGCCTAACGTGGCACTGATAACACTGAAAATACTAGAAGTCAGCATCATCGTGGATAGCTTATGTGTAATTAAATAGGCTGTTGATGCCGGTGTAATGAGCAACGCGACAACTAAGATAACGCCGACTGTTTGTACACTTGCGACAATGACGAGTGCTAACAGTAGCATAACGAAATAATGTAACACTGTTGTATTGAGGCCACTCATGCGACTGAACATGGGGTCGAGCGTTGATATTTTGAGTGGGCGATACAAAATAATAATAAGGCCCACAACAATCGTGCTGACGACCAATGTCGTATAAAAAGCAGATTGTGTAATCGCCAAAATATTACCGAATAAAATGTGGTAAAGATCAGTTGCACTATGAATCATACTGATTAGAATAATCCCAGATGCTAAAAATGCGGTAAATGTAATACCGATGGCAGCATCTTTTTTTGTTTTCGATGCATCTGAAATATAGCCAATGAGTATGCTGCTCAACATTCCAGTAATCAATGCGCCGATAAACATTGGAATATGGAATAAAAATGAGAGTGCAACACCCGGTAATACTGCATGACTCATCGCATCACCCATTAGAGACAACCCGCGCAATATAATAATACAGCCAACGACACCACATACAATGCCGACGAGTACAGCAGTTAACATGGCGCGAGATAAAAATTGGTACTCAAAGAGATGTTGGATGAACTGCACGGTGAACAACCTCCTTTCTCGGTTGTGACGAATCATTTGATTGAGACAGCGTATGTTTGCTTAAAAATACGGATTCAATATGTTCGGGTTTTAATGCTTCAGCACTATCACCAAAAAATTGAATGGATTGGTTTAATAGTAAGATGCGATCAAAATACTGTGCAGCTGTTGCTAAATCATGATGCACAATAAGGATGAGCTTGCCATTTGCTTTGAGTGCTTCTAATTTTTCAAGAATAATCGCTTCACTTTTGAAATCAATGCCGACAAATGGTTCGTCAAGTAAGTAGACACTGCTGTCAGACATGAGTGCTCGTGCAATATAAACACGTTGAAGTTGTCCGCCACTTAAAGCGTTGAGTGAACGTTTCCGCAAATCAAAAAGTGATAATTCACGTAAAATGTTATCGCGTCGTTGCTTCATCGCTTTAGGAATGCGTTTAAACCATCCTGTATCTTGATAACAACCTGATAGTACTAAATCTTCCACATTAATCGGGAATTCTAAATCAAGCAGTGACTTTTGTGGAATATATGTAATATCTGTTAAACATTGCTTAATCGGTTGATCGTTAAGTGTGATCGTTCCGTTTGCAGGGAGTTCGCCAATCAATGACTTAATAAGTGAAGACTTACCGCAACCGTTCGGCCCCATAATACCAATCATTTCTCCATGAAGTGGCAAGTCTAAAGTAATATCTTTAAGGATATGTTTACGACCTAAATATAATTCTAAATCTTTAATAGATAGCATTTTAACACCTTCTTACTAAATTTTTAGGTTACCCTAACTATTTTATATTATATACTGAATATTACTAATGTCAATTCATTTCGTGATACAATGGACATAATCTGTTCAAGAGGTGAAAGTATGCTAACAGAAGAAAAAGAAGACTATCTCAAGGCGATTTTGAGTCATGATGGTGTAAACACGTACGTATCAAACAAAACACTCTCTCAGTTTTTGAATATTAAACCACCTTCTGTAAGTGAGATGGTAGGGCGACTGGAGAAAGAAGGATACGTCGAAACAAAACCGTATAAAGGTGTGAAGTTATCACCCGTTGGTTTGCGTTTTACATTGGATGTCATCAAGCGTCATCGTTTAATTGAGTTATTTTTAATAGAGGTTTTAGGTTACACATGGGAAGAAGTACACGCAGAAGCAGAAGTGTTAGAACATCGTGTTTCACCACTATTTGTCGATCGTTTAGATGCGTTATTAGAGTATCCAAAAACGTGTCCACACGGTGGTGTGATACCAAGAGACGAGTCATATGAAGAACTATACTGCACGTCTTTATTAGAATTCGATGAAGGGGATACTGTCACGATTCGACGTGTTCGTGATAAGACGGAGTTGCTCGTTTATCTATCAAGCCGAGCAATGTCAATTGGCGATGTTGCAACGATTAAACGTAAAGACGAAATTAATCAAATGCTAGAGTTACAAAGCAGTCAAGAAACGGTTATTTTAAGTTATAGCAATGCGAAAGTCATCTTTGGAGAAAAACTAGAAAATTAAAAAATGCGTACATCAACAGTGAGAAAATCATTGTGATGTACGCATTTTTTATAAAGTGAGTGTCGGCATATAAGTAATCAATGAGAACGTGTTAGGTGATATAAAAAGTTGTTGGGATAAAAAATAAACACTGGTACCATTAAGTAAAATCCATAATGCTGAAAAACAAAGTGTTGGGACATGTGTCAAATCGCGTAGTGCAGTACCGTCCCAATTAGGCTGTGGGCGTGCAAAGGTAAGTTGGGCAATCGTGATGGATGACTGAATCACTTCACCTAATAATGTGCCGAGCAACCAATGATATACAAGCATATAAATCAATGAATAGTTGTGTAAGTTTTCGGATTGTAAGCCGAGGTAGATAATACCACATAACAATACAATAATGATGATCGGTGCCATTTTTCGAGAAGTTACAATTGTGAAGTATAAAAAGATACCGACGTAGATTAAAATGAAAATAACACCTTGCCCTTTGCTTTGCATAATTAAGCCAATACTGAGCATGAGTGGGGGCATAATATAGCCACCAAGTGTTGTAAATATTTGCCCGATACGCGTTTTACTCTGTGTCACCGCATAGCCTTGTTGCCCTGTTGCTTGGCGTTCTCGCTGTGTCATGACAACAACGAAGTCTACAACACGACCACCACTCAAACGGTTGAATAATACATGACCGAATTCGTGCGTGAGGACAGGTAGATAGTTAAACGCAATACTCAACATAGACAAAATAGGATGTCTGCGATAGTAATAACTTAATAAATATATGCCAGTAATCGCTAAAAGTAATAATGTGTATATAGGAATCGGCGACGTAAGCCATGTGTGTTCATTCATAAATAGCGATCCTTTCTGTAAAAACATATTTATGTAGAGTATAACGTCAATTGTTGAGATTGGCTATGGACTATGGACGTATAAGTTTATAATTGTTTAATCATTTTTGCTGGGTTTCCACCGACCACTGTGCGTGCTGGCACATTTTTAGTGACAATACTGCCGGCTGCAATTGTCGCGCCTTGACCAATTGTAATACCTGGTAAAATAATAACACCAGCACCAATCCAAACATCATCTTCAACAACGATAGGTGCAGCATATTCAATGCCAGTGCGTCGTTCATCAGGATCTAACGGATGATTGATTGTAATCAGTTGGACGTTAGGACCGATTTTTACGTTATTGCCAATGGTAATCGTTGCGGCATCTAACCATGTGGAATTAGCATTAACATAAAAGTTATCGCCAACTGAAATATTTGTACCGTAATCAAAGTAAATTGTCGGTTCAATATAAAACGACTCAGATGTATGGGCGAATACGTCTTTAACAATGGCATGACGTTTATCAATACTATCAGCGTTGTTAATTTGTGTGCGGAAAATATGTGCTTGGCGGCGGGCGGCAATCAGTTCATCATCTTGTGGATTGTAATAAAAACCATGCTGTGGGTCGAATTCTTTTTTCATAGTAATAGCTCCTTGTCTTTATAAATTTAAAAAAGTATAACATAGAAAAAGAGACGTATAGAAATTTTATACAAGTGTTAGGATGTCATAAAAGACGAGATGAATTTTATGTCATTACGTGGTAAAGTGAAATCAATATAAAAGAGAACGACTAAGAAAGGGGATCTGTTGATGAATCATTCAACATCTCTAGAAAATGTATCTAATGATGCGTATAAACCACACAAACCCTATCAACGGGTCAATGTTTTAGGTGTCATGTTTGATAATGTGTCGATGGCAAGTATGCGACATGCCATTCTGTCATATAGTCAGACGAATACATCACATAATTTGTTTGTTGTGACGGCAAACCCAGAAATTGTACACTATGCTTCAGAAACACCAGCGTATCGACAGTTAATTGAGCGTGCAGATTACATTATTCCAGACGGCACAGGTATTGTGAAAGCAGCGAAATGGTTAGGAACGCCTTTACAAGAACGCGTGCCCGGTATCGAAGTGATGGAAATGTGTTTGGAAATTGCACAACAGGAAAGTAAACGCGTATTTTTATTAGGTGCAACCGATGAAGTCGTAGGTAAAGCGGTGCGTAAAATACAACAACAATATCCCAATACTGTCGTTGCAGGGCATCATGGTTTTTCAGCAATTGATGATATGTCAGTCGTTGAAGAAATTCGCGATTTTCAACCTGATTTTATTTTTGTAGGGATGGGCTATCCGAAGCAAGAACAATGGATAGAACACAATCGTCATCATTTTAAACATACCTTTATGATGGGGGTAGGTGGTTCGATTGATGTCTTTAGTGGACAAGTGAAGCGGGCACCACGCATTTGGCGTCAGCTGAACTTAGAGTGGCTCTATCGCAGTCTTAAAGACTTGAAGCGGATTAAACGCCTACAAAGAATACCAAAATTTGTCTGGGCAGTTTTAAAACAGAAAAAGAAGCGTTAAAAAAAGGCGGAGGCATGTTGGTGTTTCCGCCTTTTGGATTAATATTTTTTTGAAACGTGTTGCATTAATTTTTCAAACTCAGCATCGTTAATATTGGACTGTGTGAGTGTAATTAAATGCCCATCAGGATCTTTGATCGTCATTTCCTTCGCATTCCAAGGTTGTTCTGCTAATGGAGAAACCACGAACTTTGGTGAAATGCGCTGACCCTTTACTTCAATATCTTTAATGCTTAGGTTCAGGTAAACAGCATTTCCAACTTCAAAGTCATCGCTCGCAATCAACATGATATCTTGATATTTTTCTAATCGCAAATGATTCATAAGTACGTCATTTTTATCATTTCTAAACTTGAAAACACTTTTGAAACCAAGCGTCTTTTCGTACCATTTTGTTGCGTGTTCCATATCTTTGACAAGCAACTTGTTAAACATTGGCATCGGATAAAATTCCATCTCAATGCGCCACCTTTGTGTGTATATATTTAAAGCGTAGTTGGAAGACCGTATATTGATCTTCAACTACGTTGCCATTATTTAATCACAAAACGATTTTCATCTAATTGTTGACGAAAAGCTTTCTGTTCTTTTACCGATTTCTTTTTAAAGTCTTGTAGGAAAGCTTCATATTGAGGCATGACCTCATCCACAGTTCCAATTGCTTTTAGACGTCCGCCTTCAATCCACACGAGTTTATTACAAAAATCACGTACTTGACTTAAGTTGTGACTCACGAAGAAAATAGTCTTATCAGATTCTTTAAATTCATATATTTTGTTTAAACTTTTTTGTGTAAATGTTTGGTCACCAACAGACAATGCTTCATCAATCACAAGTATTTCAGGATCTACTGTCACACTAATAGAAAAACCGAGTTTTGAACGCATCCCACTCGAATACTTTTTCACAGGTTGATAAATAAATTCACCCAGCTCACTAAAGTCAATAATTTTAGGTGTGAGTTCTTTAATTTGTTGTTTGTTAAAGCCCATACACAACATTTTAAATTCAATATTTTCCATGCCTGTTAGGTTAGCATTGAGCCCGGCGTTAATTGCGATAACATTGACGTCACCATTGCGTTGGACATGTCCTTTGGTCGGTGTAAGCGAACCACCAATAATATTGCTGAGTGTTGACTTGCCGGATCCATTAATACCTACAAGTCCTATGACGTCACCAGCATATGCATCAAACGTAATGTCCTTTAATGCGTAAAACGTTTTGTTTTTATGGTTAGGTAAAATAGCGTCTTTAAAACGCTCTTTATTGTTACGGTATATACGATATTCTTTTGTAACGTGATCAATCGTAACGGTTGGTTTCATGTTTCTACAGTCCTTATCTTAAAATGATATAAAAAGTCATGAGTTTTACTTCCGTTTAGCCATGTATTTAGATTATAATATATTACTGAGTAGTTGTTAAATTTGTAATGCTATCAAAAACATACTATCTTTATAATAACTGAACAACTTAAATATCATACGAGTTGTTTTTCATTATAAAGAATACATGACGATGCGAAGTTTGTACAGTTGTTATACATTCGCAATATCGTACGTACGAAATGAAAGCGTGGTAAACGATGAATTCTGTTATAACAGTGTTAAAAGAGCATTTTAAAAGCTTTTACTTAATCCAAAGATTAGCGCAGTTCCAGTTAAAAATCGCAAATGATAGTAACTATTTAGGTCTAGCGTGGGAAATGATTAATCCAGTTATTCAAATCTTGGTGTACTGGTTTGTGTTTGGTTTTGGGATACGAAGCAACCATCCAATTGAGGGTGTACCATTTATTTATTGGCTCCTTGTAGGTATTAGTATGTGGTTCTTTATCAACCAAGGTGTTTTAGAAGGTACGAAATCTATCACAATGAAGTATAGTCAGGTTGCTAAGATGAACTTTCCACTATCTATCATACCGACATATTTCATTACAAGTAAGTTGTATGGTCATTTAGCATTGGTTGCATCAATTATCATTTTATGCATGATTGCAGGTATTATGCCATCAATCTATATTATTCAGTTATTTTTATATATACCATTTGCATATTTATTTACAACGGCAATATCTATATTAACGTCTACTTTGTGTGTGTTAGTACGCGATACACAAATGGCGATGCAAGCATTATTACGAGTACTCTTTTATGCGTCGCCAATTCTATGGGTGCCAATTGCAGGCTCAATTCCTGAAAAGGTTATGAAGTTAAACCCAATTTATTTTATTGCAGAAAGTTATCGTGCGGCAATTCTTTTTAAAGAATGGTATTTCATTACACATTGGGAGCTGGCACTGTACAACGTATTTGTTGTATTATTCGTTTTTGTAATCGGCTCTATGTTACACATGCGTTATAGAGATCAATTTGCTGACTTTATGTAATGACGTCAACCGCCTTCAATACAGATTGCTGTGTTGGAGGCGATTTGTATATTCAGCTTACTACTAAAATGAGGTGGAACGTATGATCCGTTTTATAATAAAAGAACTGTATGGTGTTGCTGTATCTTTTATACAGTTGCTATTCAAAAAACAACGTGTACAGAACCATCATGTTGTTGTGATGATGACGTTTAAAGAAGATGTATTACCTGTCATTGAGGCGTTATCCGAACGTGGCTTTCAAGTGACGGTTTTTACAAAAGAAGCATATTTTAAATCATTGGAAAATATGTCGAATGTGACGTATCAGTCCATTGCGCAACACAATGTGTATCGTCAACTTCGGGCGTTAACGTCGGCAAAAGTGATTGTTATTGATACGTATTACCACTTATTTGGTACTTTTAAGAAGCGAGCAGGACAGACGGTGATACAAACGTGGCATGCAGCTGGTGCTTTGAAAAACTTTGGCTTAGAAGATCATGCGGTCAATTTGCATGATCATAAAAGTGTGAAACAACATCAAGCGGTCTACAATAATACAGATAAATATTTAGTCGGCAGTCCGTTGATGGGAGAATGTTATAAACAGTCATTCGGTGCACAAACGTATCAATTTTTGAATGTAGGTTTACCACGTTTAACACACTATTTAAAATGTGATGTTTCAGAACAACAGAAACAACTTAAGCAACGGTTCGATATTAAAGGCAAAGTAGCAGTATATATGCCGACATATCGTGAAGCAGGTCAGGTAAATAGGATCATTGATAAGCAAGCGTTTGAACGTGAACTACCTGATTATACGCTGTTAAGTAAGTATCATCCTGCTGTTAAAGCACCTCATACTGAGCAAGACATTTCGTTAACGACGCCTGAATTATTAATGATTGCAGACGTTGTGATAACGGATTACAGTTCACTCGCTATCGAAGCAAGTTTTATTGACAAGCCTGCTATTTTTTACGTGTATGATGAAAAAGATTATGAACGTGTACGTGGTTTGAATCGCTTTTATTATGACATTCCAGAAGATTATAAAGTAACGACTGAAGCAGCGCTTTATAAACGTATGGCACAAGGACAGCTTCAGCCATTATTTAAAGATTGGCATACGTTTAATACGCCGAATAGTTTGAATCAACTGATGAACTATGTTGAAAAACTTGATCGTTCATAGGATGATTTGAGCAGTATGTGTAGTTATGCTATAATTTTGTAGATGTTATAGAATTGAATAGACTAAGGAGCTGTAGAGATGAAACGTGTGATTACTTATGGAACGTATGATCTTTTACACTACGGTCACATTGAATTATTACGCCGTGCACGTGAGTTAGGCGATTATTTAGTGGTGGCATTATCTAGTGATGAGTTTAACCAGATCAAGAATAAAAAATCATATTATGATTATGAGCAACGTAAGATGATGTTAGAGTCTATCCGATATGTTGACTTAGTTATTCCAGAATACGATTGGGACCAAAAGGTATCAGATGTTGAAAAGTACGATATTGATACGTTTGTGATGGGACACGATTGGGAAGGTGAATTTGACTTCTTAAAAGATCAGTGTGAAGTTATTTATTTAAAACGTACAGAAGGTATTTCAACAACACAAATTAAACAAGAATTATATGGCAAAGATGCAAAATAAAAAAACAAGCGTTCTTTTCTAGTTAAATAGAGAAGAGCGCTTGTTTTATGCGTTAATGTTTACGGAAACGCAACAAAATATAATAAATAATAATGCTGAAGAACATAACTAAAAAGAAAAGGCCGATTGTTGTTAAAACCGGGTGCGCGTCCCAACTTGATTTTACAACCGATTTAGAACCGTGAATGAAAGGTCTTTCTACTTTTACAGTAGGTGGGCCATACGCTTTTGAAATAAATTCACGTTGATAATCAATGTGTACTTTGCCATCATCAACGACAAATTGGTAAGGTGCTTTCATATCACGCGGGACGACATCGTAGAAATCTTCTGTAACATAATATTGTGTGCCGTTAATTTTATGATAGCCTTTTGATAAAATTTTACGATATTCATATTGATCAAACATGGCGTTAATCGTACTTGCACTCATCATATCACGTTGTTTTTCGCCGCCGAGATTGACATAGTCGCCAGCGCCTAGAATGACACTGTAAATACGGAAGTTACCTCGTTTGGTTGTAACGGTGCTATTATAATCGGCAACGTCACTTGATCCCGTTTTTAAACCATCTGTGCCAGGCACGCTCATATTCGCACCTTCCAGTAAATGGTTGAATGTATAATACGTAACAGCATGTTGTGTAGGGGCAACTTGTTTTGTGAATGCCAAGATGTCAGGTGTATCGGCAACGACATGTTGTGCTAAAATCGCATAGTCGTGTGCAGAAGTTACTGTTGATGTTTCCGATTGATAGCGTTCAGGTGCATATTCTTGGAGCAAATAATTTTCTGCACCTGTTGGATTGACGTAATGCGTATCCGTCATGCCGAGATTTTTGGCGGTGCTATTCATTAAGTCTACAAAGTCAGACGTGTTTTTTGACACTTCGTTAGCAAGAATCAATGATGCTGCGTTACTCGAAGCGGATACTGTAATTTGTAGTAACTCTGCAATCGTATAAGTCTCTCCAGGATATAGTTTCGTGTTGCTCAATTCTGGTAGTGTCGACATACGGTAGTGTTCGTCTGTAATTTTAACCGTATCTGTTAGAGAGAGTTTGCCTTCTTTTACAGTTTTCAATGTTAAGTACATCGTCATCAGCTTTGTCATTGACGCAGGATTCCATTGTTGATGGCCTTCATAGTCATAAAGAACTTGACCTGTATGACTAATGCTAACCAGTCCCTCAGGTTGGTAACGTTCGTCTACACCGTAACCATATTCCTGTGCGATTTCAACAGGCGTCTGTGTGTATGCTTGTGCAAAAGGTGTTATAATGGTCGTAGCGAAGAATACAACGACAATAGCATATATTAATTTTTTCATAAAAGTACTCCCTTAATACGCATCTGTAAATGCAAAATAACAGTCCAATTTTAGCATAAACAAGGAAGAAGATAAACGTGTTTACTCGATAACGTGTGTATAGCAATAGGGAAGGTCATGAAGGTGAAGGTCAGACAACCCGCACACTGCTGTCTGTGTGAGGGAAGTCTTATATTTACAATTTATTTAAATGAGGTATGCTGATTATGAAGTCGAACAATCCACTATTTTATTTACTAAAGAAGATTAAATGGCCAGTTGGTCTTATTATAATTGCTGTGATTATTTCTTCTTTAGGTAGTTTGAGTGGTCTATTAGTGCCATTATTTACAGGACAAATGGTTGATAAATTCACTTTGTCTTCCATTAATCCGTGGTTTATCGGCGCATTAATTGCCGTCTTTTTAGTGAACGCGGTTTTGAGTGGCGTAGGTTACTACTTACTCAACAAGATTGGTGAAAAGATGATTTATGCGATTCGTTCTGTGTTATGGCAACACATTATCCACTTAAAAATGCCTTTTTTTGATCAAAATGAGAGTGGTCAGTTGATGAGTCGTCTTACAGATGATACGAAAGTCATTAACGACTTTATCTCTCAAAAACTTCCGAATTTGTTTCCATCCATTATTACGCTAATAGGCTCGTTCATTATGCTATTCATTTTAGACTGGCAAATGACGTTAATGACATTTATTACGATTCCATTATTTGTCATTGTAATCATGCCGCTTGGAAAAGTGATGCAAAAAATCTCGAAAAATACACAAAATGAGATTGCAGAATTTAGCGGTTTGTTAGGGCGTGTCTTAACGGAAATGCGTCTTGTGAAAGTGTCTAACACTGAAAAGCTCGAGTTAGATAAAGCGCATAAAAACTTATCGGAAATTTATCGTCTCGGTTTGAAACAAGCGAAAATCGCTGCTGTGATTCAGCCAATATCCGGGATTATCATGTTAGCAACGATTGGTATTATTCTTGGTTTCGGTGGCTTGCGTATTGCGTCTGGTGCAATTTCAGCAGGAACGTTAGTAGCAATGATTTTCTACGTATTGAACTTATCAATGCCACTTATTAATTTATCAACACTTGTGACTGATTATAAAAAGGCGGTTGGTGCAAGTAGTCGAATTGATGAAATTTTACATGAACCTTTAGAAAATATTACAGCACCTAGTAAGGCGGAGAACATTCCTTCAGGCGATATGACATTCGACCATGTGTCGTTTGGTTACGATGCACAGCCTGTTTTACAAGATGTTTCATTTCGCATAGCGCCAGGTGATGTAACGGCCTTTGTCGGGCCTTCTGGTTCAGGGAAAAGTACGATTTTCAGCTTGATTGAACGCATGTATGATGTGACTGAAGGGGATATTACATATCATGATACTTCTATTTACCAACTGCCATTGACGGACTGGCGTCGTAAAATTGGTTATGTGATGCAAAGCAATGCAATGATGAATGGAACGATTCGCGATAATATTTTGTATGGTATTGAGCGAGAAGTGCCCGACGAAGAATTGATGCATTATGCACGTTTGGCACATTGTCACGATTTTATTATGGACTTTGAACAAGGTTACGACACAATTGTTGGTGAACGTGGTTTGAAGTTATCTGGAGGTCAACGACAACGTATTGATATTGCACACAGCTTTGTTAAAAACCCAGATATTCTACTTCTAGATGAGGCAACAGCTAACTTAGATAGTGAAAGTGAACGTAAAATACAAGAAGCATTGGATACATTGATGGCGAATCGAACAACGATTGTCATTGCTCATCGCTTGTCTACGATTAAAAAAGCAGGTCAAATTATCTTCTTGGACCAAGGGAAGGTAACGGGCGTTGGACGTCATGAAACATTGATGCAAGCACATGCGAAATATCAACAATTTGTTGAAACGCAAAGTTTAACACAACAATAAATATATAAGGAAAAGCCCTTTATGCACCGACCGCACAAAGGGCTTTTTTTAAGGGATGTATCACTGTAAATGTTTAGGAAGTTTCTCAGTTGGACAGTGTTGATCGCTACCACAAGCACTACACTTACCTTGTTTTGAGCGTTTAATATAGCGAACTAAAACAAATGTAGAGTAGCCGACAATCAGTGCGACAAGCAGTAAATTAACCAATAGTGTCATGATGTAACCTCCTTATATAAATAACGAACCGATTTGGTAAATAGCCATTGAGATGAGATACGCAATTGCAAATGGATACGTCCCTGCGAATAATGTCCATTTCCATGATGTTGTTTCTTTACGAATCGTTGCAATTGTTGCTAAACATGGCACGTATAACAAAATAAATACCATAAACGAATAAGCAGAGAGTGCTGTGAAATGTGTTGAAACCATTGAAACTAGGGCGTCATCATTCACGGCGTAAATAATTGCCATAGCACTGACAATAACTTCTTTCGCTAAAAAGCCTGGTATTAATGTTGCAGCGGCTTGCCATGAGCTGAAGCCGAGTGGTACAAGAATTGGTGCAATCGCTGCGCCAATCATGTGTAAGAAACTTTCTTCAATCGGAACATCAATACCACTTGGCCCTGTGTAATTGAGTAACCAAATAATGACTGAACCGGCGAAGATAAACGTCCCTGCTTTTTTAACGAAACCTTTACCTTTCTCCCAAGTACTTCGCCACAATGTTTTAATAGATGGTAAGCGGTATGGTGGGAGTTCCACGACAAAGATAGACGTATCTTTTTTAAGGACTGTTTTTGAAAGGATCCAACTAACGAATAGTGCTACGACGATGCCGAGCACATATAAGCTCAAGACAACAAACGCTTGATTTTGCGCAAAGAAGATACCGACAAATAGCGCATATACCGGTAAACGTGCAGAACACGACATAAACGGCGCAATTAAAATCGTTGTGAGACGTTCTTTTTCTTCTTCAATACTACGTGCAGCCATAATCCCAGGAACGTTACAACCAAAGCCAATAATCATAGGGATAAATGACTTCCCATTAAGTCCAAAGCTTTCCATAGTGCGGTCCATAATCACTGCGATACGTGCCATATAGCCAGAGTCTTCAAGCAATGAGATAAAGAAGAATAGCACGAGAATTTGTGGGACGAATACGAGTACGCCGCCGACACCAGCGATAATGCCATCAGTGACAAGGTCTTGTAACGCTGGATAAATACCGATAGCGCCCATCGTTTGTTTTGCAAAGTCTGTTAACGGACCACCAAAAAATTCGTCTAAACGGTCGGATAACGGTGTCCCAATCCATGTGAACGTCGTTTGGAAAATCAGCCACATAATACCGAGAAAAATCGGAATACCTAAGACTTTATGCGTTAATAATGCATCGACACGTTCCGTTAAGTGATGTTTACGTGCGTCTGGATAAGTGACGCTATCTGCTAACAAGTCATTAATATAATCTTGTCGACGTTGTTGAATATGTTGGGCGATGTCGACATGTGCAAGTGCTGTAAAAGATGCGATAGTTGCATCAAGTTGTTCGCATAGCTCAGTACCGAAATACGTTTGAACTGTCGGATTGCCCAATAAATATTGAATCGCCAAAAAGCGATAATGTTTTTGTGCTAATGAGAGTGATTCTGGTAATTGTGCAACCAATACGTTAATGACAGCTTCTATATCCTGTCCGTAGTCAATCATAAGTGGGCGTCTTGACGATACATGATGATCGCTTAACGCTTTTAACACTTCACTACTTCCTTTGCCTGTACGGGCGATAACGGGAATGATTGGCGTACGCAACTGTGTCATTAACTTTTGATGATCAATGCGAATACCACGTTTGCTTGCGACGTCTACCATGTTCAATCCGATAAGCAGTGGGGCACCAAATTCCATTAATTGAATGGTTAAATTAAAGTTTCGTTCAATTTGTGCGGCATCAATAATATTGACCATGCCATCAAACTGTTCGTTTAATAGATAATTTGTTACGACTGTTTCATCTCGAGAAATCGGTACGAGGTCATAAATACCCGGTAAATCAACTAACTGACCGGACTTTTGTTTCAGTTGTCCGACTTTCTTTTCAACTGTTACACCGCTCCAGTTGCCGACATATTCATAAGAACCAGTCAGGGCATTGAACAAAGAAGTTTTACCAACGTTAGGATTTCCTAAGATACAATATGTGCTACTCATGTGAATACTCCAAACGAATATCGCAGGCATCACAGTTGCGGACACAAATTTGCTGTCCGTTAACATTTAGCGTACAAGGTCCTTTGAATAGGCCTTTTTGATGAATAGATACTTCACAGCCTTCGATACAACCAAGTGCGCGTAATCGGTGTTTTAATTGCATATTTTGTGTGTTTAAAGATTTTATACGATAGGGTGTGCCGACTTCGGCATTTGCTACATGAATCATCGAATCACCTGCTTCTTAAACATTAATGATAATCATTTTCAATTATTAGGATACCTTTATTTCAAGTAGGGTGCAATAGAAATTCGAGGTCAAATGTGTAAAATTATCGAAAAATGAAAGGGAATTCAGAGTATTATCTTAGAAAAACAAAAGAGAACTTATGAATGGCGATTTAATCAAATTGTGCATTTGCCTTATAAGTGCTATTAGGGTCCTCTTCGTGTAATGAGGACGTAAAAATATTTTTATTATTGTGTAGGAATTTATTGTTCTGCTCACAAATTGCATTTTCACAATTTATAGCACATGGTATAATAACGTTGTTTTCATATAAACTATTGGAAAGGTTAGAGGTAGGGTTATGTTCTTATTAATCAATATCATAGGTTTGCTCGTGTTTTTAGGTGTTGCCGTTATTTTCTCACGTGACCGTAAAAACATTCAGTGGGGGTCTGTTGGTGTTTTAGTTGTACTTAACTTAATCTTGGCTTGTTTTTTTGTGTATTTCCCAGCAGGTACATTTGTCGTTGAAAAAGCTGCAGCAGGTATTTCTTGGGTAATTGACGCAGCGTTCTCAGGGATTGGCTTTGCATTTCGTAGTTTTACAGCAACGAAAGAAATGGATATGGCAGTTGCTGCATTAATGCCAATTCTGTTAGTTGTACCACTTTTTGATATTTTAATGTATTTAGGCGTTTTACCATGGATTATTCGTGCGATCGGTTGGGTGCTTGCGAAAGTCACACGTCAACCAAAGTTTGAATCTTTCTTCGGTATTGAAATGATGTTTTTAGGGAATACAGAGGCATTAGCCGTTTCAAGCGAACAGTTAAAACGCATGAATGAAGCACGCGTATTAACGATTGCGATGATGTCAATGAGTTCAGTATCAGGTGCAATTGTTGGGGCATATGTCACAATGATTCCGGGTGAACTTGTATTAACAGCCATTCCGTTGAATATCGTCAATGCGATGATTGTGGCGTCTATTTTAAACCCAGTGAAGTTAGAAGCGACTGAAGATGTCATTTATGATTTGCGTTCAAATGAAACGCGCCAACCATTCTTCTCGTTTCTAGGCGACTCGGTTCTTAATGCAGGGAAATTAGTACTGATTATTATCGCCTTTGTAATTAGTTTTGTTGCATTGGCTGAGTTAGCAGATCGTTTAATTCACCTGATTACAGGTGGTTTAGCGTCAGTGATGCACCTTAAAGGTAGTTTCGGCTTAAACCAAATTTTAGGTGTCTTCATGTGGCCATTTGCATTATTACTCGGTTTACCATTTGAAGAGGCATGGCCAGTAGCACAACAAATGGCGAAGAAAATTGTAACGAATGAATTTGTTGTTATGGGTGAAATCGCTGGTGAAGTAAATAACTACGATCCACATCGTCGTGCCGTTATTTCAACATTCTTAATCTCATTCGCAAACTTCTCAACAATTGGTATGATTATTGGTACATTGAAAGGGATTGTAAATGAAAAAACATCTGACTTTGTATCTAAATATGTGCCTATGATGTTACTTGCGGGGATTTTAGTATCATTGTTAACAGCAGGCTTTGTTGGTTTATTTGCATGGTAAAAAGTTAAGGAGATATAACACGTTCGTCATCATTTAAGGGGCGGACGTGCTTTTTTATGCAAAGAAAAAGACGTAAACGCAGTGTTATCGCTACGTGTACATCTTTTACGGGAAATAAATCTTTAAGGTAGGTACTCGAGCCAATACCTACCTATGAGCAAAACTATTCTCACTATAAACAACACAAAGGAGATATCCTATTTGTTGCATAAAACAACCAATAAGGTAATTTTAATTATACAGAAGGTGCTACAATAAGTAAACTAAAAAATCAGAAAATTTATTGTTTATTTCAGTAATTATTGAAAAGTCACACAACGCGGTTTCGTTTTGTGACAATTGTGTGATAGTATGGCTTATGATAAGGGAATTTTAGATGAAAGGTGTGATTGGGTGAAACGTACGGTTAGGGATTTAACATTAGTGCTCGTCGGCGCGTTTATATTTGCAGTCGGCGTCAATGCGTTTATTATTGCTGGAGACTTGGGTGAAGGTGGCGTCACAGGTTTGGCGATTATCTTCTACTATGCCTTCCATATCTCACCGGCTGTCACAAACTTAGTCGTGAATGCGGTATTGATTGTGATTGGTTATAAGTTTTTGAGCAAGCGTAGCATGTATTTAACAATTGTTGCGACAGTGTTTATTTCACTGTTTTTGAGCTTAACTGAAACATGGCAAGTGCACACCGACAATATTTTGATTAATGCGGTATTCGGTGGCTCAGCTGTGGGTCTCGGTATCGGCGTGATTGTTTTAGCAGGCGGTACAACAGCCGGAACAACGATTTTGGCACGTATTGCGCATAAATATTTAGATGTTAGTACGCCTTATGCCTTGTTGTTTTTCGACTTGATTGTCGTTGTTATCTCGCTCACTGTAATGCCGTTAGAACGTGCGCTTGTGACGGTTATTAGCCTTTATATCGGTACGAAAATAATGGACTTCGTTATTGAAGGTTTAAATCCGAAAAAGGCTGTGACAATTATTTCTAAGTCGCCCGATCGCATCGCTAAAATGATTGATGAAGACATCGGTCGTGGTATTACAATTTTAAATGGTCGAGGTTATTTTTCAAAAAGAGAGACAGATGTGTTATATGCGGTTATTAGTAAAACGCAATTATCACGTACAAAACGCATGATTCGTAAAATTGATGAGAACGCCTTTGTCGTTGTTCATGATGTGCGTGATGTCTATGGGAATGGTTTCTGGGTAGAAGATTAAAACTGCATATGATAACAAATTAATAACGTATAAATAAATTAAAGTGGTATGTGTGGATTGTCATGCATGCCACTTTTGTTGCATTACGTGACGAAATATGCGTGGCTGTATAAACAGTTAGTCATACGACAGAAAAAATGATATAATACGGCAAGTATGATAATCATTCTCAATACGATTGAAAATATTTACATATATGAGATGTATTAAATAGAGAAAGAGGGAGCATAATGAGCAGATTAACGGGGAAAGAGGTAACAATTGGATACGGCGATCGCGTGATTGTTAACAACTTAGATGTCACAATACCCGATGGTCAAATCACATCAATCATTGGACCGAATGGCTGTGGGAAGTCAACGTTGCTAAAAGCATTGTCACGTCTATTGAATACAAAAAGTGGCGAAATTTGTTTGGACGGCAAGAATATCCAAACGCAACCTACGAAAGAAGTCGCGAAAAAAATTGCTATTTTACCGCAATCACCAGATGTTGCAGACGGTTTAACAGCAGGAGAATTGGTGTCATATGGGCGTTTTCCACATCAAAAAGGGTTCGGAAGATTAAGTGAACAAGATAAAAAAGAGATTGATTGGGCGATGCGTGTAACAGGAACACTTGACTTTAAACATCGCGCGGTCAATGACTTAAGTGGTGGGCAAAGACAACGTGTATGGATTGCAATGGCTTTAGCACAAAAAACAGATATTATCTTTTTAGATGAACCTACGACTTATTTAGACATTTCACATCAGTTGGAGATACTTGAACTTGTGCAAGAGTTAAATGAGGAACACGGCACAACAATCATTATGGTATTACATGATATTAACCAAGCGATTCGTTTCTCAGACCACCTCATTGCGATGAAAAAAGGTGAAATTATTAAGCAAGGGGAAACACATGAAGTGTTGAACAATGAAATATTAGAAGAAGTTTTCAATATCGATGCGGAATTAAGTACCGATCCACGCACAGGAAAGCCAATGTTAGTCACATACAATCTATTATGTAAACACTATGAAAAACTATAAAAGAAATATAGAGGAAGTCATGAATGAAAAGAAAACAAATTAGCAACCTTAATTTTTCGTTGCAGTTTTTATTAGGCTTGATCGTCTTATGTGCGGTATTTATGTTATCTGTCGTACTTGGCGAAGCACGTGTTCATGTTGCAACGATTATTGAAGCGATTGTCCATTATGACCCGACGAATCAAGCGCACAACGTGATTTCAGAAATTCGGATACCACGTAATATTGGTGCGGTATTAGTCGGTGTATCACTTGCAACTGCAGGTGCAGTGATTCAAGGGGTTACAAAAAATGGTCTCGCAGATCCAAGTCTTATCGGTTTAAACTCTGGTGCGGCGTTTGCGTTAGCGACGACTTTTGCATTTTATCCAGGTGCCCCGTTTTTAGTATTGATTTTTGCAGGATTTATCGGTGCTGTATTTGGTGGGATGGTCGTATTAATGATTGGTTCTTCTCGACGTGACGGTTTCAATCCAATGCGTCTTATCCTTGCAGGTGCAGCTGTCAGTGCGTTGCTAACAGCGCTGAGTCAAGGGATTGCTTTAATTTTCCGTTTAAATCAATCAATTAATTTTTGGAGCGCAGGCGGTGTGTCAGGTACGAACTGGCAACAAGTATTGATTAGTGCGCCTATTATTTTCTTGGCGATTACACTTCTTATTTTTATGAGCAGACAACTCACAATATTGAGTCTTGGAGATGCCCTCGCTTCTGGGCTCGGACAAAATGTTAAAATGATTCGTTTCGTGAGTTTACTGCTTACGATGCTACTTGCCGGTATTTCGGTAGCGATGGTCGGGCAAATTGCCTTTGTCGGTTTAATCGTGCCGCACATTGTACGTTTTCTAGTCGGGACAGACTATGTGAAAGTTCTTCCGATGGCTGCTGTGTTAGGTGGTATTCTTGTCTTATCAGCAGATTTATTAGCACGCATGCTCGGTGAAGCGCCTATGAGTGCGATTATTTCGTTTATCGGCGTTCCGTACTTTTTATATCTTATTCGCAGAGGGGGACGTACGATATGATCCATCCAAAGCATAAATTGAAACAGCGTATCGCTTTAACAGGCGCAATTGTTGTACTCGCTGCTGCGATTGTGTGGAGTATGACAACAGGTGAGTATGCTATGTCATTCACACAAATTATGCAAACGTTGCTCGGTAATGGGGAATATGCAGATGAGTTAATTTTAATTGATTTTCGTTTGCCACGCGTATTGATTACATTACTTGCCGGTATGGCATTAAGCATGAGTGGTGCGGTTTTACAAAGTGTGACGAAAAATCCATTGGCAGAACCGGGGATTTTAGGTATTAATGCAGGAAGCGGTTTTGCAATTGCTTTGTTTATCGCCATTGGACAAATTAACGCAGATGATTTTGTCTACGTATTACCGTTGATTAGTATGGTCGGTGGCTTATTAACAGCACTGTTTATTTTTACATTTAGTTATAGTGGCGAGAAAGGATTGTCGCCAGCAAGTATGGTTCTCGTCGGTGTCGGCGTTTCAACAGCATTATCAGGTGGGGCATTGACGATTATGTCGACATTTGATCGTGATCAGTCGGAATTTATTGCGACATGGCTAGCAGGAAATATATGGGGGGATAGTTGGCCGTTTGTTTGGGTCTTCTTACCTTGGCTCGTTGTGCTGATTCCGTTTCTATTCTATAAAGCAGAGACGCTGAATATTCTACATACGAATGAAAATACAGCGATTGGTCTGGGTGTTGCATTAAATAGAGAGCGTTTAGTGCTCGTTTTTATTGCCGTCCTATTGTCATCTGCCGCCGTATCGGTAGCCGGTGCAATCGGGTTTATCGGACTGATGGGGCCACACATTGCCAAATCTATCGTCGGACCACGTCATCAACTCTTTTTACCGATTGCATTGATTGTCGGCGCATTACTTCTTGTTATCTCAGATACGATTGGGAAAATTGTTTTACAACCGACCGGCGTGCCAGCAGGTGTGATTGTTGCCATTATCGGAGCACCGTATTTCTTATATTTGATGTATCGAACACGTGCGTTTTAGCTAGTAAACGAATATCATGTCAAATTGTCGCATGATGTACGAGCGATAATTTGCGTTTTATGTTACACTAGTAATACTTATATTTAGATAGTTGTTCGGGAGGAGAGCCATGAAGGATTTAATTAAAAACCATGTGCTTAACGGTGAATTTGAATCAGTTAAAAATTTAATGGCTGCAACAGATTTTCTTGAATTTGAAGAAGCGTTTATTTCAAGCGCGCATGAACAAGAAAGTGTGTTGTACTATACATGCCTTCTTGACATGATCAAAGGAAATGAAACATCTGAGATTCATGATTTGGCTTTCTTACTGCTCGTATATCCATTGAGCGATGTACCGGGTGCACTTGATGCGGCATATTATCATGCAGAAGCATCGATTACATTGACAGAAGGACAAGAAGTGAAAAGCTTACTACAGATGTTGTTGTTACATGCGATTCCTGAACCGGTCATTTCTGACAAACAAGCCTTCAATACAGCGAAGCAAATATTGAAGTTGGATCCAAACAACAAAGTAGCACGTAACGTGTTAAAAGAGACAGCGAAGCGAATGGATCAAGTTGTCGTTGACTTTGATCAGTTAAATGCATATAAAGATGCCAAATAAATAAAATAAGTTAGACCGTTATATGAATGAAATCGCTAAGTAGCGTTCTTCCTCATACAAATATGAGGACGAGTGTTACTTAGTTTTTTTGTTTTGCACATAAGATTTTTCTCTTTCATTTGTCTAGACAGGTGTGTATAATGGCAAAGTTACTTTATTTTTAAGGAGATTGATAAGATGGCAGATAAACAACACACGAAAATCATTATGACGGTCTTTTTGATTGGTGCTTTCTTTATGATTTTGAATGAAACTTTGCTCAACATCGCATTACAAGAGCTGATGGAGCAGTTTAATATATCACGAACAACCGTACAATGGATGGCAAGTGGCTTTATGATGGTAACAGCTATCGTGTCGCCATTATCAGCACTTATTATTCAATGGTTTACAACAAGACGTTTATTTTTAGCAATTATTGCGGTCTTTACATTAGGCACACTCATATCTGGGATGGCAGTCAACTTCCCAATGTTATTAGCAGGGCGTATGATTCAAGCGATTGGAACAGGATTGATGATTCCACTCATTATGAATGCGATGCTACTAATGTTTGATGTCTCTGTCCGCGGTCGTGTTATGGGCTTTTTCGGCTTAATTATTATGTTCGCACCGGCAATAGGACCGACGCTATCGGGTGTCATTGTTGACTATTTAGGATGGCGCTGGCTCTTTTTCAGTGTCGTACCGTTTATGGTATTCACATTTGTTTTCGCAATGCGTTACCTTCAAAATGTAGGGGAAGTGACACGTCCGAAAATTGATGTGCTGTCAGTGATACTGTCTACAGTAGGGATTACAGGTGTCATTTACAGCATTTCAAGTGCAAGTTCAGTGGAAGGCGGCGTGATGTCTGCACAAATATTCGTGCCGTTTATTGTCGGTTTAATTTGTATCATTGCATTTATTCGACGTCAATTGAAACTGGAAACACCTATTTTAGATTTCCGTATACTAAGTATTCGTAACTATAGACGCGGAATGTTAATTTTTATTATTGTAGTGATGAGTTTATTCGCTTCTGAAATTGTAATGCCAATGTATCTTCAAGGACCTATGGGCTTTTCAGCCAAATTAGCAGGTTTAGTTTTATTGCCGGGTGCGTTATTGAATGGCTTGCTTTCTCCAGTAATGGGGCGTTTATTCGACCGTGTAGGGCCACGTAAAATGATTTTGCCAGGGCTTGTGACACTGTTGGCCGTGATGATCTTCTATACGACGATTCATCCGGGTGTACCAGTGTGGCATTTCATCGTTGCTTATATGTTATTAATGGTAGCTGTTGCAGCGATTATGATGCCAGCAAGTACGAATGGATTGAACGCATTACCGAAAGATAAGTATCCGCACGGTACAGCGATTTTTAATGTGTTACAACCACTTGCAGGCGCGGCAGGAATTTCCGTATTCGTAGGCATATTAACAGGTGTTCAAAATAAGGAAATGAGTCAGCATGCCCAAGTGACGCAAGCGGTACAGGATCAAGCGATGACATCTGGCATGCACGCGGCATACTTATTTGCCATTGCTTTAATCGTTATTGGAATTGCCATTGCAGTGACTTTAACGAATGCTTCAAAAGAAACAGTTGAATCATAATGACGAAGTACGTTCGACAAATAGAATGACATGACCATCGCTTGTCGGCGTACTTTTTTATGTAATGAGAATAAAAGGTTATATTTATCAATAATTTTTGAAGGAAATTATCGAAAGATGCTAAGGTTTTATGTTTTTGATGTATATTCATACGATTTAACATTGATTATATGTATTGATATACATTTTGACGTATGAATACAGCGCTTAAAATTCATTTAAAAAGGTGTTAATCCCTTTATTATCAAGAGGTTTGGGATTTTTGAGTATGGGAAGAAATTTGAAATAAATCGTATATTGTGGTTTAATGTTTAACGTGTTTTGCAAATCGAGGAGGTCAAAACAGATGCAAAAATATAGAGAAGCAATCAAAATTGCTTTCGCTTATGTCGGAGTTGTAGTTGGTGCTGGTTTCTCAACAGGACAAGAGGTACTACAATTCTTCAGTAAACACGGTATCTATTCTTATATCGGTGTGCTTATATCAGGTATTATTTTAACATTCATCGGACGTCAAGTTGCGAAGATCGGAACAGCATTTGACGCAGATAACCATGAAACAACGCTCGAATATTTATTTGGAAAAAAATTCGGCTTAATTATTGACTACGTACTTATTTTATCACTTTTTGCGGTAACGATTACGATGATCGCAGGTGCCGGTTCTACATTTGAAGAAAGTTTCGGTGTACCGGTATGGCTTGGGGCTTTAATTATGTGTGCGCTTGTGTATCTCACATTATTGATGGACTTCAACAAAATTGTTGGCGCACTTGGTCTTGTAACACCTGTATTAATTGTGTTAGTTGTGATCATTGCTGCAACATATTTATTTAAAGGTTCAATTTCATTTACACAAATCAATGGTGTCGTGGAAGAACCAAGCTTACTCGTAGGTATTTGGAAAGGTTTCAACTACGGTGGTTTAGCTTTTGCAGTAGGTTTTAGTACACTTGTAGCTATCGGTGGAGACGCATCTAAACGAATGGTTTCAGGTATGGGTGGCTTAATGGGTGGTATCGTTTATCTTGTACTATTAGGCTTGATTAACTTCGCGTTACAATCAGAATATCCAAGCATTCAAGATTCAGCGATTCCAACGCTTGTTTTAGCGAACAACATTTCACCAATTTTAACATTCGTTTTATCTATCGTCATGCTTGCAGTTATGTACAATACCATTTTAGGATTGTCTTATTCATTTGCTGCACGTTTTACAACACCTTACTCTAAAAAATATTACATTATGATTTCTATCATCGTACCACTAGCATACGGATTAAGCTTTGCAGGATTCGAAGTATTAATCGAATACGTATACCCAATTATGGGGGCAATCGGTTTAATTATCGTTGCGGGTGTTATCGTGAAATACGTTTATAGAAAATCACAAGATAAGAAATTTATCGCGTAATTTGCTTAACGATTAAGATATGTTACAATTTCCCAGAAAGGGAGATCGTTATGATATATCGTAGAAAGAGATGGCTTATCATGCTTTCAATCGTTTTGCTTGTAATAGTCGGTCTCGTTACCGGCTATTTTTTTATACAACATAAGCAACAAGAGACGCATCAAGCCGTTGTCCAAAATAAAAATGTCGCTGTATATAAAGATATTACATATATGGAAAGCTTGCCTAACAGTCAGCTAGATATTTTAATGCCAAATAATGTCAATGCTGATGATAAGCTGCCCGTTATTTTCTGGGCGCATGGTGGTGGCTTTATTGCGGGAGATAAGCAGTATAAAAATGCGTTATTGTCACATATCGTAGAACGTGGGTACGTTGTCGTGAACGTCAATTATGCGTTAGCACCTGAATATCAATATCCAACGCCGCTCATTCAAATGCGTCATGCCGTTGATTTTATTAAATCGAATGAACGCAATTTACCTATTGATTTGAATCAAGTCATTATTGGTGGCGATTCTGCAGGTGCACAAATCAACAGTCAGTTTGCAGCGATTCAAACGAATGGACAGCTAAGACAACAGATGGACTTTCCACAACAATTCACACCTGCACAAATTAAAGGGGCGATATTTTTAGGTGGCTTTTTTGATATGCAAACTGTGCGTGAGACAGAGTTTCCACGAATTGATTTATTTATGAGAAGTTACACAGGTGTGAAGGATTGGGAACATCAATTCAAAAAAATCTCAGAAATGTCAACGGCTGAGCAAGTGACAGAAAACTATCCGGCAACGTATTTATCGGTTGGGGATGCTGATCCGTTTACTTCACAAAATGATGCGTTTGTTAAAGCATTGCGTGCACAAGATGTGCCTGTTGATACGCATTTTTATGATGGGACACATCATTTAAAACATCAATATCAATTTCATTTAGAAAAGCCGGAATCTAAAGAAAACATCAAACAAATCTTGCACTTTTTAAGCCGTCACACAAACCAAACACAACGCAATACGCAACAAGAGGATATACCGCATACTGAAATTAACTTGAATCCTTACGAACAAAAATAAATAGCTATGAGTGACTCGCTTGTCGTGATACGAAACGTATTGTACAAGCGAGTTTTTGGTGATATGTGTGATTCTATAAGACTTTTCACATAAAAAACGCTATATTAAATGTATAGGACAGCTGTATTGAAGGAGGAGCTCTGATGAAAATACTGTTAGTTGAAGACGATCAAACATTGTGTCAACAAATTACAGAAGCATTGGCACAATGGGATTTTGAAGTCATAGCAGTAACAGACTTTAGTCATATATTGCAGACATACATAGAAGTGGCGCCTCAAATTGTCATTATGGATGTGACATTGCCGAAATATGACGGTTTTTATTGGACGCGTCAAATTAGAAATCAGTCCAATGTACCGATTGTGTTTTTGTCATCACGTGACAACCCGATGGATCAAGTGATGAGTATGGAGTTGGGGGCAGATGATTACATGCAAAAACCATTTCATATGCCCGTGCTCGTCGCAAAATTACAAGCCATTTATCGACGTGTGTATCAATATAATCAAGAGGCGAAGCGAACGTTGATGTGGCAAGAATGTGTTGTCGATTTAACGAAAGATTGTATTGAACGAAATGGTGAATGTGTGACATTATCCAAAACTGAAATGCTCATTTTAGATGTGTTATTGGCGAAAAAGAATCAAATTGTGACGCGTGATGAATTGATGACAGCTTTATGGGATGATGAAGCGTTCGTAAGTGACAATACGCTGACGGTTAATATTAATCGTCTGCGCAAAAAATTACGTGTGTTTGATATGCAACAAGCGATTGAAACAAAAGTAGGAAAGGGATATATGGCACATGAAACACTTTAAATGGTTGGCAATGTGGGTGGCAGAGCGACGTTCATGGCTATTGTTGCTCGTATTATTGGATGTGGTGTTAATCGGTGTCGGTTATTTAGATGATCGCATGGCTGTCGATAGTATGTGGTTTGCTGTCGGACTGCAAGTGATTATTGCCAGCTTTTATTTAATTTTAACGTATATGAAAGAAATCAAGTTTTACGATAAGTTAGCGAAAGGATCGACAATTCGTGAAATACGACATCGGGACTATGCAGAAAGCCCGTTTGAAAAGCTGATACTTCATTATCTTGAAAATAAGTTGAAGACACAACAACATATATTAGAAGAACAACGCCACTGGTTAAGTATGAACGAACAGTCGGTAACAGAGTTTGTACACGATATTAAAACGCCTGTCACAGCGTTGAAATTATTAATTGAACAAGAAAGTGACTTTGGTCGACGTGCACAATTGATGTATGAATGGTCGCGTATCGCTTATATGTTAGACCAGCAATTGTTTTTGTCACGACTCAATCATAAAGCGCATGATATGTTTTTTGAAGTGACGTCACTGCGACAATTGGTAGTTGAAGAAGTGCGCGAAACACGTCATATTAGTATGCGTAAAGGCATTGGTTTTGATATAAAAGTTGCACGTGAAATAGAAGTTTATACTGATAAGCGTTGGCTTAAAATGGTGCTGCGTCAGATTATTTCTAATGCGGTGAAATATTCAAATGCTGGTGATGTCGTGATTACGGGTGTAGTGACTGGGGCGCATGTGTCATTAGCGATAAAAGATGAGGGATGTGGGATCCCTGCACATGACTTGCCGAGAATTTTTTCACGCGGTTTTACTGGGACGACATCTAACGCTGAAATTAATGCTTCAGGCATGGGCTTGTACTTAGTCGATAGTGTGAAAGAAGCGTTAGGCATTACGATTGATGTGCAGTCAGAAGTTGGAAAAGGGACGACAGTGACACTTTACTTTTCTAAACAAAATCAATATACAGAACGCATGTCGAAGTGACAATATTGTCACATGAGAGGTGCGTTTTGTTATATGATTCAAACGCAATAAACGCACAAAATAGGTATGATAAATGTAACAAAAGAGAAAAGGAAGTGGCACAACATGTCTATCTTAAATGCCAAACATGTGACGAAAGTATATGGAAATCATCAGCAATCATTTGAAGTGTTGAAGGATATTAATTTTGAAGTTAAGCGTGGTGGCTTTGTGTCGATTATGGGGCCTTCAGGTTCAGGAAAAACAACATTGTTAAACGTGTTAAGCTCTATTGATTATGTAACAAACGGTCAGATAGAAGTGAACGGTCAAGATATTACACGCATGTCTAACAAGCAATTATCAAACTTCCGTAAACAAGAAGTAGGTTTTATTTTCCAAGATTATAACGTGCTGCACACACTCACAGTACGCGAAAATATTATGTTACCCCTTTCTATTATGAAATTGGATCGCGCAGAAAAAGAACGTCGCTATGACGAAGTGACGACTGCGTTAGGTATTCAAGATATTGGTAATAAATACCCGAACGAAATATCAGGTGGACAAAAACAAAGAACGGCTGCAGCACGTGCGCTTATTGGAAAGCCAGCCATTATTTTTGCCGATGAGCCGACTGGGGCGCTCGATTCAAAAAGTGCGCAAGATTTGTTAGCACGCCTTGAACAAATCAATCGTGACATGGGCACAACCATTGTTATGGTTACACACGATCCAGTTGCGGCGAGCTATTCAGACCGTGTCATTATGTTGAAAGACGGACAAATTCATACGGAGCTTTTCCAAGGAGATAAAGCATCTGCGGACTTTTATCAAGAAATTATCCATAATCAGAGCGTTTTGGGTGGTGTGACATATGAGCTTTAATCAAATCATCATCAAAAACTTAGTACAAAATTTGAAACATTATGCGATATATCTGATTTCACTAATTATTAGTATTACGATGTATTTTAGCTTTGTTACATTAAAATATACCGATGAAGTGATGGCGTCAGAGGATGCTGTATTATTATCGAAAGCGGCGAGCATTGGTGAAAAGTTTTTATTTATCATTATCTTGTTTTTCTTAATGTATGCCAATCGTCTTTTTATTAAAAAACGTGCAAAAAGCTTTGCGTTATTTCAATTAGTCGGACTTTCACGCAGAGATTTAATGCGTATGTTAGGGCTTGAACAGCTTGCTATTTTCGTTACAACTACGTTAATGGGAATTGTCATAGGAATTTTCGGTTCACGCTTGTTGCAACTAATCGTCAAAAAAGTGCTAGATATGCCGATAAATATTAAAATGACTATTCAAACAGAAGCGGTACTCGTGACGCTGATACTGGTGGCATGTGCATGGCTCTTAATCATGATCCAAAGTTTAATCTTTGTGAAACGCCGTTCTATCGTACAGTTGATGGGAGATACACAACAAACAGAAACAGCCGTACCACGCATTACAGTGAGTGAAGTTATTTTTGGCATGCTTGGTGTCGTGATGATTGGAACAGGTTATTATTTATCAACAATTATGTTTGCCAATGAGTACATGTTCGGACTAGCCTTTATTGTAGCACTCGCAATTTTATTTTTGACTGTATTAGGCGCGTACTTTTTCTTCAGAAGTTCCGTATCGTTAATTTTTAAAACATTGAAGAAACGTAAAAAAGGGAATGTCACGGTAACAGATGTTGTTTTCACGTCATCAATTATGCATCGTATGAAGAAAAACGCTTTTTCATTAACGCTGATTGGAATTATTTCTGCAATTACGATTACGATTTTATCTTTTGCAGCTTTAGGACAATCGAGTGTGCAAAAAAATGTTAATTTATCATCACCTTATGAGTACACGTATTTTGATGTCGCATCAGCAGATAAGTTTGAAGTGGCGTTGCAACAAAAAAATATAGGGTTTGAAAAGTACACACAACATTTAATGAATGTACCAATTAAAGGAAAAACAAGTGCATTAGGTTCGTACTTTGACGAAACGCCATTGATGCGTGACACAGAGTTGGAAGGTATTCACGTAGCACCAGGCGAAGTACAATTTGTAAACATGTTTTCAATTACGCAAAAGGCAGCTAAAGTAGAAGAAGGTATGGATGTCGTTTTAGGTAAAGGCAATTATCAAAAGACTTTAAAAGTTGGTAAGATGACAAGTCAAAACTATATTGGTAACGATCTTTTATTTGGTTCACCTGTTGCTGTTGTCGATGAGCAGACATTTGAGCAACTAGAGCCGGCGAATGTGAACAATAAAGAGCATCCAAAAGGTACACAAATCGGCTATGAGTTAAAGCAAGATAAAGATAAGTCTGTCGTAGATCAATTGAACCATCAGTTTAATAAATCGAATCCATCATCACGTTCAGTGATTGAAAAAGAAAGTTTACAATTTACAGGGATGTTTGTATTTGTAAGTAGTTTCTTAGGTGTTGCGTTCCTTGTAGCAGCGGGCTGTGTGATTTATATTAAGCAAATGGATGAGACGGATGATGAAATGCGTAACTATGAAATTTTACGTAAGATTGGGTATACACACCAAGATATGACATCAGGGCTTGCATTGAAAACACTCTTTAACTTTGGATTACCACTCATCGTTGGTTTATGTCATGCGTACTTTGCCGCAAGCGCGTTTAATGTGTTAATGGATAGCCCGAACTTAATACCAGCATTTATTATGATGGGCATTTATTCTTTAATCTACGCAGTGTTTGCGGTCATCGCATTTATCCATACGAAAAGAACAATTAAGTTTACAATATAATGAAATGATGTAGAGGTTGGGACAAACCCTGCTTTTGGGACACCGTTTATCGGTTTCCTAGAGCATGATGTTGTTAAGTCCTAACCTCTTTATTTTTATTTGTGGCGTGCATAAGAGATGATAAGTAAATAAAATGTTAAGGTTTTGTAAATTTGATTGTCGGTCGCTGTAATATATGATACTTTCAATAAGTATTATGAAATCTGCATGAAAACAAGTGACACAAGTCATTTGAATAAATATACGGCAATTTGGCAACAATCCATGATTATAAGTTAACATTGAATTCACAGTGTTTTATAATAAAGTTAACAAAACATTTATCAAAGTGATTGTACCAATCGCTGATCGGAGGATTTAACATGATTAGGAAAAAAAAGGATAAGTTCATGGAGCGTCTAGAGGATATGATTTTCAACTTAGATCGAGCTGCAGTTGAGTTCGGTAAGATGGACTTCAAAACACACCTAGATTTGAGAACTTATGCTGAAAACATTAAGACGTACGAATCTCACGGTGATGATTTGATGCATCAAGTAATTACGGACTTGAATCAAACATTTATCACACCAATCGAGCGTGAAGATATTATGTCGTTATGTAATGCGATTGACGATGTACTTGACGCAATGGAAGAAACGTCAGCCATGTTTGAAATGTACTCAATTGAGTATACCGATGAATACATGTCAGAATTTGTAGAGAACATTCAAAAAGCCATTGGTGAGATGAAGTTAGCTATTGGTTTAATGACTGAGAAAAAATTATCACATATGCGTGTGCACTCAATTAACATTAAAGAGTATGAAACGAATTGTGATGGTATTTTACGTCAATCTATTAAACACATTTTCAACAGTGAGACAGACCCAGTGACATTGATCAAAATTAAAGATATTTATGAAAGTCTTGAAAATATCGCCGACCGTTGTCAAACAGTCGCAAACAACTTTGAAACAATTATCATGAAGAATAGCTAAGGAGTCCTCACTTATGGAATATTTGATGATTATAACAATAGCTATTATTATATTTGCGTTGGCTTTTGACTTTATTAATGGGTTTCACGATACAGCCAATGCGGTAGCTACTGCGGTTTCAACACGTGCATTATCGCCAAGACAAGCGATTTTCTTAGCCGCAATTATGAACTTTATTGGTGCATTAACATTTACAGGTGTTGCATCAACGATTACAAAAGAGATTGTTAATCCATTTGAACTTGATAATGGGTTAGTTGTTGTGCTTGCAGCCATTCTTGCAGCGATTATTTGGAACCTTGTAACATGGTATTATGGTATTCCAAGTTCATCATCACATGCTTTGATCGGCGCAATCGCAGGTGCAGCAATTGCATCAGCAGGTTCAATCAATGTATTGCACATACAAGGTTTCGGTAAAATTGTGCTCGTATTAATTTTATCGCCAATCATCGCATTTACAGTCGGTTACATCATGTACTCAATTGTAAAAGTTGTCTTTAAAAATGCGAATTTGGCACGCACAAATCGTAACTTCCGTATTTTTCAAATCTTCACGGCAGCGTTACAATCATTTTCACATGGTACAAACGATGCGCAAAAATCAATGGGGATTATTACAATGGCATTGATCGTTGCAAACATGCAAACAAGTGTCGAGCCAGCATTATGGGTTAAAATCTCATGTGCGGCAGCAATGGGACTTGGTACAGCTGTAGGTGGTTGGAAGATTATTAAAACAGTCGGCGGAAACATCATGAAAATCCGTCCTGCAAACGGTGCAGCAGCAGACTTATCATCTGCTTTAACAATCTTTGTAGCATCATCATTGCACTTCCCACTTTCTACAACACACGTTGTTTCATCTTCTATCCTAGGGGTGGGTTCTGCTAACCGTATTAAAGGTGTGCATTGGAATACGGCGAAACGCATGATTGTGACATGGTTTATTACATTGCCAATCTCTGCGATACTATCTGGTATTATTTATGCTATTTTAAATTTAATTTTTTAAACGAATCATAATAAATCTAAAGGTTGGGACGTCGATAGTACGCCTCAATCTTTTTTCTTTATTGCTCACTTTCCTACAAGGAGTCTCGCAATAGAAACGATTACATCATGAATCTAAATACATGCTCTAGCAGAATAGGGCGTTCCAGCTAAGTCCTACGGGGCTGGGACATAAGGAAAATCATCCTAAATAATTAGCGGAAAAGCAGTAATTGGCAGTAGGTGTCTGAAGTGAAAATGCGTTTTAAAAAACTTTTTTCACTTCTAGTCACCCTTGCCGGGGCGGGACGACGAAAGCTTTTTGTAAAAATGAGCTTTCTGTCCCGCTCCCAATAATGTCCTTGCATACTTGTTTCCCCGTTTATTAATGTTACATTTGTAATGTGTACTATGAAAATTTTCCTTGTCAGCTCATATAAAAGGTAAAGAAATACAAAAAAGCGGAACAGCGTTAGCCATTCCACTTTCATATATAAAAGGATGATTAATGAATATAGTTATATGAACTTGTAAGTGAACCAGGTACTGTTCGATAGCCGACTTGACCTGGAGGTGTGTTGTAGTTCATTTCTGATACTAAGACACTACCGTCTGGGTTTACACGTTCAACATATGCAACGTGACCAACTGGCCCTTCATATGATTGCATAATAGCGCCTGCTTGTGGGCTGTTATTGACAACATAGCCATCAGCTGCAGCTGCGCCTGCCCAGTGATCTGCATTCCACCAGTATGTGCTGATTGGTTGACCTGTCTCTGCACGACGGTTGAAAGCGTGCCAAGTACATTGACCCCAATCATATAAGTTTTGGTGGTTGAAAGTTGGTGAGTTGTAACCATTGCTCACTTGTGTAACACCTGTAGCGCCACCTGCTGCTGCAGTGTTTACATTTGTTGTCGTATAACTAGATTGTCCTGGAATTTGTAATGTTTGATTTGGGTGGATTAAGTAACCATTCAAGCCGTTCGCGTTCATTAAATCTTGAACAGATACACCATATTGTGCTGCGATAAGATCTAAAGATTCGCCAGCGATAACAGTATGTCCGCCACCTGATACGTTTGTTGTTGAGACATTGTATTGTGTAGCGTTTTGCGTTGTTGCGCTACCGCCACCGATTGATAATACTTGCCCAGGGAAAATCATGTTGTTTGTTAGGCCATTCGCTTGTTTAATTGCATCAACTGTTGTGCCATATTGTGCTGCGACTGTCCATAAAGATTCACCTGACTGTACTGCGTGTTGTGTTGAAGCTTGAGCATCTTGATGTGTAAGCACTGCTGCCGCACCAGATGTCAACGTAAGTGCAAATGCGAATTTTTTCAAAGTATTGCCTCCTTATGTATCTTGATTCATATATTTTCTCATTTTGTTCTGTTATTCTTGTATATAGTATCAAAGATTAATCCGTTTGTGGGCGATGTTACGAATCTGTAATGAATTTAAAATGTTTGCAAGATAGGTTTGTTTTAAAATACCAAATGGTTTCATGCTATAACATAGGCACAGTAAGCAAAAGGGCTACGCTGTTTTAGCATATCATTTTACTGTGTGCATACATTTTTGTAACATTTATTCAATACAAACATTTGTTAAGAAGGAGAGTTTTATGAACGCAAAAACAGAAGGTCGTTCGTCTCAGTCAGCATATTCTAGACGTTACGGACAAGTTTGGTTATTTTTTATGTACTATTGGTTGATTTTTGGTATTTCCGTGTACTTTGGTCAATTTTTGCCAGCAGCATGGCGTCAACCGATGTCGATTGGTTTAGCATTACTTGTGCTGATTACAATGGTGGTTCAACGTGCACGTTTTAGTGGACCAATCATTTCACATATTTACACGATTGTAGCAGGATTATTGTCCTATGCGACGTTTATGTATTCTTTAGCAAATCTTGGGGCAGAGACTTTCTTAATGATTGTTCTTTTAGCCATTACAGGTTTTATCGTGTTTGGATTGCTCGGCTTTTTCGTTATTCGTGATGCGTCAAGCATGGGTAAATATTTGTTTGTGACACTGATTGCTTTAATTTGTATGAGTCTCGTCGCATGGATTTTCCATATACCGATGTTATACACAGTAATATCTGTTGTCGGTTTAGGGCTATTTTTACTGTATACATTGTATGACTTTAATAGATTGAAACGCGGTGCTTTTGCACCAAGAGAAATGGGCTTCAATCTATTTCTAAACCTATTCCGCATTATTCGTCATGCGTTAAACCTAGCACAAACGATGCGACGTTAAGTGTTACGGGATAAAATGATACAACCATTTATCATTGATTCATGTATCACATTTTATTATGATAGTATTAGCGTGTTAATTAAATAAAATTAATCCACTGGAAGTGCCACGAGATGCGTTGGCTGAGATTGAATGCTTATTCAAAATTCCTGAACCTGATCCAGTTAGTACTGGCGTAGGAAAGTGGTTTTGCTTAAGTATAGATGTGAAGCTACTTTTCTACTGATATGTAGAGAGGTGGCTTTTTATTTTGGTTGTAAAACGCAATTTGTACGCATAAAGGGGTGATGCCATGATTGTTGTAGTGACACCATATGAGCGTTTGACACAGACACATATAGATAAACTGTTAGACATAGAAACTTATATTGACGGCGTGATATTACGTACACCGACTGAACAAGACATGCTTGTTAACTGGATAGAAACATTGTTGCGAGCCGGGTTTCCAAAATCGAAAGTGATTGTCCACACTGACGTGACGTTAGCGGAACGCATGGGGATTCAGCAATTACATTTTAGAGAAGGTGACATGACGGCATTTGCGTTAAAAGCACAAAAGCCGTCATATCAAGTGAGCATGTCTGCTCATAGTGTGGAATCCATCGTAACAGCACGTGATCGACAGTTAGACTTTGGCGTATATGGACATCTGTTTATGTCAGCGTCGAAGCCTGGGCAAGCACCGCGTACGAAAGACGCCATTCAACAAGCGTTGTCGCAACATTGGCCGCTTGTCGCAATAGGTGGCATTGATGTTGCGTCAGTGAAAGAAGTTGCACCACAATTTTCTGGTATTGCTTGTATTCAGAGTGCATTTGCAACGTCAACATCCACATTTAAAGAGATGGTACAACATTGGCAACAGTTAAAAAAGGAGAGGATGCCATGATGGAAATTTATGTAAATGGTGAATGTCAGCAGTTTCAAGATGAGACGACGATTCAAGATGTATTAGATCATTTTGGTATTGAAGCAAAACGCATGGCTGTCGAACATAATGAAATGGTCGTGAAGCGTTCTGCGTGGGTAACGACATATTTACGACCTGATGATCGATTAGAGTTATTAGAATTTGTAGGAGGCGGATAAGATGTTTAACATTGGACATTTAACATTTCAGTCAAGATTGTTTTTAGGAACAGGGAAGTTTGAAAATGAGCAAGTACAAAGTGCAGCGATTGAAGCGTCTGGAACAGAAGTTTTAACGTTTGCGGTGCGACGTATGCATTTGTATAATCGTGATTTACCGAATCCATTGGCGAATGTTGATTTAGAACAGTTTGTGACGTTCCCGAATACAGCAGGCGCCAAAACAGCGGAAGAAGCGGTGCGAATTGCTGAGCTGGCAAATGAAGCGGGCGTGTGTGACATGATTAAAGTTGAAGTCATTGGTGATGATGATACGTTGTTGCCTGACCCATTTGAGACGTATAAAGCGTGTGAAATTTTATTGAGTAAAGGCTATATCGTTTGTCCTTATATTTCAGATGATGTCGTGTTAGCACGTCGTTTAGAAGCATTAGGTGTGCATGCGATTATGCCATTAGCGTCACCGATTGGCACAGGTAGAGGAATTAGTAATCCACTCAATTTGCGTTATATCATTGAAAAAAGTCGTGTGCCTGTCATTGTTGATGCGGGCATCGGTTCAGCAAAAGATTGTGCCGAAGCAATGGAATTAGGTGCAGGCGCTATTTTGCTAAATTCTGCGGTATCACGTGCGAAAGATCCGGTAAAGATGGCAGAAGCGATGAAAAAAGGGATTGAAGCCGGACGTTTAAGTTATGAAGCAGGGCGTATTCCAATCAAATATAATGCGGTACAGTCTAGCCCATCAGAAGGACTTGGCTTTTTGTAATGGAACGTTATGACAGACAAATCAAATATGCGCATTTTGGACAAGATGGGCAACAACAACTCCAAAATTTACGTGTCATTGTAATGGGTGTGGGTGCACTCGGCAGTGGTGTGGCAGAACAGCTCGTGCGTAGTGGCGTTGGTCATATAACGATTGTCGATAAAGATATTGTGACATTATCTAACTTACACCGACAAAGTGGCTATGTAGAAGCTGATGCAGAAGCGATGTTACCAAAAGTTGTCGCATTAAAACATCATTTAAATGCGATGAATCGAGATGTAGAAGTCGTCGCATATAACCAAGAAATTACGGCACAAAATATTTTGGATATTTTAACACAAGCACAGCCAGATATTGTACTTGACGGCATGGATACGTTTGAAATGCGTTATTTGCTAAATGAAGCGACGCGAAAATTGGATATTCCATATATTTATGGTGCGGTCGTAGGGAGTCAAGTCAGTGTGTTACCAATACATCATGACGGACCTTGTTTGCAATGTATCATGCCAGATGTCCCCGATACGATGGAACGTTGTGAAATCAATGGTGTGTTGCCACCGGCTGTGCATATAGCATGCAGTCTTATTGTCGCTGAAGTGTTTCGCTACCTCATGCACGGGACTTTTGAAAGTTATATGACAATGATAGATATATACAGTGGCAAAATGCGCAGAGTTAATGTCCAAGCGTTAAAAGAAGCGGATTGTGACGTTTGTGCACACCATCATTATCAACGTTTGGACGATATGCAAATCGCGCGTGTCCGTGCATTATGTGGAGGTGCATTTCAATTCCGCTTACCACAGCGTTACTTTCAAGCGTCTTTACAACCGCATGTGACAGTAGGGGTACAAAATGAGTATGTGAAACGCTTGATCAGTGAAGGTTATGAGATGACATTATATCAAGATGGTCGGTTACTGATTTATGGTGCTGACGATATTCAAGAAGCTGAAAAGTTGCGTCAACAGCTATTTGAAGCAGTGTACGATTGACACATGTTGCTTTCATATAAAATTACCATGTATAATAAAGGGTAATCTAAAAAGCAATTGAAAGCGAGATGGAAGAATGGGACGTAAATGGAATAACATTAAGGAGAAAAAAGCACAAAAGGATAAGAATACAAGCCGTATTTATGCGAAATTTGGTAAGGAAATCTATGTAGCGGCGAAGTCAGGCGAACCAGATCCAGAATCTAACCAAGCATTGAAACTTGTCTTAGAACGTGCAAAAACGTATTCTGTACCGAACCATATTATTGATAGAGCAATCGACAAAGCGAAAGGTGGCGGCGATGAGAATTTTGACGCCTTACGCTATGAAGGTTTTGGACCAAGTGGCTCTATGTTAATTGTTGATGCTTTAACGAACAACGTGAACCGTACAGCTTCTGATGTGCGTGCTGCTTTTGGTAAAAACGGCGGTAACATGGGTGTATCTGGTTCAGTTGCGTATATGTTTGATCATACAGCGACATTTGCATTTGAAGGTTATGATGCGGATACAGTATTAGAACAATTGATGGAACAAGACATTGATGTGCGCGACGTGATTGAAGAAGGCGACTTAACAATCGTTTATGCAGAGCCAGATCAATTTGCAGCAGTTCAACAAGCATTACGTGCACTTGGCGTACAAGAATTTGAAGTGGCAGAATTAGAAATGTTACCGCAATCAGAAGTAGAATTAGCTGGTGACGACTTAGCGACGTTTGAAAAATTAATCGACGTCTTAGAAGATCTTGAAGACGTTCAACATGTGTTCCATAACGTGGCGTTATAATGACTATGGAAGCGAAAGCGTGGATTCAGCATTTAGGATTAAGCCCGCATCCTGAAGGGGGATACTATCGTCAAACGATTGTAAGCCCTGATAGGACGGGAGAACGCCCGAATTATTCAAGCATCTACTTTTTGTTAGAAGATACGAACATTTCACATTTTCATCAAATAGATGCCGATGAAATTTGGTATTTTCATGCCGGTGAAACGTTGACGATTCATATGATTCATCCAGATCATACGTATGAAGCGGTAAAACTCGGCCCAAATGTTGATCAAGGCGAAGTGCTACAATACGTCGTGCCGAAGCATACAATATTCGCCTCATCAATTGAGATGCCGAATACGTTTGCTGTGGTAGGCTGTATGGTGCAACCTGCATTCCAATTTGAACAGTTTAAGTTGTTTACACAAGACGAATTGTTACAAACATATCCCGAGCATGAAGCGATAATTCGTCGCTATGCGAAACAGTCACTTTAATAATATAAGATGAATGACACCCTTTCTTATCGTCATACGTGGTAAGAAAAGGGTGTTTCTTTGAGCGCAGTGTGGGCAGCCATTTTGATTCATGCACCACACGCATTTTTTAGACATATGCTCGAACGAGTGACAGGGTTCTATTAATTTTATATAATAAACGAAAGGAGGATGGTTGCTGTGAAAGTAAAGTATATAGATAAGCGTCACTGGCGTCGCCTCTTAGACCGTGATTATATAGAAGTGAAGGTCAATAACAATAAGTTTAAAGGGATTATTGGCTTGATTACGATTAATAAAGTACGAGAACCGTTAGAAGTGACGGTACTAGGTAAAAAGATGGTTGTAGCAGATGAAAAGTATCAATGGTTGCAAATTGTACCAGAAAAGAAACGTTACAGCTTGACTGTGATGTTTAATCCACAGGGCCAACCGCTGCAATATTATTTTGATATTAATCTAAAAAATATCACACAAAGGGGCAAGGCACGAACGGTAGATTTATGTTTAGATGTATTGGCACTGCCAGACGGGCGATATGAACTGGTAGACCAAGACGACTTGGAACGTGCATTGCGCACGAAACAAATTACACGCAAACAGTATCATGAAGCGTATATTATTGCGCACCAATTGATGATACAAATCGATGAAGACTTTAAGACGATTCAAGAAAAAGCAATGTATTGTTTTAACAAAATTCGTCATAAGTATCATAGACGGGGACAATTAGAAGCTGGGACATGATTGAAAGTAGCGATTTGAAGTAAAACACGCTTTTTGTCTCACACCCTAAAAGATACAAATGTTTCATAGTTTATTACACGCTGGGCGATGTGTCGTCTAGTGTTTCTTTATATCACTCATAGACAAATAGACAATGCCAACATGCAGAGGAGGAACCGTGATGAAGATGGATGATTATCGTTTACTCATCACATTAGATGAAACAAGAACATTGCGTAAGGCAGCGGAACAATTGTACATTTCGCAACCTGCCGTGACACAACGCTTGAAGTCAATTGAGCGTTACTTTGGTGTGGAGATTTTTATCCGTACGAAAAAGCAATTGATTACAACAACAGAAGGGGCAATGGTCATTGCGCATGCCAAAGAAATGCTTAATCAAGAACATTTATTTAAAGATAAGATTAAAGCGCATATCGGTGCGATTAACGGGAATCTATCCATCGGTTGTTCATCTTTAGTCGGACAGACGCTGTTACCTGAAGTGTTGAGCCGTTACACAGCAGAATATCCAAACGTAGAAGTGAAGTTACACGTTGGTTCTAGTGATCATATTAAAAAGCACTACAATGACTATCACATTATGATCGTACGTGGGAATCAATTGTTAAATAAACATAATGATCATTTAATGGATGATCAACATTATTTTATTTACCCGAAGAATAAGACGACAGCATTACATAAACTGCCATTTATAGAGTTCCAAGCAGATCCTGTGTATATTAATCAAATTAAATCATGGTATTACCAACATATGTCACAAGATTATCATGCACGCATTAAAGTGGACCAAGTTGCAACATGTAAAGCGTTGTTATTAAGTGGCGTCGGTGTGACAATTTTACCAGAGATTATGACGAAAGATTTAGATCCAAATCAATTTGCAATGGTGAAGGTAGATATTGAAGAACGTCCGCTCGTTCGTGCGACGTATTTAAGTTATGATATGAGTATGATGCAATTGCCACAAGTGAGCGCATTTATCGGCGTGTTGAAATCATATATTAAAGAAACAACTGCTCTGCATAGCATGATGGATGCATAATAACTGCAGTGCTAAGATGTTTTAGATATATGCTCATCTGACGCGTTACCTTTGCGGGGGTAGGACATTTAAAGCTTTTGGTAATTGCCTTACGCCCAAGCAATAAAAATAAGTTTCCAGTATAAAAATAAAGGAGAATTTTATGTTTCGTGAGTTATTAACGATCAAAAATTATAAATTGTTTGTCGTCAATATGATGTTGATTGGTATGGGCATTGCGGTGACCGTACCATTTTTCGTGTTATTTGCAACAAATCAATTAGGCATGACAACGAATCAATTCGGTTTATTATTAGCATTAGCAGCGATTAGTCAGTTTACGATGAATACGATTGTTGCACGTTTTTCAGATACGCACGCCATCAATCGAAAAGCGATTATTATTGCGGCGTTATTAATGGGGGCGATTAGTTTTACGTTGCCATTTTTTGTCGACAACATTATATTGTTTATTATTTTATATGCTATTTTTCAAGGGCTATTTGCCCCAGCGATGCCTCAGTTATATGCTTCAGCACGTGAGTCGATTAATCAATCTACGTCAAGCAGTCGTGCTATTTTTGCAAACTCTGTATTACGTTCGATGTTTTCTTTCGGCTTCCTTTTCGGTCCGTTAGTCGGCAATATTTTAAATCAGTCAATGGGCTATAACGGTTTGTTTGGTGGGACCGTTGCGATTATTTTAACGACATTGATTTTACAAGTGTTCTTCTTTAAAGATGTGAAGGCAGCAAAACCTGTGAGCAACAGTACGCATACAGAACAAAATGCGCCGTCGATGTTAACACACACGTATTTAATTGTGCCATTTCTAGCGTTTATTTTGCTTCATATTGGACAATGGATGTATACGCTGAATATGCCGTTATACGTTACAAATTATTTACATGAAGATGAAAAATATGTCGGTCATTTAGCGAGTTTATGTGCGGGATTAGAAGTGCCATTTATGATTATTTTAGGTATTGTAGCGAGTAAAGTATCGACACGTACATTATTAGCAATTGCTGCTATTTGCGGGACATGTTTCTTTGCAAGTATTGGACTTTTTGAAAGTGTTCAAATGATGCTCGTCGGTCAAGTGTTATTAGCATCCTTTTTAGCGGTATTGTTAGGGATTGGGATTAGTTACTTCCAAGACATTTTGCCGCAATTTCCTGGTTATGCGTCAACGTTGTTCGCTAACGCAATGGTTATTGGACAATTGCTCGGTAACTTGCTCGGTGGTGCGATGAGTAACTGGGTTGGTTTAGGTAATGTCTTTTATGTATCTGCACTCTCGCTTGCATGTGGTTTTATTTTAATTTTATTTACGAAAAAAGAAGTACGTGCCAGTGCCCAAGCATAAGCGTGTGAACGTGTATTGCTCGGAAGGAGGGAAAGCATGGATTGGTTACAAATAATTTTATGGTTGTTAATTATATGCGCTTTTATATTAGGCTTTATTAGTTTAGTGAAGCCCATTATACCGGGCGTTTTAATGCTTTGGATTGGCTTTTTTATCTATCAATGGGGGATTAATAATGAGACGTTATCATGGTGGTTCTGGGGCTCAGCAGTCTTATGGACGTTGCTTATTTTCGTTTCAGATTTACTGCTTAGCCGTTATTTTGTGACCCGTTTCGGTGGTTCTAAAAAAGGGGAGTGGGCAGCCCTCATCGGTGTGATTGTTGGTGCATTTATATTGCCACCATTCGGTATTATTATCGTCCCATTTATCACCGTTTTATTTGTAGAGCTTTTGCAAGGCATTGCATTTCAGTCTGCGATAAAAGCAAGTATTGGCGCATTAACGGCTATTTTTACAAGTTCTGTTGTACAAGCAGTGATTATGTTTGTAATGGTAATTTGGTTTTTCGTAGATGCGTTATGGATTTAATCATGCAAAAAGGATAGCAACAAGACACATAGGGTAAAGTGGACCCCATGTCAAGGACACTTAAAAAAAAGACCATTAACTAAATAATTAACTCCCACTATGATGGTGTCATAGGAGGAGTTAAGGCAATGTGAGCCTGTACTCA
>NZ_JXWY01000182.1 GCF_000934465.1 Staphylococcus microti | reverse complement strand
CAACATCAGTGAGTGAGAGTGACTCTACGAGCATGAGTAACTCAACGTCAGTAAGTGAAAGTGACTCTACGAGCATGAGTAACTCAACGTCAGTAAGCGAGAGCGACTCTACTTCAATGAGTAACTCAACGTCAGTAAGCGAGAGCGACTCTACTTCAATGAGTAACTCAACATCAGTGAGTGAGAGCGACTCTACGAGCATGAGTAACTCAACGTCAGTGAGTGAGAGCGATTCTACTTCAATGAGTAACTCAACAT
>NZ_JXWY01000181.1 GCF_000934465.1 Staphylococcus microti | reverse complement strand
CTCATTGATGTTGATGTACTCATTGACGCTGAGTCACTTTCGCTCATTGATGTCGATGTGCTCATGCTTGCTGAGTCGCTCTCACTCACTGATGTTGAAGTGCTCATGCTTGATGAATCACTTTCACTCATTGATGTTGATGTACTCATTGACGCTGAGTCGCTCTCACTTACTGATGTTGATGTGCTCATGCTTGCTGAGTCACTTTCACTCATTGATGTTGAT
>NZ_JXWY01000035.1 GCF_000934465.1 Staphylococcus microti | reverse complement strand
AAAAACTATATCCTCAACAAGATACAACATGAGATTTTCAGGATATTCTAATATGACTCCTAGTTGGACAAAAGCCTCAAAATACACAATACAAGCAGGTAGATCTTTGAATTTTAGTACAGGTGCCCAATATAAAGGTCTTAATCTAACTTTAGGATTTGCTAGAACTTATGGTGTAACAACAACAATAAAAGCAAATCCAAAACGATATAGCAGATTAGCGGGTTATCAAGATGTAACGTTAACAAAGAAACAAAGAATATACTATCAAGCAGGGAAAAAGATTAGAACTGTAAACTTTGTAACTCAAAAAACGCATGCAAAATACGTAAAAGTTAAATACAAATAATTTTTAGTACATCAACACAAAAATATAATCATCCAGACCAAACGCTATTGCATTACTTTACGGCCATGAGCGCTGCCCAAACGCTTAACGGGCTCCACCCTTGCGTTTTCATGGCCGCAAAGCATATC
>NZ_JXWY01000180.1 GCF_000934465.1 Staphylococcus microti | reverse complement strand
AATACAATCTATAATTTTAACTTAATTCAGGAAATATACTAAGAATAAAACCAGTAATTTTTTGTTGTTATCTAAAAATATTGATATATTATAACTATTAATAGTGGAGGGGTCTTTAATGACTAACAAAAAAACAATGCCTAAACATCCTTATGATTATTTCAAAGGAGATATGACAATTTTTCTTTTGAGAATATGTAGTGAGTAAAAGTAGAAAATAATTAT
>NZ_JXWY01000034.1 GCF_000934465.1 Staphylococcus microti | reverse complement strand
TGAGTACAGGCTCACATTGCCTTAACTCCTCCTATGACACCATCATAGTGGGAGTTAATTATTTAGTTAATGGTCTTTTTTTTAAGTGTCCTTGACATGGGGTCCACTTTAACGTGTAGGTATAATGTCATTTTCTTTTAACACACGCCCTTTATAACCACCGACACGTGTGCGCGTATGTGTCGCATAGCTACCTTCTACAAGCGGAATGTCTAATTGTTCAGCAAATCCGATATACGCACGCATACCTTCTTGTGCCGTTCCCAAGTCAAGTACGTCACCATATTCAGCTTTGATGACCGTTTGATGTGGGATACTTTCACCATTTAAAGTTGCTGAAAATGGCGCGCCTGTAATTGCAAATAAATTTTGAGACAGAAACTTTATTTTAGGACCGATCATCGTTATTTCTAAGGCAGGTTGATGCTCTGTCTCAAGCAATGCGTTTAAAATTTCATAACTTGGTCGATCCATCACACCTGCAGGCGAGAAACCTTCTGACTGATGACCGAAACGTCCTAAATCTTGTACGGTTGTAAATAAGCCTGGCTTTATTATTTTAATACTCATAGCCGATTCTCACCCACTCATCGTAATTTAATCGTCCTTTTTCTACATACTTTTGAATATGCAAAAATTGTTCTTCATTAATCGCATAAAACTTAATTTTGTCGCCCGGCTGATAAAGAATCTTCGGCTCACGATTTAAATCAAATACGTCAATTGGTGTGCGTCCAATAATTTGCCACCCACCTGGCGAATCAGCAGGATAAAGACCTGTTTGATTATTGGCAATCCCAACCGAACCTGCCGGAATTTTTAACCGTGGCTCATCTTTACGCGGTGTATGAATACGCGGACTTAAGCCGCCCAAAAATGGAAACCCTGGCATAAAACCAATCATATAGACAAGGTAGTACCCTTCAATGTGATATTGAATCACTTCTTCAACAGAAAGTTTATGATATTCTGCTACATACTCTAAATCAGGCCCCCACTTGCCACCGTATAACACAGGAATATTGACAATACGACGTGGTTTATTTTGTGATGTGGATGTTAACGCATATGTTGAAAGCGATAGTTCTTCTAATAAATCTTCATACGTGATTGCCATACCATCAAAATAAACGAGTATTGCACGATAAGATGTCACAATCTCTTGAATATGTGGATGCGCCAATGACTTCAAATAATCAGAAACCGTATTGACTTGATTAAAGATATCTTCACTAATATTGGCATCAAAATAAATCATAAAAGATTGTTCACTTATTTGCTTAAATTCCATCTTCATCCCCCTTCCAGAAAACCCTTTCATTGAGATATTTTATCATTATTACGATTCAGTGACAATTCAATGTTTTTGCATGATAGTAAGGAATTTATAAAAAAATTATGTAGTTTTGTGAAAACGAACAAATATAATTAATAATAAGAAAGTGAATTTTAATGACGTTTAAGAAAAACAATAAACTTGTGAGAACATATTAAAAACTAAGTTGTATTATTTATATTAAACGTTTTTACGTATTTCCAAACAAAACTTCCTTCTATAATCCGTCGATACTTTAACGGGATAGAAGGAAGTTTCTTTTTATATTAATGTTTAATTTGATGCTTCGGTATGATGATAAATGCTGCTAGAAATGCTAAGCCGACGAGTATGGCGCCTGAAATAAAAGCGAATGTTGCGGCGACTGCAGCGGTATGTGTACTCACGAGTGATGCATACACTGTTGTAACAACTGCGATTCCGAATGCTGCACCAAGTGTAGATGTCATTTTAATAATGCCTGATGCCATACCTACTTTTTCAGCAGGTGCGTTAGAAACAGCGGTTGACAATGCAGGTGTCGCAAAAAAGCCAAGACCTAATCCAATCAATGAAAAGCCAATGAGTACGACGATGGCATAAATCACAAATGGTAATGTGACGATTGCCAGTAATAATATACCTATGCCAATACTGATTGGACCAACCATAAGCGGGATGTGTGGCCCATGTTTTTGCATATATTTTTCACCGACGCGAATCATGAGTAAGCTACAAATCATATAAGGAATTGTGATTAAACCTGCTTTTGCCGCAGATAAACCGATACCTTGTTGTGCGTAAATATTAAACATTGCTAATGAGCCAATAACGGTATTAACGAGTAAGTTTGCAATGGTTGTACCGATATATACACGGTTATTAAATAAACTGAAATCGATAAAAGGGGCTGTTTTTTGTTTTTCAAATAGATAAAAGCCCACCACTGTCAATACAAATATGGCATCTAAAGTTAAAATGAATGGGTGTGTCCAACCGAATTTTGTCCCTTGTGTAATGACGACGTTAATACTTACCATCATGATTAAAAAGATAATGATGCCTACGATATCAAATTGCTTACCTTTTGCTGATTCATCACGTGATTCTGGTGTATGACGTAGTAACAGCATTGCAAGCAGTGCAAAAATGATAGACAAGACAAAAATCCAACGCCAGCCTAAAAATGTTGCGACAACGCCTGCAAATAATGATGCGAAGCCTGTACCACCGTATGAGCCGAATGACCAATAGCTTAATGCTTTTTGACGCTCGGCTTCGTGATAATTATGGTTGATGAGTGCGATTGTAGCTGGCATTAGACATGCAGCTGATAACCCTTGTAATACGCGGCCTAATAAAAGCATAAAGGTCATGTTAGAGATAATAAGTGCGACTGACCCTAAAATACTTAATACGAGTCCAACGTAGGTCATTTTAACACGTCCGATTTTGTCAGCGAGTCCACCCATAACGACGATAAAAATACCGCTCATTAATGATGTTAAGCTGACTGCAATATTCACGATACTGATATCGACTTGATAATCTTGTTGAACATGTAGCGCGATATTGAGTAATGACTGTGCAAATAACCAATAAGTTAAAATACCTAAAATAATCGCAAGAATGAGTTGGTTACCATGATTTGTTCGTTCTGACATAGTATCCCCCTATTCTTCCACGACTTGATGTGCAGCTGCTTGTTGTCCTGCAATTCGACCAAATGTAAAAATATCTGCTAGCGCATTACCGCCTAATCGGTTACCTGCATGGATACCGCCAGCCACTTCACCTGCTGCATAAAGGCCCTCGATAGGGTTACCGTCTATATCTAACACAGCTGTTTCTGTGTTAATGCGTAAGCCGCCCATTGTATGATGGATCGCCGGTTTGCGTGGTGTCGCATAAAATGGTACTTTTTCAATTTTTAAATCAAAGGCATTTTTATGGAAGTCATCATCGTGACCTTTCTCAACAAAAGCATTATAACGTTCAATCGTATCGACAAATGTATGTGTATCAATACCTAACTTTTCAGCTAATGCTTCTAAACTTTCTGTTTTAATTAAAGTACCGTCTTCTAGTTCATGTTTAATTTTACTTTCTGACGTGTTCATTGCCAGTTCTTTAATATTTTCATCTGCAATAATGTAGAACATACTATCAGGTTGTTCTAATGCTGCTTTAGACAGTACATCTCGACTTTCAAACTCATTTACAAAACGTTTACCTTGTTTATTAATAAAGACAAAGTTTGACGGCGTTACGATTAAACCAGTAAATAATGCGCCTGTTTTCGGATCAGAAATCGGCATCATTTGTGTAAAGCCCATGCCTACAAGGTCTGCACCTGCTTGAAGTCCAAGTTTAATACCGTCACCTGTAATAGCTGGAGAGTTCGTTGTTTTAATATCGTCAGGAATATAATCCCAATACGTATTGTACTGTTGCAGCATTTGCGTATTGGCACCAAAACCACCTGTTGCAATAATGACACCATGGCGCGTATGCAATTTCAGTTTCGATCCATTTGCTTTACGTGCTTCAACGCCAACGACTTTGCCATCTTCTTTCATTAATTTTTCGGCTGTTGTTTCGTTCATAATACGTCCTTGTTGCTGTTTTACAAAGCCACTTAATGATTCAATATATTCTAACCCTTGCGCTTTCATTGGTTTATGGCCACGACGCCACAGCGCACCAACTGGCATATCTACAATTGAACGATCAAAATGAACACCTTTGTCTGTCAGCCATTTCACAGATGTTAAGACGTTATCCGTAAGTGTTTTAACGAGGTCGTAGTCTCCAGAAATTTCGTTACCGTTGCGGTCTTTTCGTTTTCCGCCAAGGTATGTTTGGATACGATGAAATTCCGTTGAATCAAACAAATAAGCAGGTTGTTTTTCAATATCTTGTAAATAAGTTTTAATTTGTTGTTGAACTATTTCAAAATCTGCACGGTAAGCAGGTTCGATTTCTTCAATATCGTATGACAATATCGACTCTAACGTTTCTTTTTCACCTGCAAGCGCTGAGAATGTATTTTGCCAACTTGGTTCAGGTGCATTGACTTGCCCTCCCGTACGTATCGTATTACCACCGATTGCTGGGAATTTTTCAAGCATAATAACTGACTTACCGGCTTCAAGTACTGATGCAGCTGCACTTAAACCTGCACCGCCCGTGCCGATAACAACGACATCGGTTGTTTCTTCAATCGTTTCATTAGACCATTGTACGACAGGTTTTGGACGTGCACGTAATACATCAGGATCTTCACCAGCTTGTTTAATCGCCTCTGCAATCCCTTCAACGATGCCCTCACTCGTCACTGTCGCACCGGAAATGACATCGACATTAAGCGTTTGGCCTTCAATAATATCTCGTGGCAATCTTTCAAACACTGGATTTGCAATACCTTCTGATTCGCTACTATCATCGACATCAACACGCACAATTTCAGTTTCGGACAACTCGACTTCCATTGGTAAATCGCCATTATGCCCTTTTGCAAAAACATGATAAACACCCGGTTTGAAAGCCACTTTTTTATTTTGTAATGCTTTTAATTTTTCATATTTACGATGTTCTTCTTCTTTGTCCAAAATCATAAAATCCATAACTTTCCATAATGGCGATGGAATGTGTAGTGGCTGTTGATCATGTATATCGACAAACGACTCGACTTTTTCATCGTTCATTATTTTTTCAGTCCAGTTTGGTTCTACAAGATACGCTTTGCCAACACTGAGTAGTTCATAGCCCATTTTAAGTGCTTCTTCTGCATCTTCACGCTGTGCAATGCTACCCACACCAATATGTGGAATTGTTGCAAGTTTATCACTTTGCATTTTTAAATATTTATCAATTAACGGTTCTGTGTCATCTTGATTCACAATAGACGTTCGCTTGTAACTGTTCATGGATACGTGTACATAATCAGGCTCATATTCAGCTAACGTGTTTAATAAATACATTGTGTCTTCAAAGCGTATACCCGGCTCTTCAATTTCTTCTGGAGAGTAACGGTAGCCAATAATAAAGTGCTCAGCACCTTGTTCTTTCGCTACTGCTTGAACTTTTTTCAATACTTCTACCGGAAACTTGACACGTTTTTCACGACTGCCGCCCCATTCATCTTGACGTCGATTTGAATGTGGTGAGAAAAATTGTTGTAATAAATACGTATTGGCACCGTGAATTTCAACACCGTCATACCCAGCTTCAATGGCACGACGTGTTGCTTCTCCAAAGCTTTCAATCATTTGTTCCACTTGTATCGCAGTCATTTCTCTTGGAACGGCAGCATCTGGTCTTAGTGCAGCGACTGGACTTGCTGAAATCGGTTTGTCACCACTGTTGTATCTAGGGTTTGCCATTCGACCTGCATGATAAAGTTGTAATATTGCTTTTGAGCCTTTTTCTTGAATGGCTTCGGCTAAACGACGTAATCCCGGAATTTTATCATCGTTATCAATGCCAATCGCGCCCGGGAATCCGCGACCATTGTCTTCAACAAAACAACTTTCAACAATAATGGCTGCTGCATCTCCTGAACGAAAGCGATAATAGTCAATCATTTCTGATGTGACACTGCCATCAAAATAGGCAGATTGAATCGTCATCGGTGCCATTAACACCCTATTTTTTAACACCACCCCACTATGTAAAGTGACTGAATCTAACAATTGCTTACTCATACATAAATCCTCCTTTGTGTTTTTGTGATTAATTTCACATATGAGTGCAAAAAAATTTCTTGGTGTTGTCAATTCTTAGGAAGTCGATTTACCTTTTGCGTTGCTAAAACTTCACCGTCTTTACGAACGATAACGCCTTCGATACCGTCCAATTGTTCTAATAACGCAATATTTTGTGCTGCATAGCCAAAACAACAAATGGTTGTCCAAATTTCGCCGTCTAGCGCATGATCACTTACAATTGTTACACTGGCTATGTCATTCTCTACAGGATAGCCTGTCTGCGCATCGAGTATGTGATGATATACGCTGTCTCCGGAAGTAAAGCAACGCTCATATATACCGGATGTCACGACAGCTTGATGCACAACACGAAGCGTCTCAATGGGGGTGCCACGCGTTTCAAACGGGTGTTGGATACCAACATGCCAATATTTTGCTTTTAATGGCGTGCCGATAGTTACAACATTGCCACCAAAGTCAATAATGCCCGTCTTGACACCTTGTGACATAAAAAAAGCTTTTAATTCATCAGCAAAGTAACCTTTCGCGATTGCGCCTAAGTCTAACTCCATACCTGGTTGTTGTAAATAGACTGTTTGTTTTTGGGGGTTCAGTTGCAAATCTTTGGGGTTGATGCGTTTTAATGCGGTTGCTATTTCTGAAGATGAAGGTTGACGTGCATCATTGAAACCAATACGCCACAATTTAACGAGTGGTCCGATTAAAATATTCATTTTAAGTTGAGAAGAAATCGTTACATGATAACCGTGCTCGATAAGGTTAAATAACTCAGACTCAACTTGTATGGGTTGCTTACCTGCTTGTTGATTAATCTGCATTAAATCGGAGTCAGCTCGATTGGCACTGAAACGTTGCTCCCAATCATGTATACGTTTTTTCGCTTCTGTTAACAGTGCGGTTGCGGATGTGTGACGAATGGAAAGTCTTATTGTCGTCCCCATTGCATGTATCCATTCTGTTTGCATCATGCCACCTCCTGTAACTGCTGTCAGTAATACATTTCTAGGATAACAAAGTTTGTGAACAAAAACACATAATTATGTGCCATTCACAAAAATGTAAAAATTTATAGAATTGATTTTATATTTTATTATCGTTCAAAAACCTTGATATTATTGACTTTCTATCTATATTCCACATATTACTCATTGCTTATCACGCTAAATACCCTTATTCGAGCATAATTATTTTAAAATAATAAAAACCCCTTATCTTTGTAAATAAAAGATAAGGAGTATGACTTTTAATGGTAAATATTGCTGCCTTGTTTTCTAAAAGCTTCTGCTTGTTCTGCCATGCCTTGTTGCTGTTCTTTATAGTTTTCTCGAATGTCATGTGAAATGCGCATTGAACAGAACTTAGGTCCACACATACTACAAAAGTGAGCGACTTTAGCTGCGGTTGCTGGCAATGTTTCATCATGATACGCACGCGCACGCTCCGGATCTAATGATAAATTGAATTGATCAATCCAACGAAATTCAAAACGCGCTTTACTAATGGCATCATCACGTTCAGTTGCACCAGGTAACCCTTTTGCTAAGTCAGCAGCATGTGCCGCAATCTTATACGTGACTACCCCTTCACGCACATCATCTTTATTCGGCAAACCGAGATGTTCTTTTGGTGTCACGTAGCACAACATGGCTGTACCGTAGCTCGCTATTTGAGCGGCGCCAATGGCAGAGGTAATATGATCATTTGCAGGTGCAATATCAGTAGTTAATGGCCCTAACGTATAAAATGGTGCTTCTTGGCAATACAAATCGGCTAAGTCTTGATTTTCTTTAATTTTATGCATCGGCACATGTCCAGGACCTTCTATCATCACTTGTACATCATGTGACCAAGCAATTTTTGTCAATTCTCCTAACGTTTTCAATTCGGCAAGTTGGCTTTCATCATTGGCGTCATAAATAGAACCAGGACGTAAGCCATCTCCAAGTGATACTGCAATGTCATAGCGTTTTAGAATGTCACAAATATCATCGAAATGCGTGTATAAGAAACTTTCTTCATGATGTGCCAAACACCATTGTGCCATGATTGAACCGCCTCTAGATACAATACCAGTTAAACGATTCACAGTCATTGGAATGTAATGCAGACGGACACCTGCATGAATTGTAAAGTAATCAACGCCTTGCTCAGCTTGTTCGATTAACGTATCCCGGTATACTTCCCATGTTAGATTTTCTGCAATACCGTCCACTTTTTCTAACGCTTGATAAATGGGTACAGTGCCAACGGGAACAGGTGAATTTCGAATCAAATATTCTCTTGTTGCGTGAATATTCTTCCCTGTTGATAGATCCATAATGGTATCCGCTCCCCAATGCGTCGCCCAGACTAATTTCTCAATTTCTGCTTCTATATACGATGAAACAGCAGAATTTCCGATGTTGGCATTAATCTTCACTTGAAAATTTTTCCCAATAATCATCGGTTCAGATTCTGGATGATTGATATTATTTGGAATAATCGCACGCCCGCGCGCAATTTCATCACGTACAAATTCTGGCGATACATTTTCACGCGTCGCCACAAACTTCATTTCTTTTGTGATGGTGCCTTGTCGTGCATAATGCATTTGTGTGACGTTTTGATTTTGCTTAGCGCGACGTGGTTGATATTGAAACGGATGCTGTACAATTTTATGATGATTCTCTTGCTTATACCCATTGTCAATCGCTTGGATACAACGCCCTTCATAATGTTCACTATCATCTCTTTCTTCAATCCATGTTGTACGCAATGCAGGAATACCACGTGTCACATCCACTTCGTATGTTTCATCATGATATGGGCCTGCCGTATCATAGACAGTCAATGGTGCATTATGAAACGTTTCCTGTTCAGTTACTGTGTCTGAAAGTGTGATTTGACGAAATGGCACTTGAATATCAGCATCTACACCCTGTTTGTAAATACGTTGACTTGCTGGAAAGTTCTTCTTCAATTCAATATTTGCTTGTTCCATAATTCAATCCTCCTAAAATTTGACTAAGAGGCTTCACTGAAACTGAATAACGGATAGTAGCCCAAATAAAAAACGCATTCAGAAATAGACTGAATACGCATGAAAACAACGATAGTTTTATGTAGAAATAAACGTATATTGACAGAGTGCCACTACACGTTATAAATATAAATGTCGGTCGTCGTTTGCTTCCCTACGCTAGTATTATCTAGATCAGGTACAAAGGGTTGAGGCCAAGACCTCTTTCAGCTCAATAAAGCACCCCTAGCAAGTCATATTATTTTATTGTTGCAACATCATCATAACATTAAAAATAAGAACTGCCAAATGCACGTAAATTAAAAACTATAGTAAACAATTGGCAGACTGTGCTAAGTATTTTTGTTGGAATCCATCACTGTTTGAATATGTGGTTTAAGTGCTTCTGGTGCAACATCTTCTAACTGATTGCATAAGATATGCATTCACTTTGTCTATCGAGCGCATTAAATGCAGTTGCAATATTTAGATACCACACGATCTCATCATTGTATATGAAATGATAATAAAAATAAAACTAGGTACTTTTAATAATCTATCCACCATAAAAGATGGACAGCCAAAAAAACCAAGACGTATCGTTCACGCCTTGGTCTGTTATCTATTATTGAATGTTTGTAATTTTAACGTTCATTTCGCCGCCGTTTGGTAGTGGTACGCGCACTTCATCATCCAAGTGCTTACCGATAAGCGCTTGTGCCATTGGTGATTCGTTTGAAATTTTACCGTTAAACGCATCAGATTCTGCTGAACCTACGATTTGATAGCTTTCTTCGTCGTCACCTGGAAGTTCTACAAATGTTACAGTTTTACCAATTTGTACGACGTTGTTATCGCCTGTGTCTTCGATGATTAACGCATGACGTAACATTGTTTCGATACGTTGAATGTCTTGTTCGATAAAACCTTGCTCATCTTTCGCAGCATCATACTCAGAGTTCTCAGATAAGTCCCCAAAGCTACGCGCAACCTTAATTTTTTCTACTACTTCAGGTCGCTTAACGGTTTTTAACTCTTCTAATTCTTTTTCAAGTTTTTCAAATCCTTCTTGTGTCATTGGATATTGCTTTTGATTTTCCATATGTTCATCTTCCTTTTACTGTTTTAATCTTTTTTCTGAACGAGTGCTTGAATTTTCGTCGTCATAATGTCGATTGCCACTTTATTGCTACCACCTTCTGGAATGATGATGTCGGCAAATTTTTTCGTTGGCTCAATAAATTGGTTGTGCATTGGACGTACGACGCTTAAATATTGATCAATGACAGAATCCATCGTACGGCCACGTTCTCGCGTATCTCTTAATAAACGACGAAGGATGCGCAAGTCTGCATCTGTATCGACATATATTTTAACATCCATCATATTGCGGAGTTCTTCGTTTTCAAGCGCAAATATACCTTCTACGATAATAACATCTTTAGGTTGAAATGCAATGGTTTTCTCACTACGCGTGTGGTTTGTGTAGTCATACGTCGGCACTTCGACTTCTTGACCTGCACACAAATCTCGCAAATTTTGAATTAATAGATCGTTATCAAATGCAAATGGGTGATCATAATTCGTTTTAAGTCTTTCTTCAAATGTCAGATGCGATTGATCTTTGTAATAGTAATCTTGCTCAATCAGTGCCACACTATGGCCTTCTAAATTATTCATAATCTTATTCGTGACTGAAGTTTTACCTGACCCTGAGCCACCAGCTATACCAATAATTGTTGTAGGCGCCATAGCGTTATACCTCTTTTCTCATCATATTATTTACGTAAATAGGACGGTCAACTTTAATTTGGACAATTTGTAATGGATGACGTGCGGCATCTAATTCGTTGCCTTCTTCATCATAAATTGCTTCAACTACTTGCGTGAACGTTTCAATTTCCGGACCAAAAAATTCAACTTCTTGCCCTGGCTTGAAGTGGTTACGTTGTTGAATTGTCGCAATTTGTGTTTCTTCATCATATGCTAACACAAGACCGATAAAGTCATACGGTGATTTCTTCGCTGATTCGTTACCGAACATTTGCTCTTCGTAACCCGGTGTCCCTTTGAAGAATGCAGGCGCTGTATCACGATTTGCACATTTATCAAGTTCGATTAACCATTCAGGTTTGATTTTGAAGTTTTCAGGATCAGCTGCATACGCATCAATGACTTTTCGATACACGGATACGACTGTCGCAATATAATGAATTGACTTCATACGACCTTCAATTTTTAAAGAATCAATGCCTAAATCCATCATATTTGGAATGGATTCGATTAATTTCAAATCACGTGGACTCATCGCAAATGGAACGGCTTGACCGTCTTCATAATAAACGTCTAATTCGCCGTCTTCATCAACTGTTAGTAAGTCGTAATCCCAACGACAACTTTGACAGCATCCCCCACGGTTTGAGTCACGTGCCGTCATATGGTTACTAAGTGTACAGCGTCCAGAGTATGCGATACACATTGCACCATGAATAAACGCTTCAATCTCAATATCGACTTTGTCTTTCATTTCTTTCATTTCCATTGCGCCTGTTTCACGGGCTAAAACAACACGGTCTAAACCTTCTTCTTTCCAATACTCGACCGCTTTGTAATTACTTAGCGATTGTTGCGTTGATAAATGAATTTCAAGTTTTGGTGCGACACGTTTACATGTTTCAATAATTAACGGGTCAGCAACGATAATACCCGTTGCCCCTGTACTTTCTAGCTGCATTAAGTACGCGTCTAAGCCATCTATATTTTCATCATGTGCAATAATATTCGTTGTAATATACACCTTTGCACCGTAACGATTCGCAAATTCAACCCCTTCACGAATTTCCTCAATCGTAAAGTTGTCGGCATTTGAACGTAAACCGTACTCTTGTCCACCGATAAACACAGCATCTGCACCATAATGGATGGCGATTTTTAATTTTTCAAGATTCCCCGCTGGTGCAAGCAATTCTGGTTTTTTCACTTTTGGTTTTGTGTCAGCTTTTACTGCTTCTAGTACCGTCATATGCGATCTCTCCTTCCATTAATATACCGTTTGTTTATAGTAGAAGCCTTCATCAAATGGACGATGTTCCGGTTGAATCGCTTCAATTGGATCTACTAACATAAATTTCTCATCTTCATAAATGTCAGGATCTTCATGATACAAATCAATCGCCTCACGATATTGTTGCGTTACGGTATTAATATATTCTTCACTATGCAATAGACCATCAATTTTAAAGCTATCAATACCCGCCTCAAATAATGGCGCTAATTCTTCAATTAAGCAAATATCATTCGGCGACATAATATGCGTACCATTGTAATCTTCATACACTGGATATTTATTATCACGTTCTTCGTCGTATAATAATAATTGCGTTGTATCGTCCACGTCTTCACGTTTAATTTTCATTTGGCGTTCTTGGAATGTGTAATAATTGCCAAGTAGCATACGTTTTGATTGGAACATACATGTCATACCGTGCACTTGAACTTCAATTTCTACATCGGCATTTGCTTTAATATTTAAAATTTCGTCTAAGCTTAACTCACGTGCTAGAACTGCACGACTTGCGCCACGTTGCCCCCAGTAGTTACATTGGAAGTAGTTCGTTACAAGTGTTTCCGCATTCCAATGAAGTGGAATTGGATTTTCTTGTTGTTTCACAATCATTACCACTGCTGGATCGCCAAAAATAATGCGATCGACACGTATCTCATGTAAAAAGTTAATGTAATCTTCAACAGCCGGTATATGATAGTTATGAAAAATACCATTGACTGCTGCGTATGCTTTTTTCCCCGCAGCGTGTATCATTGTTACAGCTTCTTTCATCTGCTCTCTATTAAATTCGCCCGCTAAACGTAAGCCAAATTTTTCCTCACCAATTACAAAGGCATCTGCACCTTTTTCGTTTAACGTTTCAATATGGCTGAGAGATTTCGGGGTCACTAATAATTCAGTCATTTTTGCGCTCCTTTATAGAAATAGCTAAACCATCATCCATATTTATAAAATTCGTTTTAAAATCAGATTGTTCACTTAGCCATTGATTAAATTTCTGTACTTTGCGTACCATTTGTTTCACATTACGACTACGTACAATATCAATATTTGCAACAAAGCCATGATAAAGTAAATTATCTGTAATAATCACACCACCGTCTTTTAATAACGGACTATATAACTCAAAAAACTTTCGTGATTGGGCTTTTGCTGCATCGATAAAAATCATATCATATGTGCGGTCATTTACCTTTGAAAATGCTTGTGCTGCGTCTGCTTCAATCAATCTAATTTGATTTGTATATTGAAACTGTTCGAAATGTTTTTTAGCATGGGCAATCATATCTTCGTTACGTTCAATTGTCGTGACATGAATATCAGAAGATACTGATGCAAATTGCATGCTGCTATAGCCAATCGCTGTGCCAAGTTCTAAAATTTCTGTCGGCTGATGTATGCGTATGATTTGTTTAATTAAATCGAGTGACAGTTGATCAACAATCGGTACTTGATGTGTCTCAGCAAATGCTCTCAATTGATCTAGTTCACTATCATACGATTGCAAACTTAAAAAATAAGATTGATTTAAATTTTCCATCTTTCAAACTTCCTTTAGTCAAATTTCGATAATTTTTATCAAAAAATAGGGAGTGGGATAGAAATCATGATTGTCGTGATTTCGTTATCCCACCCCGGCAAAACTGAAGTCATGCAGCAAGTAGCTTACGTATTTCAGTCCATATTTGCCATGTTTCATATTTATAGACACTTGAGCGATACGCTTTGCACACGTAGCTATTGGTTTCTTTCGTTCGAGGTTGGGACACCGATTATCGGTTTTCCATAGTTGCTTTAAGTCCCAGCCCCTTCATAACAGTCAAAAAGCATCTCAGTAAAATTACTTCATATTATTTTATCATAAATTGTACGGAAAAATAACCGTATGATACAGAAATATGTTGATTTATTGATTCTATGTTAATTGAACGTATAAATAAGAAAAGAAGGCTACCAAAGTCATACTCTGGAAACCTTCTTACTCTAACTTAGTACAGTGCATAAGTTATTTCATATTTTTAATCTCTTTTAGCCTCTTGGTTTTGCTGAAATTTTCCCCATAAATTCACCAGTTTTGGCATCGATAAACGTTGTGACGTTACCCTCTTCAATTTTAAGTAAAGATGGATTACCTTCCACCGGTACGGCATTTGCCGGAATGTTATATGCAGCCGTAGTCGTTGCTTCTGCAGCATGTACGTTATGTGCAGGACCAAATAAAACGGCAGGCGACACGATTGCTAAACCGATGCCTAATACTACTTTACTTAATTTTGAACGCAACTTCATTTTCTTACACTTTCCTTTCAATTGTTGATGTGATGACCATCATTTAGAATTGCATAACTCTATTAAAGCGCATCGACACGCATATATGTATAACATTTTTATAATTTAAATATTGTATTTAATAATTGGAAGTAATTTGATAACAATATTCCCGAATATAATCTCGTTTATCGCTAAAAATATCAAAAAACTGATGAGTCGCATATGTACTCACCAGTTTGTATCGATTATTTATTCTTCTGTTTCATTGAAGTTCGTGTTAACGACTTCTTCAATCATATCCCACTCTTCTTCAGTTTCGATGCCGATAAAACGACCGCCTTCACCGTTCTCGTCAGGTTCATTAATCATTGGAATTAACTCAATTAAATCATCATCGTCAGCTTGTGCACCTTCTTCTGCAAGAATCACATAGTCTTTATCGAATCCTGGATGATAGAATTCTAGCATTTTACGATATAACACTTCATTACCTTCTTCATCAAAAAGTGTTAATAACGCTTCATCGTCGTTAATTTCTAGTGCTTTAATATTATGGTTTTCGTTTGTCATATTTGCTCTCTCCTTAATTTAGTGAATCTAAATAGCCTTGTAAAATAAATACTGCCGCCATTTTATCTATTACTTTTTTGCGTTTTGATCTTGATACGTCCGCTTCGAGTAATGAACGTTCTGCTGCCATCGTGCTCATACGTTCATCCCACATAACAATCTCTAATTGGGGCATACGTTCAGCAAGTGCTTCTTTGTAATGTAATGATGCCTCTCCACGAAATCCTATCGAATTGTTCATATTTTTTGGCAACCCAATAACGACTGTACCTACTCGCTCTCGGTTAATAATGTCAATTAAGGTCTCTAATCCGAGCTCATTTTCTGCTTCGTTGATACGGAGTGTGTCTAACCCTTGTGCAGTCCAACCCATCATGTCACTAATTGCAATACCAACAGTCTTGCTTCCGACATCTAAGCCAATGATTTTATGTTTAAGCATTGTGATCTGTATCGTTGTTATGTTTCAAGTAGAATGATACAAGTTCTTCCATAATATCATCACGGTCAATATGTCTGATTTGGTTTCTTGCTTCATTATGACGTGGAATATATGCTGGATCACCAGATAGAAGATAACCTACAATTTGATTGACCGCATTGTAGCCTCTCTCTTCCAAAGTATGATAGACATTATTAAGAACTGTTTCAACGTTTGCTTTAGGGATTTCATCATAGTTAAACTTCATCGTTTTATCAAAATTTGCCATTGTCATAACACTCCTTAAACCATAAATAGATTACTTCTTCCATTCTACACGAAAGCGATCCATTTTTATAATGATTTAATGTAAGTTTCAACAAATTGTAATGCTGCTGTTATCTGACTAGGGTCTGTTCCGCCACCTTGTGCCATATCCGGACGACCGCCACCTTTACCGCCAACGATTGGTGCCATCTCTTTAATGATGTCGCCTGCTTTAATGCGATCGACATATTGTTTCGGTACCGTTGCAACTAATGATACTTTACCACCGACGTCACTCGCTAAAACAATGATTGTGTCTTGTAACTTAGATTTGAAATCATCCATTGTTGTGCGCATTGCTTTCGCGTTATCTACTTCTACTTCAGTAATTAACACTGGCAAATCATTGATGTACGTGACTTGTTCTTCGATATTGCCCATTTTCAATGCGTTGATTTCTTTGTTTTTCGCTTCAATCGTTTGTTGCAATGCTTTTTCTTGTACTTGTAAGTTTTCAACTTTATCAAGTACTTGGTCATCTGCTTTCGCTTTCACTTGTGCTTTGATTGCGTTAAAGCGCTCAAGGTAACGCTCTAAGTATACAAATGCTGCTTGACCTGTTACTGCTTCGATACGGCGAACACCAGCACCTGTTCCTGATTCACTCGTAATTTTGAACAGTCCGATTTCAGATGTGTTGTTCACGTGTGTCCCACCACATAATTCGATAGAGAATGGTTGCATATCGACAACACGTACAACATCGCCATATTTTTCACCGAATAATGCCATTGCGCCTTTTGCTTTTGCGTCTTCAATCGGCATTTCACTAATAAAAACGTCAATACTGTTCCAAATCTCTTCATTGACACGTTGTTCTACAAGTTGCAATTCTTCTTGTGTCATCGCTGCAATATGTGAGAAGTCGAAACGTAAACGCTCGCTGTCTACTAATGAACCTGCTTGGTTAACGTGGCTACCTAATACTTCTTTTAACGCTGCATGTAATAAGTGAGTCGCACTATGGTTTTTCATAATCGCTTTACGTGACTTGCTATCTACCGTCGCAACAACTTCCGCGCCTTCTGTAACTGTTCCGAACGTTACATAACCTGTGTGTAAGTTTTGACCGTTTGGTGCTTTAATGACTTCACGTACTTCAATTTCAAAGTCATCGCTCGCTACGATACCTTTATCGGCAACTTGTCCACCGCTCACTGCATAGAAAGGTGTTTCCTCTAAAATAAAGTAAACGATTTGATCTGCATCTACTTCTGTTACACGCGCACCATCTACAATCATATCAGTAACACGAGTTTTTGCTTCCAATTGATTATAGCCAACAAATGTACTTTCAGTATCAATTTGTTTCAACACTTCACTCTGTACTTGCATTGATTGACTGTTTTGACGGGCTTCACGTGCACGACTACGCTGTGCTTCCATATGTGTTTCAAAGCCAGCCATATCAATGGCTAAACCTTCATTTTCAGCAATTTCTTGTGTCAATTCGATTGGGAAACCATACGTATCATAAAGTTTGAACGCATCTTCTCCTGCAATTGTACCGTCTTGTTCTTTAGATTGCGCGATTAAGCCGTTTAAAATGGCTAAACCTTCTTCTAGCGTCTCGTGGAAACGTGATTCTTCTGACTTAATAACACGTGCAATAAAGTCTTGTTTCTCTTTCACATTTGGATAGTACGGTTCCATAATTTCTGCAACAATTTCAACTAAACGATACATAAATGGTTCGTTAATATCCAATGTTTGACTGAATCGAACAGCACGACGTAACAATCTACGCAATACATAGCCACGACCTTCGTTTGCAGGTAATGCGCCGTCAGAAATCGCAAAAGCAATCGTACGAATATGGTCTGCAATCACTTTAAATGCCACATCATCTTGTATATTATCTAAATATTTTTTACCTGAAATTTTTTCAATTTCGTGCATGATTGGCATAAATAAGTCTGTTTCATAGTTTGTGCGCACATTTTGTGAAATTGAGGCCATACGTTCTAGCCCCATGCCGGTATCAATATTTTTACTTGGCAGCGGCGTATAGCTGTGATCTTTATTATGGTTGAACTCACTAAATACTAAGTTCCACACTTCTAAGTAGCGTTCGTTTTCGCCACCCGGATACATTTCTTCGGCTGGATCATCAACGCCATATGCCTCGCCACGATCATAGAAAATTTCAGTGTTCGGTCCAGATGGGCCTTCACCAATATCCCAGAAGTTCCCTTCAATACGAATAATGCGGTCTTCTGATAGTCCAATCAGGTCGTGCCATAAGTCATACGCTTCTGTGTCTTCAGGATGAATGGTTACGTATAATTTTTCAGGTTCCATCGCCATCCATTTGTCGCTCGTTAAAAATTCCCACGCAAATTCGATAGCTTCACGTTTAAAGTAATCACCAATTGAAAAGTTCCCAAGCATTTCAAAAAATGTATGGTGACGTGCTGTAAATCCTACGTTCTCAATATCGTTCGTACGAATTGATTTTTGCGCATTAACGATACGTGGTTTTTTCGGTACTTCACGACCATCAAAGTATTTTTTTAATGTTGCTACACCTGAGTTAATCCAAAGTAATGTATCATCATCAATCGGTACTAATGGTGCAGAAGGCTCTACCATATGCCCTTTTTCAACAAAATAATCTAAATACATTTGGCGTATTTCACTTGCTTTTAAATTCTTCATTATGTCAACTCCCTGTCATTTTCGTCAAACAAAAAGACACTCGTCTCATCAAAGGGACGAATGTCTCGCGGTACCACCCTAGTTATAGTCGTCGGTGACTATCACTCTCTTGTCTGCTATTCAACTATGCGCATAGTAGCGTTCAATGGAAGGACTCGTATCTCTCAGCACCGATACGTCTCTGTGAAGTCACCTAATCATTTACTCGGTTATCCGCTTTACTTTAATGTGATTATATAAAAATAACTTAGCTTTTGTCAATTTCTAGAAAATCGTATGGCGTGATATCGCCCATATTAATCATTGGATTCACTTGATACATCGTTGTTTCAGTTAATACGAATGTTGCGTCGGATGTTTCATTCATATCCTCATCTGACGTATCGCCTTTAAAGTACATCGTTAGAAAAGCATGCAATTGTGTTAAACGTGTTTGTCCGTGTGTATGCAAACCAATGTTAAATGCTTCTGCATCGCCAAGAAAGACAAGTGATTGTTTTGCACGTGTCAGACCGGTATATAAAATGGGCTTTTGCAACATGCGATAATATTGCTTGACGATTGGCATAATCACGATTGGAAACTCAGACCCTTGCGCTTTATGAATCGACGTACAATACGCATGTGTCAACTCTGTTAAATCAGATCGCATATAGGTGATTTCATTGCCTTCGTAATCAACAATGACGACATCTTTATTCAACGCATTTTCTTTCGCCCAAAATATGCCGACAATTTCGCCAATATCGCCGTTAAATACATTATCGTTCGGTCGATTGACGAGTTGTAACACTTTATCGCCTTGACGGAAAATTACATCACCAAATGGTATTTCTCGATGATCGTCATCTTCTTTCGGATTTAAAATATTTTGCAACACTTGATTCAGTTTTTGAATACCTGCACTGCCGCGATACATCGGTGCTAATACTTGAATATCTGCCATCGTATATCCTTTTCCTACCGCATTCGAAATAATTTTATCGACGATTTCTGGAATTTGTTGCGTTTGGCACGGAATAAAAGAACGGTCATGGAATCGTTGCGTAATATCGACTTCTTCGCCCAACTTCATACGGTGCGCCAAATCAATAATACTCGAGCCATCTTGTTGACGATATACTTCCGTCAAATTGATACGTGGTAACACATCTGCGTCAATTAAGTCTTTAAACACTTGACCCGGTCCAACTGATGGTAATTGGTCTTCATCGCCAACTAAGACGATTTGCGCATCGACTGGCACAGCATTCATAAACTGATGAAACAGCCATGTGTCCACCATCGACATTTCATCAATAATAATGAGTCGTGCATCAATCTCATGTTCTAACAATTCATCAGGCTTTGTTTCTTGATTCCAACCAATCAATCGATGAATCGTCATCGCTTCCAAACCTGTTGACTCATGTAGGCGTTTCGATGCACGACCTGTAGGTGCGGCGAGCACAACTGGGAACGGCTCATCTTCATCGTAATCATCATAATCAAGTGACAAACCGTGCATTTCCGCGTACAGTTGGACGATTCCTTTAATCACTGTTGTTTTGCCTGTACCCGGTCCACCCGTCAACAGCATCGCTTTATTTTGAATCGCACATTCCAACGCCTCTTTTTGTGATTCAGCATAACTAACGTCGTTCATTTCTTCAATTTCACCAATATGTAATTGAATATCGGATAAATCAAACTTCGTCAGTGCGTGTGTGTGGTTTGCGACTTTATATAAGTTTTGCGTACTTTTAAGCTCTGAATAGTAAAGGCTTGGCATTGCGACAACATCATCAACTGCAATCAGCTTTTGTTCTTCGACTAACTGTGTCATACATTCTTGCATAGGTGCCGCTTCAATCGGTTCAGTCATATTTTTAGAAAGCAGTTCAATCGCCGCATTTAACAGTGCTTCTACAGGCAAATACGTATGCCCATTTTTAATACATGTTTCTTCCACGACATAGAGAATACCAGCTCTTAAACGATCTTGATGTGTCGGATGAATGCCGAGTTGCTGTGCCAATTGGTCCGCTTTTTGGAAACCGACTCCTTTAATATCATGGACAAGCTGATACGGGTTGCTATCTAACACTTTTAACGTATCTGACTGATAAAATTTATAGATGTCCATGGCAAGTTTTGAACCGAAGCCTAATTCATTTAAGCGAATCATAATTTGTTCGCTTTCTTGGTTCTGATACACTTGTTCGGCTATTTGTTTTTGTTTGTCTTTTGAAAGTTTTGGCACACGTGATAAACAAGAGGCATCATTCAATATTTGATGAATCGCATCTTCCCCGAGTGTCTCCACGATTGCTTCTGCTGTTTTTACACCGATTCCTTTGAATAGCGCACTGGAAAGATATGCAATAACCGCATCTTTCGTTTGAGGGATTTCTTTTTGAAACGTCTCAGCTTTTAGTTGCTTCCCATATCGTGCATGCTCAACTTCATAGCCTTTAAACGTATATGTTTCATCCTCAACGATGTCTGGAAAATACCCAACGACTGTTGCTTCATCATTAAAATCGCCATTTGTATCAGCTACGTCCACTTTTAAAACGGTATAAAAATTGTCACTGTTTTGAAAAAGTATAAGTGCGACCTCACCTTTAATATAGGTGCTATCTAAAAGCGTTGGGTTTTCCACGTTTATCCCTCCTCTTCACGTTGAATCATTGTAAATGTTTTAATCGCATGATGGCTCAACATGTGTGTATCATCCATCTCAACTGCACGTTGAAAGCCTTGAATTGCGGCTTCAATATCTTCATTCATCATATAACGTGCAAGTGTTAAGTTATATTGCGCATCTGCATGCGTCGGTGCTTTCTCTAAAATACGTTCTAATAGTGGAACGGCTTGTTCAAACATTTCGTGTTCACATAACAATAACGCATATTGAAATTGTGCTTCAATATCTTCAAATTGGACGTCCATTTCAGATGCACGCATTAAAAATGGCAGTGCTTTATCTTTCGCATCTAATTGTACAAACGACATACCCAACATAAAGTAAACATCTTTTGTTTCGAGTTGTTTGCTGATTGCCAATTGATAAAGCTTAATCGCCTCTTGAAAACGCCCTTCATTAAAATAAACATTTGCTAAATTATAATAGATGACGCCATTTTCGGGTTGTAGTGTGATTGCACGTTGGAAAAATCGTTCTGCTTTTTCAATTTCTCCCGCTTCTGCCAGCAAAATACCTGAATTAATATAGTTTTCCACTTCTTCAGGTGCCGCTTCAATATTATCAAAACATGCTTGAAGTGCTTGTTCAAACTGTCCTTGTTTAATCAGTTTATGTATCTGTTCTTGTTCCATGATTGTATCACCTTTACATATTTTATAAACTTAACTTCAATTGTACATCAAAAGTAGCAATAACTAAAATAGGGCGTCGCACAAAAAATCTTTAGTTTTTTAAAGATTTTACTGTACTCGCCCATTGCTTACCTCTTACGATTTAACTTAAATGACGTAGCTGAGTTGACCACTGTTTTTATACACATCATCAATTGTTGCACCACCGAGACAAACATCGCCGTCATAAAAGACCACGGCTTGACCTGGTGTAATCGCACGCACAGGTTCATCAAATGTTACACGAATAGCATCGTCGCCTTCTTTCGTTACAGTAACACCTGTATCTTGTTGACGGTATCGGAACTTCGCCGTACATTTTAATGGTTCTGATAAATCCATGTTATTCACAAATGACACATCTGATGCCACTAAATAATCACTGTACAGTGCATCGTGATGGAAGCCTTGTTCAACATATAAAACATTATCTTCTAAGTTTTTACCAACGACAAACCATGGATCTCCGTCGCCACCGATGCCGAGACCGTGACGTTGTCCGATTGTATAATACATCAATCCGTTATGTTGTCCTTTTAATTCACCATCAAGCGTACGCATTTCACCTGATTGCGCTGGTAAATATTGTGATAAGAATTCTTTGAAGTTACGTTCTCCGATAAAACAAATACCTGTTGAATCCTTTTTCTTCGCAGTTGCTAAGTCTTGTTCAAGCGCAATCGCACGCACTTCTTTTTTATCAATATCACCGATTGGGAACATCACTTTTTGTAGTTGTTCATCAGTCAGTTGATTTAAGAAATAGGTTTGGTCTTTATTTTGGTCAACACCACGCAACATTTCGACACGTCCGTCTTCGCTACGACGCACACGTGCATAATGACCTGTCGCAACGTAATCTGCACCTAGTTTTAAAGCATGTTCTAAAAACGCTTTAAACTTAATTTCTTTATTACACATAACATCCGGGTTCGGCGTACGCCCTTTTTTATATTCATCTAAGAAATAGGTAAAAACTTTGTCCCAATATTCTTGTTCAAAATTGACCGCATAGTATGGAATCCCAATTTGGTTACATACGGCAATCACGTCATTATAATCTTCTGTTGCGGTACATACGCCATTTTCATCCGTATCATCCCAGTTTTTCATAAAAATACCGATAACGTCATAACCTTGTTGTTTTAATAAATAGGCTGTAACGGAACTGTCGACACCTCCTGACATTCCGACTACAACACGTGTATTTTCATTTGTCACGCATGTTCCTCCTCTTTAAATTTCAAATATATTTTTTGAATTTCGATAATCATACGATTGACGTCTTCTTTCGTCATCAACTCGTTCAAACTAATACGCACTGAGCGTGTAACACGTTCATCATCACCGTACATTGCTGATAGGACGTGTGATGGAATCGTTGATCCTGCCGTACATGCTGAGCCGGATGAGACATAAATGCCTGCGAGGTCCAATAATGTTAGCAGTGTTTCAACATCTATAAATGGAAAATATAAATTCACAATGTGATTCGTTGTTTCAACCATTGAACCGTTCAATTCAAAAGGAATTGCTCTACCTTGTAAGCCGACTAACAATTGTTCTTTTAGTAACGCAATATGAATATTGTGCGCATCACGTTCTGAATCAGCAAGCTTAAGCGCCTCGGCTAAACCAACGATTTGCGGCACATTTTCAGTTCCTGCGCGTCGCTTCGTCTCCTGTTCGCCACCTTGTTGTTGATAGCGAATCGTCGTTCCTTTTTTGACATACAGTACACCGACACCTTTTGGGCCACCAAATTTGTGTGCCGTCAAGCTGAGTGCATCTACATCTAAATCTTTCACATCAATAGGTAAGTGACCGACTGCTTGAACAGCATCTGTATGAAAATGAGCGTTAGATGCGGCAACAATTTCTTGAATTTCATCAATTGGCTGCATCGTACCCACTTCGTTATTTACAAACATAATCGACACAAGGGTTGTATCTTCACGCAAAGCATCCTTCAGCTGTTGCAAATCAACACGTCCCGTTGCATCAACATCTAAATACGTCACTTCAAAACCTTGTTTTTCCAGTGATTCAAACACATGTAACACGGAATGATGTTCAATTTTTGATGTAATTAAATGCTTCCCTTGATCACGTTGTGCTTGTGCAATCCCTTTTATAACCGTATTGTTTGCTTCTGTCGCACCACTTGTAAAGATGATCTCACTCGGTTCCGCATTTAAAATACGTGCAACCTCTCGTCTTGATGTATCTAAAAAATGGCGTGCATCTCTTCCTTGTGTGTGAATGGAAGATGGGTTGCCAAAATGATGTTGGTAGATCGACATCATCGCTTCTATCACTTGTGGTTTAACCGGTGTGGTTGCAGCATAATCCGCATAAATACCCATTTACGACAGTCCTTTCTTCTAATTCAATGTTCCTATTTTAGCATTGGCATTTTTATTTTGCTAGTAGTCTGTTCGGAACTACTTTTTATGAATACTTCCATTGTATGATGAAAGCGCAGTATCTGCAATGAAACAGTCACGAGCAATTTAGACGCTTATAGATAGAACAAGTGCTATACTAACCTCAGAAAAGGAGTGTAGGTACATCATGAAACAGATTCGTTATTCCGCTTTGAACCTCGTTCCAATTAGAGAAGGTTCAAATGACCGTGAAGCCATTGATGAAATGATTCAACTCGCACAAACACTAGAAAAGCTATCCTATGAACGCTATTGGATTGCAGAACATCACAATGCACCGAACTTAGTCAGTTCGGCAACAGCCATTTTAATTCAACATGCGCTTTCAAATACAAACCATATGCGTATCGGCTCAGGTGGTATTATGTTGCCTAACCATGCACCACTCGTTGTTGCAGAACAGTTTGGTACGCTTAAAACAATCTATGGTGATCGCCTTGATTTAGGTCTCGGACGTGCACCCAGCACTGATATGGCAACAGCCAATGCATTACGCCGTGACAAGCACGATGGTGTGTATCAATTTCCTGATGAAGTGTCACAGCTGATTCAATATTTTGGTCCCGACACAAAACAAGGTTACGTAAAAGCCATTCCTGCAGTCGGTACAGAAGTTCCACTTTATATATTAGGCTCATCAACAGATTCGGCACATCTCGCTGCACGTAAAGGCTTACCTTATGTATTTGCAGGGCATTTTGCGCCACAACAAATGAAAGAAGCACTTAGTATTTATCGAGAGTTATTCAAGCCATCAGAATTTTTGGACGAACCATATGTAATGGTATGTTTAAACGTTGTCATGGCAAATACAAGCGACGAAGCGATGCATTTAGCAACCACACAATCACAAATGTTTGCAGGCATTTTAAGAGGGCGTATGCAAAAAATGCAACCGCCTGTTCGCGATATTCATTCTGTCTTATCGCCTCAAGAAGCAACGATGGCAGATACCCGTATTCAACAATCACTCGTCGGCGACAAAGCTGCCGTGAAACAACAAATTCGCGACTTTATGCGATATTACGGAGATGTTGATGAAATTATGGGCGTGAGCTATATTTATGACACAGAAAAACAAGCACAGTCATATCAATATTTCAAAGAAGCAATCGATAAACTGAATGCTGAATAACCGAATGATTTACACAGACGTCCGTAAAACTGTTAATCCAGTTGTGGGCGTTTTGTTGTTTGTCTGTTCAAATAAAAAACAGTAGGAACCCTACATAGAGTGCCTACTGTTTGCATCATTTAATGATGACGGATGATTATTTATCACCTTTTAATTTGTCGATTGCTTCTGTAGCTTTGTCTTTAACGTTCTCAACAACTTCTTTCACTTTACCAGCTGCTTTGTCTTGCTTACCTTCAGCTTCTAATTGTTTATCGTCAGTTACGTTACCTACAGTTTCTTTTAAGTTACCTTTTGCTTGGTCGAACTTGCTTTCAGCGTTTGTCATAATTATTACCTCCAAATTTTACTTACATATTCATTATACCCTATTTGAAACAAGGTTAAACATCATTCGTAAAAGTTTTTTGAAATACTTTTCGAGATGTGCACGTATCATTAAATATAGAACATGTAACCTTCTAAATCCGCAGTATCTTTATATGCCGCAAGCGAATGTAATGTCGTTTGATCTAATACATCTTTTACCGCATCGCGCATACGCAACCATAACTGTTGTTGTGCAGGTGGTTCTGATTCTATGCGTTCCACAATTGTTAGTGGCCCTTCGAGTAAGCGGATGATGTCGCCTGCTGTTATTTCTTCGGATGGCATGTTCAATTCATAGCCACCTTTGGCACCACGCATACTTCTAATGAGCCCTGCATTACGCAACGGTCCTACGAGTTGTTCAAGGTATAAGTCACTAAGATCATTTTCTTCAGCGATTGTTTTTAGAGAAACACACCCTGTTCCCTCTCTTTTCGCTAAAGCAATCATCAATGTTAAACCATATCTGCCTTTAGTCGATATTTTCATTCGATTACCTCACCTATCCATCCTATTTGCTTACAATTTTTCACTATTTATATTATTATAATACCATTGCGAAAAGAGTACAAATATTACTCAATGAAGACTAGTTAAAAATCATGTAAGGAGGTCATCACATGACAACGGAACCACTCGCTTCTCGCATGCGACCACGTACGATTGATGAAGTGATTGCCCAACAACATCTCGTTGGCGAAACAGGCATTATCCGCCGAATGGTCCAAGCGCAACGCTTATCATCTATGATTTTTTACGGACCACCCGGTATTGGTAAGACGAGTATTGCACAAGCGATTGCAGGAAGCACCGCTTATAAGTTTCGTCAGCTCAACGCTGTAACGAACACGAAAAAAGATATGCAGCTGATCGTGGAAGAAGCCAAAATGTCCGGCCAAGTCATTTTATTATTAGATGAAATACATCGTCTTGACAAAGCAAAACAAGATTTTTTACTGCCACATCTTGAAAACGGCAAAATTGTTTTGATTGGTGCAACGACATCAAATCCTTATCATGCAATTAACCCTGCAATTCGTTCTCGTGCGCAAATCTTTGAACTTTATCCACTTGAAGCGGCTGATATTAAGCAAGCATTGCAACACGCTTTAGATGACGAAGAACGCGGCTTGAAACAATATGATGTGACGATTGATGATGATGCGTTCGAATACTTTGCGACTCAAAGCCAAGGTGATGTTAGAAGTGCTTTAAACGCATTAGAATTAGCCGTATTAAGTGCAAATACAAAGCCCGCACATATTACGCTAAAGGATGCTGAAGACTGTTTACAACGTGGTGCATTTCTAAGCGATAAAGACGGCGATATGCATTACGATGTTATGAGTGCATTTCAAAAGTCAATTCGAGGCAGTGACGTGGACGCCGCATTACACTATCTTGCGCGACTAATCCAAGCAGGAGACCTACCAACAATTGCACGTCGCTTGTTAGTGATTAGTTATGAAGATGTCGGACTTGCCTCACCTGGTGCGGGCCAACGTACATTAGCAGCAATTGAAGCGGCGGAACGTTTAGGTTTTCCAGAAGCACGCATTCCTTTGAGTCAGGCAGTGATAGAACTTTGTCTGTCCCCTAAATCGAACTCAGCAATCACATCCATTGATAGTGCCTTATCTGATATTCGCCAAGGGCATGTTGGACAAATTCCAGATCATTTAAAAGACGGCCATTATAGCGGCGCAAAAGAACTTGGTCGTGCGATTGGCTACAAATATCCACATAATTATGACAATGGCTTTGTTGCCCAACAGTATTTGCCAAATAAACTAAAAAACAAACAGTATTATCAACCGAAAACAACTTCAAAAGCAGAACAACAATTCAAGCAAATATATGATAATATTACGAAACAACAGAAATAATATATAAAGCTAGGGAGCAGGACAGAACGCATAAAGTATCTGTCCTGCTCCCCATTTTTCATAGCTTTAATGGACTGTCCCACTTAGCACTGTTACTGATATTTTATATTGAGAAAGGATGATTTCTATTGGACACTGTAAAAACGTATAAGCATGGACATAACATTGCTATTACAGTAGATAGCAAGTTCACCATCCCGCCTGGTAAAATTTACTATATTTATGTAGAAGACAACGGCACAATTTCTTTAATCCCAAAAGTTGACGACTATTTTGCAAATGCGAAAGAAAATGAATTTATTGATGACGAAGATGATTTGGTATGAAACGTATAAAAGCATGAAGCGCCCATACAATATAGATGGCACTTCATGCTTTTTGTTATTGTTTATCTTTAATGCGTGTCACTGGAATATCTTCTACTATTTTATTACATACATAGCTTGCTAATATTAAGCCAACAACACTCGGCACGAAAGCGTTAGAAGATGGTGGCATTTGCGCTTTGCGGTTTTTACCTTGTGCATCGCCAACGACAGCTTTGACATCTTCACGAATAACAATTGGACTTTCATCAGAAAAAACAACTGGAATCCCACGATAAATCTTCTTCTGTTTTAATTTCTGACGAATAATGCGCGCAATTGGATCAGTATGCGTTTTTGAAATATCAGCAATTTCAAAACGTGTTGGGTCTGTTTTATTTGCGGCACCCATACTTGAAATAATTTTAATGCCACGTTGTAAACATTGCTCCATTAAATGCACTTTATAAATGATTGTATCGCTCGCATCAATGACATAATCAATATCATAGTCATTGAATAATTGCTCATATGTTTCTTCTGTGTAGAACATATGCAATGGCGTGACTTTACAATCTGGGTTAATCAGCTTAATACGTTCTTCCATCAATGTCACTTTACTTTGTCCAACCGTTGTTGTTAAAGCATGTAATTGACGATTGACGTTCGTAATATCTACGTCATCTTTATCAATCAAAATGATATGTCCGATGTTTGTACGTGCTAACGCTTCAGCTGCAAATGAGCCAACGCCTCCGACACCTAAAACGGCAACAGTTGTATTTTTAAGGCGATCAAGCCCTTCTTTACCGATCGCAAGTTCATTTCTTGAAAATTGGTGTTTCATTGTTATCTCCTTTTACGTCGTATCTATGTCCTCTACATACAATAGACGTGTCGTCATTTATCTTAGTATGTTTATCATAATTGCATCATACCATAGATGAAAATGATTTTGAAACAGACATTAATGACGTGATTTCGGATTTAATGCGTCTTTTAACCCTTCACCAATAAAGTTAATACATAAAATCGTTACTGTAATGGCGATGGCAGGTGGCATCCAAATCCAAGGTTTACCACGTAAAATATCGCCTTCTTGTGCGTCGCTCAGCATGTTCCCCCATGTTGGTACAGATTTATCAATCCCAAAGCCCAAGAAACTTAATCCTGCTTCAGCGACGATTTGAACTGCAAAAATAAGTGTTCCTTGCACAATGACAACACTTAAAATATTCGGCAATAAGTGTTTAAACAATATTTTATACACAGGTGTCCCGATAGATTGGGCAGCAAGAAAGTATTCGTTTTCTTTCTCTTGCATGACCTTACCTCGAACGATACGTGCGACACCGACCCATGATAATGCGATTAACACGAGTGCGAGAACAATTGCTGAGCCATACTGATTTTCAATTTTCCCACTAAATGTTGCATTTAATACGACTGCAAATGGAATAAATGGGAACAGCATCACAAATTCTGTAAAACGCATGAGTAGAGTATCAACCCAACCACCATAGTAACCGGAAATCATTCCAATCAGTATACCGATAACCATTAGACCAATTGTCGTAATAAGACCGAATATGAGTGAAACGCGCCCAGAATATAATAAGCGACTTAAAATATCACGACCACCGGAATCAGTGCCTAGCCAATGTTGTGCCGTCATTTCCCCTTTAATTAATACAAGGTTTTGGACGTTCGGATCATAAGGTGCGAGAAGCGGTGCCAAAAGTGAAATGACAAAAATCAGACCTAAAATAACACTCGCTGCCATCGCTGGTTTATTTTTCAAAAACTTTTGTTTTGCGATTTCATAAGGTGAACGATTTTTTACTTTGACTTGTTTTGACATGGTTTCCGCCTCCTAATTACTCTTGATTCTCGGATCTACAACACTATATGCGATATCCGAAATCAGATTTGCTAATAAACCTAAAAATGAGAAAAAGAGGAGTAAAGCCATCATTAGTGGATAGTCTTTCCCACTAATTGCGTCAATCAGTAACTTCCCAATCCCCGGATAAGAGAAGATTGTTTCAGTAATAACCGCACCACCAAAAACTGACACGACATCCGCACCGAAAAATGTAACAATCGGAATAATTGAATTTCGTAAAATGTGCTTATTATAAATTTTAGATTCTGATAACCCTTTTGCACGTGCCGTTCTAACGTAATCTCTACGTGAATTTTCAATAATGTCATTACGTAAAAATTGTACATAACTTGCCGTAGATAACAAGCCGAGTACGGTACCCGGTAAAATCGTATGATACAGCTTACTGATGTAATATTCGAATGTGCCACTTTCTAAGCCAATTGCCACCGAACCTGAGAACGGGAATAAGCCTAGTTGAAACGCAAAAATGTAAATGGCGAAAACACCCGCAACGAAAGACGGAATGGCAAGCATTAAATAGTTGATAAATTGTATGCCGTAGTCGATAGGACTATATGGTTTTCTACCGGACAGAATACCTAAAGGAAACGCAATAAGATACGTAATAACCAAGCTGACGACACCTAACAGAATCGTATTGGGCATACGCTCTTGAATTAAATCCATAACAGGACGTTTGTAGCGGATTGAATCGCCGAGTTCTCCTTGCAGTACATTTCCTCCCCACTTCATGTATTGCACGGGAATAGAGTCATTGAGCCCTAGCTTTTCCCGTTGTTCTTCATAATAGCTCGCATCTACACTCGGGTCCATTTGGCCGGTAAATGCATCACCCGGCTGTAACTTCGCAAGTAGAAATATAACGATAGACATCGCAAACAATAATGGAATCATCAATAAAAAACGTCGAATAATTAAAGTTGTCATAGTGGAAACACCTCATCTTCCAAAAGAATACAAGCAGCGTAATGATCCTGTTCAACTTGACGATATGCCGGTTTTTCCAAGCGACATTCTGGCTTTGCTACCGGACATCTTGTATGAAATGGACAGCCTTGTGGCGGGTCACTTGGAGAGGGTAAATCTCCTTGTAACAAAATACGCGCTTTTTTCTCTCCCGGTCGAATTTCAGGAATCGCTGAAATAAGCGATTGCGTGTATGGATGTTGCGGATGATTATAAATTGCTTCGGCAGGTCCTTGCTCGACAATATGGCCTAAGTACATCACGCAAATATAATCACTCACATGTTTCACGACACTTAAATCATGTGCGATAAATAAATAACTCAATCCAAATTCTTCTTGCAATTCATCCATAATGTTCAACACTTGCGATTGAACAGATACATCTAACGCACTAACTGGTTCGTCCGCTATAATCAACTTCGGCTTTAACGCAAGCGCACGTGCAATGCCGACACGTTGACGTTGCCCGCCAGAAAATTCATGGGCATATTTATAATACGCTTGCTCACTTAAACCAACACGTTGTAATAAATCTTTCACTTCTTGTTCAATCTCTTTTTGCGACTTGTGATAGTAGTTACGAATCGGTTCGCCAACAATATCGCCAACCATTTGCATTGGATTTAATGACGCATAAGGATCTTGAAAAACCATTTGAAATCCTTTGCGTGCTTCTCGCAACGCTTTTCCTTTTAATTTTGTAATATCTTGGTCGCAAAAACGAATCTCGCCAGATGTCACATCTTGTAATCTTAAAATCGTACGTCCTGCTGAAGATTTGCCACAGCCAGATTCACCTACTAATCCAACAGTTTGTCCTTTATTTACAGTGAATGAAATACCATCAACTGCTTTGACTTCTCCGATTTTCCTTTGAAAGATGCCCCCTTTAATTGGGTAATATTGTTTTAAGTTTTTTACTTCAAGAATCGGCTCATTCGACATGTTGTACGCCCCCTTCGTTCATAACACCATCATTCATGACACTTTCATCGAACAGATGACAAGCTACGCGATGTGTATCACTCACGTGAATGGTATTTAAATTTTTCTGTGTACAAACTGGCATCGCGTTCGGACAACGATTGGCGAATTTACAACCGACTTCTGGTAATTCATTAAGTCCGGGTACCGTGCCTTCAATTGTTTCTAACCTATCTTGTTGTATATCAAGTCTTGGAATTGCTTTTATCAGCAATTTCGTGTAAGGATGTTTTGGGTCACTAAAAATGTCTTTTACAGACGCACGTTCAACGATTTCTCCCGCATACATAACCGCAACGTTATCGCACACTTCAGAAATAACACCGAGGTCGTGTGAAATAAAAATAATGCCCATGTCCGTTTCTTGTTGAATACTTTTTAACAGCTCTAATATTTGTGCTTGTACCGTCACATCAAGTGCCGTCGTAGGCTCATCTGCAATCAGTAACTCGGGTGAACATGAGATCGCCATCGCAATCATGACACGTTGACGCATTCCTCCTGAAAGTTGATGTGGATAGGAATCAACGACTTGTTCCGCGCGTGGAATCCCTACTTGTTTCAACAAAGAAATCGCACGTGACTTTGCTTCACTTTTGTTGATATTCAGATGATTGACCATCATTTCAATCAATTGATTCCCTATTGTAAAAACAGGGTTCAATGATGTCATCGGTTCTTGGAAAATCATCGCTAACGCATTGCCACGAATTTGATTAAATTGAGCCATGTCCATCGTGTCAATACGTTGTTGTTTAAAGTAAACTTCGCCACTATGAATCTCGCCAATTTTATCGGGTAATAATTGTAAAATCGACATGCTTAACACCGACTTACCGGAGCCAGATTCACCGACAATCCCCATGACTTCTCCTTTGTTTACTGTGAGGTTAATGTTTGAAATCGCATTGTATCTTTGCCCGTTAATTTCAAAACCTGCACATAAATCTTTTACTTTCAATAATTCTCGTTCTTCCATACTATCTCCCCCAATCCCCTTTAGTTATGTATTTTTGAAGTATGATAAATGAAAGGATTGAGCAGTTCAATCGCCCAATCCTTCACATTTAAATGCTTTATTCTTCTTCAACCGTCCATTCATAAATTGGGTTCGTACCTTTTAATGACACTTCAAAGTTTTTCACTTTATTGTTAACCGCTGTAACATCTTTCAGTTCAGCAATCGGAATCACCGGCACATCTTCTGCCATAATCTTTTGCCATTCTAAATACTTTTCTTTACGTTTTTCTTTGTCATCTCCTACAACATCGCCGTCAACTGCTTCTTTTAATAACGCATCGGCTTTTTCATTATTGTAACGAGATTCATTCCATAATGCTGTCGACTTGTACAAACCTGATGGATCCGGATCTGCACCTTGCACCCATGTTCTCACATAAGCTTCCATGCTCTTGTCAGCTTTTTCTAAGTCATCGCCGAATTTACCAAACTCAACCATTTCCGTCTTGGTTTTTAAACCGACTTTTTCCCAGTAGCCTTTAAGTGCTGCCGTACGTGGTTCAAATGTTGGGTTTGAGCCCGCATAATGCTTCAAGTTCACAACGAACGGTTTGCCGTTTTTATCTTCTCTCCAACCGTCGCCATCTTTGTCTTTATAGCCCGCTTCGTCTAATAATTTTTTCGCTTTTTTCACATCGTAGTCGTATGATGGTACATCGCCTTCTTTAGCGCCACTCCAATGTGCTGATGGAATAAGTCCGTTTAATGGCTTACCATAACCGTAATAGAATGCGTCAATCCATTCTTGACGATTAATCGCATGTGCCATCGCTTGACGTAACTTTTTATCTTGATACTTCGGACGTTCTTTGCCAATTGTTTGTGTTTTCTTATCATAGTCATTTAACACAAATCCCACAATCGCATATGACGTTGAAGGTGACTCTAGTATTGAAAGGTTTTCTGAACCGTTATCACTCAACTCTTTCGCAATTGGCGGTGTAATTGTAGCCATATCAATGTCGCCACTTTCTAACGCTTGTGCCATCGATGTTTGTTCGACAACACGTAAATTTACTTTGTCGAGTTTTGGTTCCCCTTGCCAATAATCATCGAATTTTTCAAGTGTCACTGATTCACCATCAACAATATTTTTCACTTTATATGGCCCAATACCAACTGGATTTTTTCTCACTTCTGGTGATTTCGCCATATCTTTGACCGGAATATCTTTAAAAATCTTTTCGCTAATCAATGACCCTGTCCAAAGATCTAATAAGTTATTCGCTTTGTTCTCTTTGAAAGTAATATCTACCGTGTAGTCATCAATTTTCTTAATACCTGAAATACTATCAGCTTGACCTTTGCGCTTTTCTTCTGCACCTTGGACACCTTCAACGTTGTTATAACGTGGCCCATCATAATCCGGGTCCGCCAATGTTTCTAACGTGAAAATCCAGTCATTGATTGTTAACGGATTCCCGTCTTGCCACTTAACATCTTTTTTTAGTTTAAAAGTGTATGTAAGCTTGTCGTCTTTCTTTTGTTCCCATGATAAAAGTTTTGGTTTCATATTCAGTTCATCATCAAACTTGACAAGACTATCATTGAAGTAATCAATGACTTCACTGTCACCTGAAGAACCTGCAAAGATTCCTTGAAAATTGCCCTCTGGTGCTGCCGCAAGACCCACATTTAACGTGCCGCCCTTCGCATCACTTTTTTCAGTTTTACTTTTACTACCGCCTGAGCCAGAATCCCCTTTACCACATGCCCCTAATACAAGTACAACTGCAACCAATAAAATAGAAAAATACTTCAATCGATTGTTCATACAATTCCCCCTTATTTAATTGTGTCTATTTATTTACAATTATTATATTAGTCTGATAATTTTGTCAATAATTTATTTTAAAAATGTAATATTAGTCTTTCGAATTGTAAAGTATATAAAACATTTATTGTTATTATAAAATACAAAAACAGATAACAAATGTGTGAAATAATTCATACACTGTTATCTGTTTTATGATGGTTTTATTTGTGTGCTGCAACCGCTTCGTGTGCTGAAGTGTCGCCATTAACCACTTGGAATTCTTTACCGTGAATCGCTGGTTGTGTCACGACTTCATAAAGGACACGTGCAACGTCTTCACGTGGAATGGATAAATCACTTGGGTTGTCAAATTGTGCTTGGATTTGCACTTTGTCATTGCCTGCTTCATTCGTTAAAATACCAGGATGAACAATTGTCGCTATCAATCCACTATGTCGTAAATAATCATCTGCATAGTGTTTCGCGATAGTATATGGTTTAAGACTGCCACCTTGTTCAATCGCCTCACGACGTGAATCCCAAGTGGACACCATAATGAAGTGGTTCACTTTCGCTGCTTCTGCGGCACGAATCGCTTTCACCGCACCATCTAAATCGACTGCAATGGTTTTATCTGCGCCTGTTTTACCACCTGATCCGACTGAAAAAACAATTTGATCATAACCACTTAATTTTGATGTTAAAGTTTCAATGCTATCTTGTTCAACATCAATTAAAACGGCATGAATGCCCTGTGCTTCTAGCGCTTCTTTCTGTTCTGACTTACGTACACCTGCTGTAAAATCAACGTTCTGTGCTTTTAACTGTTGTACAAGAAAGCGACCTACGCCACCGTTTGCACCAAGTACGAATGTTTTTGTCATCATGAATCCCTCCAAGAAGTATTAAATTCATACTAGTACATTCGGGATTGAAATGCATGTAAACTGCTCAAAAAATCAAAGCGTATTCTTATAAGTTAGATGTATCCGTTCGGTATTAAGAATGGACATGTCATTTGCAGATGACACATCCTTTTTATAGATTAATTTACTTTATATAATTTACGGTTCAAATGAACAATATCTTCATGCGTCATCCCAGGTTCAAAATACTTCCCTACCTCGTCTCTTTGTATAGGGGCTGCTGCTTTGTCTGCACGTTCTAATGCTTTTGTCATATCATCGCTATTGAGTTCTGTGCAATATGCCGGTGTCCCCGGTTGTTGACGCCATGAATTCTGCAATGTCCCATTATCTACAGCATCAAAACCAACTTCATCAGCGATATTCATAATGATTTCTTTTTGCAAATCATCATTTCCTGCAACTGCCATTGCAATACGGTTGTCGCTTTTTTGACTGCTACCTTTTTGCGATAATGTATAGGCTAATTGATTATTAAATGCTTTAATCACATCTCTACCAAGTTGCTCTGACACCCATACACTTTCTGGCATTCCCTCTTCAATTTTAGTGATTTGTGCATCTCTAAATGGATAATAATTTGTTGTATCCACAATAATAACATTATTCTTAAGTTGTGATACCATTTCTTTTATTTGAGGAACAACAGCTAATGGTAATGAAATAATCAAAATATCAATATCTTGTCCCAATTGTTCTAATGCCACAGCTTCCCCTGCAATCTCCTTATCTTTTAAATGTGAGAGCCCACGTGCATCAGCTACCTTTACATGATGACCTTTTGCGTGTAATTTATGTGAAAGTGTTGCACCGATTGGACCAGCGCCGATAATACCAATTTTCATTGTAACATCTCCTTGATTTCTCTATATCCACCTATGTTACAACAGCATTTGATACTTTTAAATAGGGCAAAATTTATTGCCATAGTCTTATTTTTAGTACTTTTGCCGTTCAAACAATTTGTTGATTACAATGCCATTGTTTCGTTTTATGATTGCGTATAGTCACTGCCAAATTTTTCCATCATCTCTATAATATTGACGAGTTTTTGTCCTTTATCAGTCAAATGATAAACAACTTTTGGTGGGACTTCGGGATAAACGGTTCTATGAATCACGCCATCTTTCTCTAATTCTCTTAGTTGTTTGGTTAAAGAGCCTTGAGAAATACCATGTAAAAGCTGTTGAATCTCAGTAAATCTTTTGCTATCCTCTTTTAAAAACCAAATGATTAAATGTTTATAACGGCCTGATAAAATATTTTGGGTAATCATAATATGATGTATATCTTTATGTTCCTTCGTTGCACAGTCTGTGAATCCATCATTACAAATCTTGACCATTTGTATAGCCTCCAATACATGTTGTTAAATGATAGTCAAAAAACGGCATAAAAAATACGCAAGACATAACGCCTTGCGTACCGATAGAATCCATGAGTGCCGTAGTTTGAAAATGCTTGATCATTTTGGCCTGCTATATACAGGTGGGTGTCCTGTTTCTTGTTTAGCACGTCCTCCTATAGAGGCGTGTGCGCTGCAAGAAAACCAATTGGACTCCCTGATCAATGAGTGTTAGGTCAAAATATAAAAAGCGAACTTACGAACACCCTAGACGACTATCTTATAAACTCATATTACCATATTATTTGAAATACGCAAGTAAAACACCTGCCAACAAAATTGGAAAACAGTAGCGGCGTAAATGAAATCTCACTACATCACTACTGTTTTTATAATTAATGTTTGATACGTAATGATAATTCGTCTAATTGACGTTCTGATACTGCACCCGGTGCATCTGTTAATAAATCAGTTGCTGATGCTGTTTTCGGGAACGCAATTGTATCACGTAAGTTCGTACGACCTGCAAGTAACATTACTAAGCGGTCTAAACCTAATGCGATACCACCATGTGGCGGTGCACCGAACTTGAATGCATCAAGTAAGAAGCCGAATTGTTCTTGCGCTGCTTCTTCAGTAAAGCCAAGTGCTTTAAACATTTTTTCTTGTAATTCGCCATCGTGAATACGGATAGATCCGCCACCTAATTCGTAACCGTTTAAGACAATGTCATACGCTTGTGCTTGTGCCGTTTCAGGTGCTGTTTCTAATTTTTCAACATCTTCTGGTTTTGGTGATGTAAATGGGTGATGTGCTGCCACATAGCGATGTGCTTCTTCATCATATTCCAATAATGGCCAGTCTGTTACCCATAAGAAGTTCATTGCTTCTGGGTCAATTAAACCACGTTCTTTACCAAGTTTATTACGCAATGCACCTAAACTTTGCGCAACAACGTCTTTTGTGTCTGCAACGAATAATACAAGGTCGCCAGCTTTTGCATTTGTTAATGCTTGTAACTGTTCAACATGTGCTTCTTCAAAGAAACGTGCGATAGGTCCTGTTAAGCCTTCTTCAACAACTTTTACCCATGCCAACCCTTTTGCACCGTAAATATTAACGAATTCTGTTAAGCCATCAATATCTTTACGTGTGTAATCATCAGCTGCATTTTCTACAACAAGCGCTTTAACTTGTCCACCGTTTTCTACGGCACCTTTGAAGACTTTAAAGTCCATTGAATGACCAAGTTCAGATACATCAATTAATTCCATACCGAAACGTGTATCTGGTTTATCGCTACCATAACGTTCCATCGCTTCTGCATATGTCATGCGAGGGAAAGCATCTGTTAAAGTGATGCCTTTTACTTCAGACACAACTTCTTTCAACATCGCTTCACCTAACGCCATAACATCTTCTTGTTCAACGAAACTCATCTCAATGTCGACTTGTGTAAATTCAGGTTGACGGTCTGCACGTAAGTCTTCATCACGGAAACATTTTGCGATTTGGTAATATTTATCGAAACCACTAATCATTAATAATTGTTTAAACAACTGTGGTGATTGAGGTAATGCATAAAATTCACCATCGTGAACACGTGAAGGAACAAGATAGTCACGTGCGCCTTCTGGTGTTGATTTTGTTAATACAGGTGTTTCAATATCATAGAAACCTGCTTTGTCTAAGTAGCGACGAATCGCTTGTGTCGTTTGATGACGCATTTTGAATGTTTCAGCAAATTTTTCACGACGTAAATCTAAATAACGGTATTTTAAACGAATATTTTCATCTACTGTTAAGTTCTCTTCGTTCAATGCAAACGGTGGTGTTTCTGATTTGTTAATAATCGTTAAAGTTTTCGCTTGTACTTCAACTTGACCTGTTTTGATTTTGGAGTTCACAGTTTCAGCATCACGCTTTGTCACAGTTCCTGTCACTTCAACGACATACTCAGAACGTACGCGCTCAGCGACTGCTAATGCTTCTGCTGAAAAATCTGGGTTGAATACAACTTGTACGTAGCCTTCACGGTCACGTACGTCAACGAAAATTAAGCCACCGAGGTCACGTCTGTTGTGTACCCATCCTTTTAAAGTTATTTCTTCTCCTAATAAAGATTCTGTCACTAATCCACAATATGTTGTACGTTGTGTCATTTTATTACGCTCCTTTTTTTATATAACTTGCTATTTCGTCAAATGCGATTGTTTCTGAATCGCCTGTTTCCATGTTTTTAATCGCTACTTGTTGTTGTTCTAACTCTTGATCTCCAATAACAATCGTATATTTCGCTTGTAAACGATCGGCTTGTTTCATTTGGCCTTTTAATTTACGTGATAAGTAGTCTTTATCTACTTTAACGCCTGCATGACGTAAATCATTTAACAATTTGACTGCAAAATCATCAGCCGCTTCACCCATCGTTGCCACGAATAAATCAAGGTGTTGATGTACGGGTAATTCAATACCTTCTGCTCCAAGTGCTAGCAACAATCTCTCAATACTTAAAGCAAAACCGATACCTGTTTGTTTCGGTCCATCTAATAGTTCTAATAAACCATTATAGCGTCCGCCACCACATAATGTCGTAATCGCACCGTCATAATCTTCATTGTCCATCATTAATTCAAATGCGGTATGCGTGTAGTAATCTAAACCACGCACAAGATTTGGATCAACAACATATGGAATACCTAAACGATCTAAATGTGCTTTGACCGCTTCAAAGTATGATTTTGAAGTATCATTCAAATAGTCCGTAATGGATGGTGCTGTTTGCATTTCTGGTTGATTGCGATCGACTTTACAATCTAAAATACGCATTGGATTCGTTTCAATACGTTTTTGACAATCCGCACAGTAATTATGAATAACTGGTTGGAAGTGTTCACGCAATGCTTGTTGATATTCAACACGTGATTCTGCGTCGCCAATACTATTGATGACAAGTTTTAAGTTTTTTAAACCAAACGATTGATAAATATGCATAACCATCGCAAGTACTTCTGCATCAATGCTTGGATTTTCTGCCCCAATCGCCTCAACGCCAAACTGGTTGAACTGACGGTAACGCCCTTTTTGTTTACGTTCATAACGAAACATTGGCCCATTGTAATACAATTTAACCGGCTGATTTGGCAAGCCTTGCATTTTATTCTCGATGTAACTACGAACGACTGCCGCTGTGCCTTCAGGTCGCAATGTAAGGCTGCGATCCCCTTTATCTTTAAACGTATACATTTCTTTTTGAACGACGTCAGTGGAATCACCAACACCTCTCGCAAAAAGTTCCGTGCTTTCAAAAATAGGCGTGCGAATCTCTTCGTAATTGTAGCGTGCCATCAATTCATGTAACCGTGATTCGATGTAGCGCCACTGTGCTGATGTTTCGGGTAAAATATCTTGTGTTCCACGCGGGATATTGATCATCTTTACACATCTCCTAGCTCATTAAATTAGTTCAATTTATGATTCACATCAATTTTTAGAGGTTGCGACAAATATAAAACGTCCCTTATATGCTCACACATATAAGGGACGTTCTACTGCCGTGTTGCCACCCTAATTAAGATGTACACATGTGTGTATCATCTCCACTCTATAGCTGATAACGTTCGCAACACGACTTTATTTTCATAAAGTACCTCTTCTTGTGTTCAGTCGTATAGCTGAATGGTTTGTCTTACAGCCGAGGACAAACTCTCTTTGGCTTATAGGCCACATCTCACTATACACCTTCAAGAATACATACGGTGATTCATATAAAATTCATATACCATCATAACTGTTTTTTGTTGTCTTTTCAAGCTATTGATTAAGGAAATAATTTTTCAGACCATCCACTACTGCAGATTCTACAATATAGCGGTGATTTTTATCATTAATCAATATTTCATCTGTTGGATTACTAATATAGCCTAATTCCAACAATACTGCTGGTTTTTTCGTTTGGCGCAACACTTGATAATTCTCTTGTCTTGGACCACGATCAGATAGCAACGCTTTTTTCTGAATACTTGCATTCAACGTGTTCGCCAATGCTTCTTGCTTGTCGTGATACCAATAAACTGTTGCACCATTCGCATCTGGGGATTCCAGTGCATCGTTATGAATACTAATAAAGACATCACCCGTCGCTTTACGGTCTTTCAACTTCACATACGTGTCATCTTTACGTATCATTTTAACTTTTGCACCTTCATGCTCAAGTTGTTTCTTCAGCTCGAGCGCTGTTTTTAACGTCATATCTTTTTCAAGCGTTTTCTTACCTGTACGACTCGACGCCCCTTGGTCGCCACCACCGTGGCCAGGATCTAACACAATGACTTTATTTTTCAGTGGACGTGCATTCGGATTAACATCTTCTTTTATATCGAGATTCGTATGCCAACCTGCAATCCAGCCTTTTTGTTTATGATCCCTAGATCTGACTTCTATCCATTTACCTGAACGAGAAATCACATTAAACGTATCCCCTTTTTCTACATCATATAACACGGGATAAGCAGCATTCGGGCCTGTACGTATCTCGGCATTCTCTATTAAATGGATTCGGTCATCTCGTTGCGTGAACGCGATGATTAACGCCACAATGATTAATAGCACGACCAAAACAGCTAAGCATGCGAGATAGACCCTTTTAGGATTTAACTTTTTCTGTCTAAGCCATTGATCCAATCTTCTCATAGCACTTTGCCATTTTCACTTTCATAAATAATCGTAACAGGGCCATCATTTTGTATATCTATCAGCATATCAGTGCCAAACTCCCCTGTTTCTACTGTAAGCCCATATGAACGTAATGCGTCATTAAATTGCTCATATAACGCATTCGCTTCATCTGGTGCCATTGCGTTTGAAAATCCCGGGCGGTTGCCTTTTTTCACGTCTGCATACAGTGTGAATTGTGAAATAGACAACACCGCGCCTTCAATTTGTTGAATATTTAAATTTAGTTTACCTGCTTCATCTTCAAAAATACGTGCATTTGCTATTTTTTTTGCAAGTGCTTCTGTATCAGCAAGCGTATCGCCATTACCGACACCAACGAGTAAACAGAATCCTTGTGAAATTTCACGATGAATCGTCTCATTCGTTACGGCAGCAGATTTGACACGTTGAACGACAATTTTCATAGTCAGACACTCCTAATTCCATACTCGAGTTACTGTATAAATATCTCCAAGTTGCTTGATTTTATCTGCAACTTTAAATACTTCATGTACATTTTTTACCATAATACTAAGATTAATAACAGCATTTTTATCAATATCTGACTTACCAGATACTTTAATCAGATGACTTGATGTGCTATTAACAGCTTGCAAAACTTCATTGAGCAAGCCATTACGGTCGTATGCCGTCACTTCAAGGTCCACTTGATATTTTTGTGACGCATCTTTCGACTTAACCCATTCAACATCAATCAAGCGTTCGTCTTCATTTTGAATGTTTGGACAGTCGGTACGATGAACTTTAATACCATGTCCTTTCGTAATATAGCCAAGTATTTTATCCCCGGGAATTGGGTTACAGCACTTCGATAGTTTAATAAGTACATTATCTAAGCCTTCAACATATACACCTGAATCTGTCGTAATATGGTCTTTAATTGGTACAGATTTCGTCACTTCTTGTGCTTGGTTCAACGCACGTTGTTTTTGTTCGATGCGAATACGTTCTGTCAATTTGTTAACGATTTGTTGTGAAGTCACACCACCAAATCCTACAGACGCATACAAATCAGATTCATTCGCAAAATTATATTTTTCGTTGACGATTTTAATATTGGCTTCTGTTAAAACTTCATCCACTTTAAAACCTTGTTCTTTCAACTCAGCTTCAACCATAAACTTTCCTTTTTCAATATTGGAAGAACGGTCTTGTTTTTTGAAGAAACTTTTAATTTTACTCTTTGCACTTGATGAACGTACAATTTTCAGCCAGTCACGACTTGGGCCGTAAGAATGCTTACTTGTACGAATCTCTACGATGTCGCCTGTTTGTAAAACATAATCAATCGGTACAATTTTGCCATTTACTTTCGCACCAATCATTTTATTACCGACTTCACTATGAATTGCATAGGCAAAATCGATTGGCACCGCACCATACGGCAACTCAATCACATCACTCGCTGGTGTAAATGCGTACACTTTGTCACTTTGCAAATCGAACTTCAACGACTCGATAAACTCTTGTGCATCTGTAGAAGTGTGATCCGTTTCCGCAATATCTTTCAACCAATCTAACTTTTTGTGATATGTTTCACTGTCTTGTGTAACTTGCTTACCTTCTTTATATGCCCAGTGTGCAGCAACCCCATGTTCTGCAATTTCGTGCATTTCAAACGTACGAATTTGAATTTCTAACGGGTCGCCATTCGGTCCAACAACTGTCGTATGCAACGACTGGTACATGTTCTGTTTTGGCATCGCAATATAGTCTTTAAAACGACCTGGCATCGGCTTCCATAATGTGTGTACAAGTCCGAGTACTGCATAACAATCTTTAATAGAATGCACGATAACACGCACAGCTAATAAATCAAATATTTGGTCAAATTGTTTTTTCTGCTTCATCATTTTGCGATAAATACTATAAATATGTTTCGGACGGCCGTTAATCTCACCATCAATATTCATAATATCCATCTCTTTGCGAATATTATGAATCGCATTTTCAATATATGCTTCGCGTTCACTACGCTTTTTCTTCATCAAGTTAACGATTCTGAAATACTGTACATTGTCGATGTAACGCAACGCGATGTCTTCAAGTTCCCACTTGATTGTATTAATCCCTAAACGATGTGCAAGTGGTGCATAAATTTCTAATGTCTCTTTAGAAATGCGTATTTGTTTTTCACGTGGCATCGCACGCAACGTTCTCATATTATGTAGTCTATCAGCGAGTTTGACTAAAATAACACGCACATCTTTTGCAATCGCAATAAATAACTTGCGGTGATTCTCTGCTTGTTGCTCTTCTTGTGAGCGATATTTTACTTTTTTCAGTTTTGTCACACCATCTACAATTGTTGCAATCTCAACATTAAACATTTCAGCAACATCATTAAATGTATAGTGTGTATCTTCAATAACATCATGTAGAAAGCCCGCTACAATTGTCGGTCCGTCTAAGCGTATTTCAGTTAAAATTCCAGCAACTTGAATGGGATGCATAATATATGGTAAGCCATTTTTACGGAATTGCCCCTCATGTGCCTTATATGCGAGATGATAACTCTTCAGTACATACGCATACTGTTCTTCACTGAGGTATGTTTTCGCTTTGTGTAGCACCTCATCAGCACTATATGGATATTCGTTATTCAAGTGGACACCCCCAACAAAATCAATATTAATTCTATCATACTACAAGCATTGCAATAATTGAACTATATGCCGTATCTTTTTATCTTATCACTTTTTAACGCTGTGACACAGTTGTACACACTATAAAATGATTAGATTTGCAAACTTTTTAGTGTCTCTTTTGTGACAAAATAATAAAAAGCAGAACAGCTTTAGCCATTCCGCTTCCAAGTTGATACTTTCAACGTAACATACATATTTTATTCATCGTATGATGTTAAGCACATCACGTCGTAATCTTTTATTCTATCCATACCGTTTAAGTATGCTAATTCAATAATAAATGCAATACCCGCAACAATACCACCTTGTTGTTCTACAAGATTGATCGCCGCTTCAATCGTACCACCTGTTGCTAACAAGTCATCTGTAATTAATACACGTTGACCTGGTTTAATCGCATCTGCATGCATTGTTAAAACATTGCTACCATATTCTAAGTCGTATTCATAACGAATGACCTCTCTCGGTAGTTTGCCTTCTTTACGAACAGGTGCAAATCCAATACCCATCGCATACGCAACAGGACACCCAATGATAAAACCTCTTGCTTCTGGTCCGACTACTATATCGACATTTTTTTCTTTCGCATATTTTACAATTTGGTCCGTTGCATAGCCATATGCTTCACCGTTATCCATAATTGTTGTTATATCTTTAAAGCTCACGCCTTTTTGAGGCCAATCTTGTACCTCTGATACGTATTGTTTTAAATCCATCGATATCCTCCTACTTCGTGCGTGCCAATGATGTCTCAATCCATGCTTTAACCGCACTAAATTCGTCATAAAGTAATTGTTTTTCAACTTCTAATCGCTGAACGCGTGCTTGATAGACACGACTCGACTCAATCGGTCGCTTATCACTTTGTTGCACCGTTTCAATTATACCATCTTTTTGCGCTATAAGACCTAGGTCGAGAAAAACTTTCAACATAAATTTCAAGTCGTTCGGCTTCACATTTAAATGCTGACACAACGCCATGCCATCTTGTGCAAGATTCGTTTGCCCTTTTTGCATTAACGCTTTATAACATTGTTTAAACAGTGCTTGCTGTGGAATGCCTTCAAAATAAACAGAACGCTCATGTGCAAATACTAAATATATTTGTGACACGTCCAGTTGTTGTAAAGTCGCTTCAATATCTTCCATCGTTAATGGTAAATCACGAAAGACACATTTTTCATAATGCGCTGGAATTGCTTCACCATAATAAAACTCATTGTCGTGCGTTTTATCACGACTCGGATGAATAAAATAGCTCACATTGTCATCCGTTTCAAACGTCGGCAGCTTTTTATTTTTACTGCGGTAATCTAAAATTTGTCGTTCATTACTTGCCATATCCATTAAAATAAACTGCGCACTACGATTGCCATTCCACTCGTTGATTTGTAACTCGCCAATCATATCCAAAGCTTGCCCACTCATCAATTCAGCTGCACGGGGGCCATTATTCCAATAAATGGCTTGCATCGAAGTATTTTCAAATGACACTTTCAGATGTTTTTGCTGCTGCCCCATTGCTTTCGCTTGTTGGACTTGCATACCAGCCAATTGAAGAAGTGGTTTACTAAATCCCATACCAAATGGTCTTAAGCGATGCATCGCTTGAATGTTATCTATCGTAATATCTTCAAGACACACAACCGCATCAACCGTTTTTGTTGGCTGTAATGACACATCTGCATATGCTTCGTGCATCCAATGATTGAGGCCTTCACGGAGTGCATCGACATCATTCAAGTCTAATGTAAGGCCTGCTGCCATATGGTGCCCACCAAACTTTTGAATCAGCTGCGATTGCTGTGATAACGCATCAAACATAGAGACTTGTTCAATGCTTCGTGCCGATCCTTTAGCATGTTCTTTTTCCACATCTAAGTTCAATACCATCGTCGGCAAATGATATGTGTCGACAATACGCGATGCTACAATACCTAGTACACCTTCATGCCAACTTTCTTGAGCAAGCACTAAAAATTGATGTCCACGTTCTACAAAAGTTGCTGCCATCGCAAGCGCCTCATCAGCAATGGTACTCACAATATCTTTACGCTCTTGATTAAAGTGCTCGACTTGTTCTGCTAAAAATAATGCTTCTTCTTCATCTTCAGCCATTAATAACTCAGCAGCTAAACTGGCATCGTCTAAACGTCCAACGGCATTCAATCGTGGTGCTATTAAAAAGCCAATCGTCTCTTCTGTAATGGCATCGTCATAACCCGCCTGTTCTAAAATCGCTGAAACGGATACGGGTTTATCATCATTCAACTGCTTAAGCCCTTTTTTAACAATCGCTCTGTTTTCATCCGTAAGTGGCACTAGGTCTGCTACTGTTCCAATCGCTGCAAGCCCCCAATACGTCGTTGGCAGTTGATCTCCTAACAATGCACTTGCTACTTTTAACGCCACACCCGCACCGCATAAATAACGACATGGATAGTCATAGTCGGGATGCATCGGATGAACAATCGCATATGCACTAGGCATCGTTGGACCAATTTCATGGTGATCCGTCACAATTACATCGACACCTTGCTGTTGGACCATTTCAATCTCATCATGTCCTTGTATCCCATTGTCAACTGTGATAATTAGCGAGACGCCTTCATCCACTGCATTTTGAAACGCTGCTTCACTCGGTCCGTAGCCTTCTGTAAATCGGTTTGGAATGTACCATCCTACGACAGCACCAAGTCGACGCAGTGCATCTACCATAATCGTCGTAGAAGTCACACCATCCGCGTCATAGTCACCATAGACAAGAATCGGTTCTTGGTTTGTAATCGCTTGTTGAATACGTGTTACTGCTTTTGTCATATCACTTAACAATTCTGTATCATGAAAGATAGGTTGATCTTCTAAAACAGCCTTCAATTCAGTTTCACGAACAATACCTTTGCCTTCTAAAATACGCTGCATAATCGGCGTAATATTAAATTGTCGAATCAATGTATCATCAATTTTAGGATTATCTTCACGAGTTATCCACTGATATTTCGGTTTTATCATCGTTATATACCTCTTTCCACAAACCGTATTATATCGAAAAGTACGCCAAATAAAAAGTAGCATGCAAAAAGCCATGTGCTATTTCCTTACAATAACACATGACTTTTTTGTTTGCTTATACTAATACTTTTTCTTCGTTTGTACGTTTACGTTTGTATACGACTAATTTATGATTGTCAGATTTACGTAACTCGCGTTTTTTCAACATGCCCCATAATGGTACAGCAATGAAAATAGATGAGTATACACCAGATACTAAACCGATTAATAATGCTAAGGAGAAGTTGAAAATACTTGATGCACCAAAAATTAATAATGCAACAACGACTACAATAACGGTTAACACAGTATTAATCGAACGTGTTAATGTTTGACGAATAGAACTATTAACAATGTAGTCAATTTGTTCTTCTTTCGTAATCACTTTGACGTTTGCCAACATTTCACGCACACGGTCAAATGTAACGATTGTATCATTGATCGAATAACCAATAATCGTTAATACCGCAGCAATAAATGTAATATCTACTTCTAGACGTAATAAACTAAATACGGCAATAATCATAAACGCATCGTGTAATAGCGAGATGATAGATGAAATACCCATGCGCCACTCGAAACGTAGCGTGATGTAGATAATCATACCAATTGACGCAAGCACAACAGCTAACATCGCATTTTTCGCTAACTCTTGACCAATGGTTGGTGACACTGTATTGACAGATGGATCTGCATTGTATGCGTCATTTAACGTTGATTTCAATTTAGAAATTTCTTCTTTCGTTAAATCACGTTTGTATTGCATTGATGCATTTTGTTCTTTGTCGCCACCGATAGACATTTGATTTGGTTTTAAGTCGATATCTTCCATTTTCTTTTCGATTTCCGTTTGTTTTAAACGTTGTTCAGCTTGGAAATCAACACGTGTACCAGATGTGAAATCAATACCTAAATTCAATTTGAAAATAGAGATAATCACAACACCTGCGATAATGACAATACCACTTAATGCAAATAATGGTTTCGCCAACTTCATAAAGTCGATTTTATCGTACGGTGTATGAAGGTCAGGTACATCATAGCCTTCATTAATATCATGAATATCTTTCTTTCTCACACCAAACAACCACATTTTTTTCTTGAAGAAGTTTGAATGTACGAGTAACGATAACAGAATACGTGTTAAGAATACAGCTGTTACGAAACTCATAAGAATAGCTAGCAAGAGCATTGTCGCGAAACCTTTAACAGAGCTTTCCCCGAAGAAGAACAATACAGTTGCCGCTAAAACAGTCGTTAAGTTGGCATCTAAAATGGTAATAAACGAACTTTTATTCGCTTTGCTATATGCTTGTTTAAGCGTTCGACCGATGCGTATTTCATCTTTAATACGCTCGTACATAATGATGTTCGCATCGACAGCCATCCCAACACCTAACACGAGGGCTGCCAAACCTGGAAGTGTTAACACACCACCGATAAAGTTAAACGCCACCATTGTTAAGTAAATATATGTTGTTAACGTGATAACCGCAATTGCACCCGGAATATGGTAGAACACCAACATAAATGCAAAGATAATACCGACACCTAAAATTGAGGCGAAAATCGTTTTATCCAATGCATCTTGACCGAATTGTGCCCCGACAGAAGTTGAATAGATTTCTTTCAAGTTAACTGGTAATGAACCTGAATTTAACAGGTCAGCAATTTGTTTCGCTTCAGCAATACCATCTTCACCTTGGAAACCACCTGAAATTTCTACACTTTCAGAGTCAATCGCTTGTTCTACAGATGCAGCCGAAATATATTTTGGATCTTCTTTGACTTTTTCATCTTCGTAGCTATCACCTTTTTTGAAGTCTAGCCATACGACCATGACATTCTCATCTTTTTTAGAAATTTCTTCTGTCACTTTCGCAAATTTTTTGCTGTCTTTTAATTTAAACGTAACAGCGGGCGCATTCGTATTTTGCTTGAATTCTTGTTTCGCTGAGCCTTGAACTAAGTCTTTCCCCGTAAGTAATACTTTATCATCTGCATCACGAATCGTTAAATTCGCTTGTGATGATAAGATTTTACGTGCTTGACTTTGATCTTTAACACCCGCTAATTGCACACGAATACGGTTCTTATCTTCTACTTGAATTTTAGGTTCTGAAACTCCTAATACATTGACACGTCTTTCCAACGTCTTAGCAGTGGACTCAACTGCTGTACTGTCAATCTTATCTCCTTTTTCAAGAGGATCTACTTGGTAAAGGACTTCAAACCCACCTTGTAAATCGAGCCCTAGGCTAACATCTTTGATTACATTTTTATACGTCGACGCCATCATACCGAATAGCAATGCGACGAGCACGAAAAATGCAACCAACCTACTTGCTTTTTTCACAAAAACACCTCATTTATCTATACTTCTTATTGAAATTCATGTCTGCGGATGTTATCACTTAAAAAATATGTCTGACATGCCTCTCAATCAACATGTACTATCATATCAAATTCAAGTTGATTCGTAAAAATATTGCAGTATCTTACCTTTTATTGCCGTAAAAACGATAGAAGCTGGGACAACGTCATATTGTCCCAGCCGTTATTTATACATGGCATTGCATGTATATGATTTTATGATGGGTCAACTTGCTTAATTGCTTGTTTTTCAAATGAAAGCTCAGTGCCTTTACCATTCACTGTAATAACAGCTGTTGTTTCATCTACAGCACGAACAGTTCCTTTGATACCGCCGATAGTTGTAACACGTTGACCTGCTTGTAATTGTTCTACCATTTCACGATGCTCTTTCGCACGTTTTTGTTGTGGACGAATCATAAAGAACCACATTACAACAAATAATAGTATAAGTGGCAATAAACTAATAACCGAAGACATAAATCAAACTCCTATCTAGAAATTTTTTGGATTTTCGACATTAAGACCATATTGTTCAAAAAATTCTTCTTTAAAATCTAAAAGACGATCTTCTCGAATAGCTTGTCTAATGTTCTCCATTAATTTTAACAGAAAATGTAAGTTGTGATAAGTAGTAAGGCGTATACCAAACGTTTCATCCGCTTTTATTAAATGACGTAAATAGGCACGCGTATAATTTTTACATGTATAACAATCACAGTTTTCATCTAACGGTCTAAAATCATCTTTAAATTGCGCATTTTTTACGACGAGACGACCGTGTGACGTCATACATGTTCCGTTACGTGCAATACGTGTTGGTAATACACAGTCAAACATATCCATACCACGGATACTACATTCAATTAATGCATCTGGTGAACCAACACCCATTAGATAGCGTGGCTTATCTTCCGGCATAAATTGAACAGTATGTGACACCATGTCATACATCACTGGTTTTGGTTCTCCAACTGACAAACCACCAATCGCATAACCCGGAAAGTCGAGTGCTACAAGTGCTTCTGCAGATTGTTGACGAAGATCTTTATATTCGCCACCTTGGATAATTCCAAAAAGTGCTTGGTCTTCAGGACGTTGATGCGCTTTTTTACAACGCTCAGCCCATCTTGTTGTACGCTCTAAAGAGTCTTTAACGTACTTGTATTCAGCTGGCATAGGTGGACATTCGTCAAATGCCATAATAATATCTGAACCTAAGTCATTTTGAATTTTAATCGAATCTTCAGGTGATAAGAATAACTTAGAACCATTCGTATGGTGTCGGAATTCTACACCTTCTTCTGTAATTTTACGCAAGTTGCTCAAACTAAATACTTGGAAACCGCCTGAGTCAGTCAAAATTGGACCGTCCCAGTTCATAAACTTATGTAGTCCCCCTGCTTGCTTGACAATATCATTGCCCGGTTGTAGCCATAGGTGGTACGTGTTACCAAGTAATATTTTCGTATTCATCTGTTTTAATTCTTCTGGGCTCATCGTTTTAACCGTTGCTTTCGTTCCAACTGGCATAAACATCGGCGTTTCAAATGAACCGTGTGGTGTGTGAACAATACCGAGACGCGCACCTGATTGCTTACACGTTTTGATATGTTCGTATGTCACTGCTGGCATCCTGTTCTCTCCTATCATTAAATAATAATCATTGCATCGCCAAAGCTAAAGAAACGATAAGATGCTTTTACAGCATGTTCATACGCATTTAATACAAATTGGCGTGAACTAAATGCCGACACAAGCATAACGAGTGTTGATTTTGGCAAATGGAAGTTTGTAATGAGACCGTCCACTGCTTTAAATTCAAATCCCGGATAAATAAAAATATCTGTCCAACCACTCGTTGCAACAAATGCATCGTGATCGCGACGAATCGTTTCTAATGTACGTGTTGATGTCGTACCGACTGAAATAATACGATGCCCTTCAGCTTTTGTTTGATTTAATAAATCCGCTGTTTCTTGTGACATCATATAATATTCACTGTGCATTTCATGATCATCAATATTATCTACACTTACAGGACGAAACGTGCCTAATCCTACGTGTAATGTCACAAATGCAATGCGTACACCCATTTTTTGAACCTCTTCTAGTAGCGCATCGGTGAAATGTAGCCCGGCAGTCGGTGCCGCAGCAGAACCTGTTTCTTTTGCGTACACTGTTTGGTAACGATCTCTATCCTCTAAACGCTCTTTAATATACGGTGGTAACGGCATTTCTCCAAGTTCGTCCAAACGTTCTTGTAAAATCCCTTCATATTGCAAACGCATAATTCTACCACCTTGTTCACGTGTCTCAATGCATGTCGCAATAATTTTACCATCGCCAAAGCTTAAAGACTGTCCTTCTTTAATGCGCTTCGCAGGCTTCAAAAGTACTTCCCAATCGTTACCTTCCACTTGATTCAACATCAACATTTCAACTTGGGCATTTGTTTCAGTTTTTAAACCAATCAAGCGCGCCGGCATTACTTTCGTATCATTCAGCACAAGTGTATCGCCCGGCTGGAAGAAACGTAAAATATCTTTAAAATGTAAATCTTCAACAGCACCCGTTTGCTTATCAAGATGTAACAAACGACTCGTATCACGATCTTTTAACGGTGTTTGCGCAATTAAAGACTCCGGTAAATCATAATCAAATTGTTCTATATTCAACGTGCAAACTCCTCACTTTTGTGGATAATTGAAGTGCTCATAAGCAAATGGGGTCGCCTTTCGACCACGTGGTGTACGTTCAAGAAAACCTTTCTGAATAAGAAACGGTTCATACACATCCTCAATCGTCACACGTTCTTCCCCAATCGACACAGCAATTGTATCAAGACCAACTGGCCCACCACGATATTGTTCGATAATACATGCCATCATTTTATGGTCGATATAATCTAATCCTTGATCATCAACTTGCAATAGATGTAAAGCATGTTTCGTCGTTTCGATATAAATCATATCGTCTTGGTTTACCTGTTGGAAATCACGAATACGTTTCAATAAACGATTGGCAATCCTTGGCGTCCCACGACTACGCTTTGCAATTTCTCGAGCACTTTCTTTATCAATCGCAGTGCCTAGTACTTCTGCAGTACGCATAATAATATGCTGCAAATCATCTTCACTGTAATACTCCAACCGTAAATGTACACCGAAACGATCACGTAACGGGCCAGTCAAACTACCTGCACGTGTTGTCGCACCGACGAGTGTAAATGGTGGTAAGTCAATGCGAATACTCCGTGCTTCTTCTCCTTTACCTACAACAATATCTAAGAAGAAATCTTCCATAGCAGGATAAAGTACTTCTTCAACGACACTGCTGAGGCGATGAATTTCATCGATAAATAAAACATCGCCTGGTTGCAAGTTTGTAAGAATTGCAGCTAAATCACCCGGTCGCTCGATAGAAGGGCCGGATACCGTCCGCATATTGACACCCATTTCATTGGCAATAATATGGGATAACGTTGTTTTACCAAGTCCTGGCGGGCCAAACAATAAGACATGGTCTAAAGGTTCTTCACGTAACTTGGCAGCTTGAATAAACACCTCTAAATTCGACTTGATAGCAGATTGTCCAATGTATTGGCGTAAATATTCAGGGCGTAAAGATAATTCAAACGCATCATCAAATGTATTTTCATGTCCGTCCATCATACGGTCTTGATCCATAAGGCACCTCCTATCCTATCAATTGTTTCAATCCAAACTTCACAGCTTCGTCTACAGAATCAAACGTCTGTTTCTGCATCGCTTTCTCAACTTTTTGTAATTCACGTTTAGAATAACCTAACGCATCCAAAGCAAGCAACGCATCTTTATAAATAGGTTCACCTTGATTCATCTCAATCGTTAATTGGCCTTCATCAACCGTCGATTCAACGACCACTTTCCCTTTAAGGTCTAAAATGATTTGACGTGCTGTCTTTTTACCAATGCCAGGAAACTGTGTTAAATAGGTGTCGTCTTCTTGTTCAATCGCACGTTTAACTTGTGCCGGTGTGCTCGCAGCTAAAATAGCAAGCGCCGATTTCGGCCCAATGCCAGTTACCTTAATCAAGCTTAAAAACATCGACTTTTCTTCTTGATTGATAAACCCATACAACAATTGTGCATCTTCTCGTACGATTAATGACGTATACACGATGACTTGTTGTTGCAATTGGTTTTGAAAACGATATGAATTAGGTGTTTGTATTTCATAGCCGATGCCTGAAGAAGTTTCCACTACGATATGTGAAGGTTGAAGTTCCGTCACAGTACCACGTATATATGCATACATTTCACTCTACTCCTTACATGTTCATACCTATAATATCTACATTATAAACATAATCCATTTTGCGTAATTCATTAATAATCTCATACGCATTTAACGTTGCTTTACTTGCATTTAGCGATAACGTAATGGATGCTTTTTCATCAATAGGTACACTTTGATGAATCGTTAGCACAGAAAAGTTCAATGCTGATAGCTTTTCAAGTATGTGCGCTAAAATCCCAACCTTATCATTCACAAATAAAATAATCGTAAAAGCTTCTAAATCTTGTTTCATATCTTCGAGCGGAAAAATCGTATCTCGATATTTATAAAACGCACTTCGAGAACAATCGTGTAGTACAACCGCCTCTTGCACGGTCATCGCTGGATTCTCTTTCAATGAAGCTTTCACTTTTAAAACTTTCTCAACTACATATGGCAAAACATCTTCACGAATTAAATAAAATTTCGGTTTCATCCTGTCGTCCCCTTATCCGATTCTTATTCAATAAATTCAAATTCTCCGCCAAGAATTCGGACAATATCGCCATTTTCCGCACCACGCTCACGCAATGCATCATCAATACCCATCGAACGCATTTGACGTGCAAAACGACGTACCGCTGGATCACTGTTGAAATCAGTCATCTTGAACATACGCTCAATTGCGTTACCGCTCACAACATATGCACCATCGTCATCGCGTGTAATTTCAAACTTATCTTGAGACGGTGTATGTTTGTATAGAACACGGTTTGTTTCATCCGCTTTTTCCTCTTCATTAAAGTCGATGTCTTTGACTTCTTCTAACGTATTCGCAATCGTATATAACAACTGGTCAATATTTTCTCTCGTATATGAAGAAATTGGCACAACAGGTACATCAGAACCTAATTGTTCTTTAAAAAGTTCCAGTTGTTCAGCAGCTTCTGGAATATCCATCTTGTTCGCAACGACAATTTGTGGACGCTCTTCTAAACGGTGTTGATACGCTTTCAACTCATGATTAATCGTTTGGTAATCTTCAAAAGGATCTCGCCCCTCCATACCACTCATATCAATCACATGCACAATAACTTTCGTACGTTCAACGTGACGTAAAAATTGATGACCTAAACCAACACCTTCAGACGCACCTTCAATAAGACCTGGTAAGTCCGCTAGTACGAAACTGCGTTGATCCGGTGTAACAACCACACCGAGGTTGGGTTGAATCGTTGTAAAATGATAAGCACCAATTTTCGGTTTTGCTTTAGAAACAATCGATAACAATGTTGACTTACCAACACTTGGAAACCCAACTAAACCAACATCCGCTAAAAGTTTCAATTCAAGCACAACTTCTAACTCCTCACCCGGTTCACCATTTTCACTAAAGTCTGGTGCAGGGTTTTTAGGCGTCGCAAAACGAGAGTTACCACGACCACCACGGCCACCTTTCGCAATCACTGCGCGTTGACCATGTTCTACTAAGTCGGCTAACGTTTGCTCCGTTTCCACGTCTTTAACAATCGTACCGGGCGGCACTTTCAACACAAGGTCCTCAGCATTTTTACCATGCATATTACTACTTTGACCGTTTTCGCCTTTTTTCGCCTTAAATTGGCGTTGATATCTAAAGTCCATTAAAGTTCTTAATCCTTCATCTACTTCAAACACAACTGACGCACCACGACCGCCATCGCCACCTGCTGGACCACCAAACGGTACATATTTTTCACGACGATACGCCGTAATACCATTACCACCGTCACCGGCCTTTAAAAATATTTTGACTTGATCGACAAACATCCAGTTCACCTCTTTTACATTTCTATTTAATACGTGTAGGCATGGATAAAATTTTCATGATAAGCAAAAGCTCATGATATTTGACACTATTAATGATGTCATACTTCTGTTTATAACCTACACAATGCCATTTATTATCATAAGATATATTAGCGGGATAGTGAACTAAAAAGCTAAAAAATCCCCACCTAATAAATAAACACCAGAAGTTACCTTCTGGTGTTAAATGACGACAAATTATTCAGCAACTGCGTATACAGATACTTGTTTTTTGTCGCGACCTTTACGTTCAAATTTAACAACGCCATCGATTTTAGCGAATAATGTATCATCGCCACCGCGACCTACGTTTTCACCTGGGTAAATCTTAGTTCCACGTTGACGGAATAAGATTGAACCACCTGTAACGAATTGTCCATCAGCACGTTTAGCACCAAGGCGTTTTGATTCAGAGTCACGTCCGTTCTTTGTAGAACTTACCCCTTTTTTAGATGCGAAAAATTGTAAGTTTAATTTTAGCATGAGTTACACCTCACTTTAGATTTAATTTAATAAAATCACTATATTCGTCTTCAATTGTTTGTAGAGATATGAGCATCGCTTGCATAATGAGCTGCGCTTGTTCATTGTTTGTATCAACACTTCTTACATGAAAGTAGCCACCATCGTCATCGTAATCAATATCCGGTCTTTCAGATGTCAAACCGAGGATTGCATTCACGCTTCCAAAAAGTACCGCAGATGCACCTGCACATACGATATCAGAGCCGTGTTCAGCAAAATCAGCGTGTCCATCCATCACAATATCAGTGACGCGACCTTCTTCGTTTAACGTGATATCAACATTAATCATATATTAAGCGTTAATTTTTTCAATCGTAAGCTTTGTATAAGGCTGACGATGACCTTTTTTGCGTTTAGAGTCTTTACGACGACGGTATGTGAATACTGTAATTTTTTTACCGCGACCTTGTTTGTTAACAGTCGCTGTAACTGTTGCACCTTCAACTGTTGGCGCACCAACTTTAACAGCATCTCCACCTACAAAAAGGACTTTATCAAAAGTGAAAGTGTCACCTTCGTTTACGTCTAATTTCTCAACGTAAATCTCTTGACCTTCTTCAACTTTGATTTGTTTTCCACCTGTTTCGATAATAGCAAACATACTTTGCACCTCCTAAATTTTAAGTCACGCCATATATAGGTGACATTACGTTCTTAAACCCATATTTGAGCGGTTGTATGTAGCTATAAACTACTCAACTATTGAATCATAACACTCTGATTATTTGATGTCAATACTTGTCTTCACTTTTGTTTTTCTTTCAAGAATGGCATATGCAAAAATAAGTAGCAGTCCATTTAGTAACAGTGTCGGCAGTAATCTTAACGTTAAAAATGGTAGAATATGAAAATCAATCAAACCTAATACATGGTACAGCACAACAACGAAAATTTCTAAAAAGACAATGCCAAGTAGAATCATCCAGTAAACCATCACATGGTCTCTAAAAAATACTTTCAAAAACTTATCCGCAATTAAAATAGAGAGTAAGTAGCCGAATAAGTAGAGACCATAAATTTGACCGAAGTATAAATCTTGTACGATACCAAGTAATGTTCCGAGCACAAGTGCAGTACTTGTATTTCTATACACTGTTATCAAAATAAGAAACAAAAATACAAGATGTGGTACAAGAATAAACTTAACATGACCGACTGCAATGGGTGACAGAAAAGTAAGCAACGTATCTAGGTAAAAACAAAGCAATACACCGAGCACATAATAAATAGCTTTTTTCATTACTTGTCTTCCCCTTCATCATCAGCAAGTGTTTTAGGATCTCTTTTAGCAACATAGACATGCAAAATTTGATTTAAGTTCGCCCCTGTTTTAATAGAGACTTGCTTAGACAATCCATATTGGTCATTTTGAACTTTTTCTACCTCGCCGACATAAAGTCCTTTTGGCAATTGATTAACCAACCCACTTGTGACAACTTTGTCGCCTTTTTTAACGTCATCATTGTTATCAATATCACTAATAATCAAACGGTCATTCTTTTCATCAAAATGGTCGATCAAACCGAAAACTTCATTTGAATCATGTAGTACATTTACTGACAAGCGATTCAAACGACCTTTCGTTGATATAATGTTCACTTGTGATGAAAACTGGTTCACTTTACTCACTTGTCCGACTAAACCTTCCGTCGTCATAACAGCCATATTCGGCTTAATGCCATCTTTTGCCCCTTTATCAATCACGAGCGTATTAATCCATTGATCTGGTTGACGTGCAATGACAGCTGCAGAAACAGGCTCATATTTTGATATATCACCCATATCAAGTTCTTTCTTAAGCTTTTCATTTTCTGCTTTTAAACGCTGATTATCCGCCTCAAGTTGTTTCGTTTGATTCGTGGCAGGTTGTCTATCCTCGAAGAAGTTCGCAATGGATCCTGTGACGATATGCATCGGATATGAAAACGCACGCTGTCCGAACGAAGCCGTATCACTGACATATTGTTCAGGCACTGATTGAACATTTGATCTTATCGACAAACCAATCAAGCCAATAAATAAAATTAATGCACAAAACAACACTACTAATTTGTTGTTTCTAAAAAAATTGGACAACCTCAACACCTCAAGTTACATGTATTTGTTTGTATCTCTATATTTTATATCACTCCAATTATTAAATAAAGTAGCAAAGTCGTATTTTCGAAAAGCATATGACAGAAATCTCTATTTTTTTAAGATTTAGTCGCCCTAAACGCCTAAGAAAAACTTTATTAATTGCATGAATACATGCTTATAATATCTTTATTCATTCGTACGATCTTCTGCTGCTTGGAATGATTCAGCTGGCAGCAAATTCATGGGGTGCCCCAATTGATACAGGTCATACTGCATATCATGTTCAGTCGTATAAACACGCATCGTATCATCACCAAAACGATATAAAATAAATTGTGTGTTTTGTTCAGCAACTAAGTATGTATCATCATATGCCATACGCTGCAGTTGATTGACTTGTGCGAACTCATATTTATCAATCCAATCGAACACATGACGACTTTGACTCTTCGGAATATTACGGAATATATCATTTTCTTCAAGCACATAACTTTGACCTTCCATTGGCACAGCAAAGCCAGATTCATCGACTTCTTGAACAACTTCTTGCTCATTTAATGGATTCCATGCTTGGTCTTTAACACCCGGCAAAAATTTTAATGAAACGAAAATAAGGATTGCTAACAAAACTAAGACAATCAAAGCTTTTATGATACGTTTGATATGCACCAATTCAATCCCTCCAAAATTTATCGTGCAATTGGGAGCGAGACAAAAACTTTCGTAATCACCACCCTCAATACATACTCTTTCATTATACAGAATTCAAGATTTCGATTCATCATACTAAGGTACGATAGTCTATTATGCTTAAGTATGATGAAAGTTCTATGTATTTTCTGTAAAATATGAAATAAGGGAGGCATCTATATGAGCTGGATTACTTTATTTTTAATTATACTGTTAATCATTTTAATCATACGATTTAGTTTCACGTTATTAAAATGGGTGATAAAAATTGGATTGTTCTTGCTAGTGCTATATTTAGGCTATCAATTATTTTTATGGCTTGTTCAACTCTTGCAATTATAATGGACGATTATATGGCTATCCATTTTTTATAAATTGAATGAATGACTACGGGACGTTGATAGCGTATCAATTCGCCCGTTTTTTTATATTTTCATTCAATATTGTAGTCGCTCATAATTGAGATATACTTATGGTCACCGATGATGATATGATCTAAAACATCAATGCCCATTGCTTCGCCACAAGACACTAAGCGTTGTGTTGTTTGAATATCCGCTTGCGATGGTGTCGGGTCCCCTGATGGGTGATTGTGTACAACAATCATCGCATGTGCAGACCACTTAACCGCTTCTTTAAACACTTCTCGCGGATGAATAATGGCACTATTCAATGTCCCGATAAATATTGTTTTTTGATATATCACTTGATGTTTGGTGTTTAATAATAAGACGACGAAATGCTCCTGCGTATAGCCACTCATTAAATCATACATTTTTTCAGCAACTTGCTGTGGTTCTTTAATCGGATCAGATAAATAAACTTGTCGCTCCTCCTTAACTCTTCCTCCGAGTTCAATTGCGGCCTTTAAAGTCACCGCTTTATTCATACCAATACCTTTGATTGATGTGAGTTCAACCATAGAAAGTGATCTCAGTCGATCGAGTGTTTGATAGGTACTCATCAGTTGTGTTGCTAATTGTAAACTGGAACACCCCAAATGACCTGTATTCAACAAAATCGCAATTAACTCTGTGTTTGATAGAACATGTACCCCTTTCGTAATAAGACGTTCTTTCGGTTTTTCTTGCTCACTTAATTCATAAATACGACTCATATAAACCCTCCTACAATTGTGATAATAACTGGATATGACAGGGAAACGACAATAAAACTTAAACTAATAGCAGGTACGAGTGGGATATAAGGTAACTTCAGTAAACGGCAATAATATAGAAGTGGCAATAAAAGCACGCCAATCGGAAACGTCAACCATATTACAAATACCATAAAAGGCGCTGGTAAAAATAACGCAAGTACAAGAAGCAGTTTAAAATCGCCCATTCCAATTACGCGATAAAGACAAAAACTTGAAATAATAAGCAACGCAATCACATATATTTGACTGTGCGTGATACTAAATGGCATGTGTAACAAGAAGTTTGTAACAAGGCACACAAAGAGGAAACGATGTGGGACGATTAAATATTGAATATCTATCATTGATAAAGCAAGTAATAAAAAGGTAATCATATAAAAAACGGACGTATCAATATAAAGCGGGTATATAAAAGGAATCACTGCAATGAGTCCTCCGAGTATTTCAGCAATTAACAACTTTCTAGGAATCAACGCCTGACAATACCGGCACTTTCCTTTTAACATTATGTAACTGCCAATCGGCATTAAATCTCGCCAATTTAAAACGTGGTTACATGATGAACATTTCGAGCGTTCAAGCAGCATACGAAAACATAACTGTCGCACATCCGCAATGTGCATAAGAAAACTCATCACTGCGCTTCCCAGTATAAAAACGATAACAATCATGAAATCCACTCCTCACTACAATCTCCTTTCTATATGGACAAGATTATAAACGGGCACAAATAAAAACGTCAAATCCATAAAAACCAAAATAAAGAGCAATATGCAGAAGTTTTTATAACATTCTAAATATCGCTCTTTCATACAATGAGACGTGATGCATGTTCACACAATTTTTTGCGTCTCAATTCATATTTTAATTGTAACCAAGTTTTGCTTTTACTTCACTGATGAAATACAAGCTACCTGTAATCAATAATGCATCTCCTTGATAATTTTGAATGAAGTTCACATAGTCATCCACCATTGATTTATGGTCACTTTCAATCTCAGCATATAACTTTTCCATCGGTAATGCCTTAGGAAAATTAAAGTGTGTTACATAAATATGTTGTGCGATTTCATCAAAAGCTTGAAGCATATGATGAATTGGTTTGCCGTCTATCGCTGAAAATAAAACATCTACTTTTTCAAGATGATAATATTTTTCGATCGTATCGACTAATGCATCTACACTTTCTTGATTATGGGCACCATCAAGAATAATGAGTGGGTCTGTGGACACACGTTCAATTCTACCTCGCCAATTGACAAGTTCAATGCCGTCAATCATTTTATTAAAGTCGATGCGAATCAAACCTTGTTCGTTTAATTCAATCAACGCAGTAATGGCAAGTGCCGCATTTTCTTTTTGATGTTCCCCTAGCATGTTTAATGCAATGTTTTCAAGTTCATAATCTTTGTAACGATACGTAAACTCGTCTGCTTCTGAAACAATTAAAATATCTCTATCAAATTCTAATGCTTTGGCATCGCGTTTTTCTGCCGTATCACGAATAAGCTTCAAAGCTTCTTCGTTTTTGACTGCATAGACAACAGGTACCCCTTCTTTAATAATGGCACTTTTATCTCTCGCAATATCCAAATACGTATTACCTAAAATGTCCGTATGGTCTAAACCGATACTTGTTAAAATACTTAACACCGGTTTAATGACGTTCGTTGAATCATTTTTAACGCCTAAGCCCGCTTCTACAATGACGAAATCAACCGGATGTATTTCTCCAAAATAGAGATACATCATCGTTGTAATAATCTCAAATTCTGTTGCAACACCTAACTCCGTTTCTTCATCCATTGCTTCACTGACCGGTTTTACGCGTTTAACTAACTCCACAATTTCATCATTAGAGATGGGCGCACCGTTTAAACTGATGCGCTCATTAAATGATTCAATGTAAGGCGATGTGAAAGTACCTACTTCATAGTCGTTTTTCAACAAAGCATCTCGTAAGTATGCGACTGTAGAGCCTTTCCCATTTGTACCACCGACATGAATGGCTTGAATATGCTGTTCCGGATTGCCTAGGCGTTGTAACATCCATTCCATACGTTTGACACCTGGTTTAATACCAAACTTCGTACGCTCATGAATCCAATATAAGCTATCAAGATAATTCATAGTTTAAACTCCTAAGCTTTTAATTGTTCAATACGTGCTTTCACACCATCATATTTTTCTTGGTATTTCGATTGTTTGTCACGCTCTTCTTGAATGACTTTTTCTGGGGCTTTTTGAACAAAGTTTTCGTTCGCTAATTTCTTATTAACGCGATCAAGTTCTTTTTGCCATTTATCTAAGTCTTTTTCCAAACGTGCGATTTCTTTATCCATGTCAATTAAACCTTCAAGCGGTAAAATGACTTCACCCGCTGCAACAACAGATGTCATCGCTTTTTCAGGAATTGTCACTTCCGTATCAATTGTTAATCTGCTTGGATTACAGAAACGTTCTAAATAACCTTTATTATCTAAAAGCAATTGTTGAATTGTTGCATTCTTAGCTTGGATAATAATTGGAATTTCTTTTGATAATGGTGTATTTACTTCTAGACGTGATTGACGTACTGATTTAATAATTTCAACTAATTGTTCCATCACATCTTTACTTTCTGGGAACATCAATTCGTCATTCACTGTTGGCCATTCACTTGTCACGATTGACTCACCTTGATGTGGTAAGTTTTGCCAAATATGTTCAGTGACGAACGGCATAAATGGATGTAACAGACGCATAATGCGATCTAACGTATAGCTTAATACAGAACGTGTCACATTTTTCTGAGCTTCATCGTCCCCATTCATAGGGATTTTACTCATTTCGATATACCAGTCACAGAACTCATCCCAAATGAAATTGTAAAGCGCACGGCCGACTTCACCGAATTCATATTTATCGCTCAAATCTGTTACTGTTTCAATTGTTTCGTTCAAACGTGTTAAAATCCATTGATCTGCAACAGATAAGTTTTGTGATAAATCGATATCTTCAAATTTAAAATCTTCACCAATATTCATTAAGCTGAAACGTGCAGCATTCCAAATTTTGTTAATAAAGTTCCATACAGATTCAACTTTTTCTGTAGAATATCTTAAGTCATGACCTGGTGATGAACCTGTCGCTAAGAAGTAACGTAAGCTGTCTGCACCATATTGATCAATAACGTCCATTGGATCAACACCGTTACCTAGTGATTTACTCATTTTACGGCCATCTTCCGCACGCACTAAACCATGTAGTAGTACATCGTTAAATGGTTTTTGACCTGTAAATTCTAAACCTTGGAAAATCATACGTGCAACCCAGAAGAAAATGATGTCATATCCTGTTACTAAAACATTTGTTGGATAATAACGTTGATAGTCCGCTGCTTCTTCGTCTGGCCAATTTAACGTTGAGAATGGCCATAATGCACTTGAGAACCATGTGTCAAGAACATCTTCGTCTTGTGTCCAGTTTTCACTATCTTCTGGTGCTTCCATACCAACATACAATTCGCCTGTTTCATTATGATACCAAGCAGGAATTTGATGTCCCCACCAAAGTTGACGAGAAATCGTCCAGTCACGAATCTCTTCCATCCAACGATTAAATGTTTTTTCAAAGCGTGGTGGCACAAATTCAATACGGCCGTCTGTTTTTTGATTATCAAGTGCTTGTTGTGCAAGTGGCGCCATTTTTACGAACCATTGTGTTGATAAATACGGTTCAACAACTGCACCACTACGTTCAGAATGACCAACTGAGTGCATATGGTCTTCAATTTTAATAACAAGCCCTTCCGCTTCAAGGTCTTTCACTAATTGTTTACGACATTCAAAGCGATCCATACCTTCATATTTACCCGCTTTGTCATTCATATGACCTGATTCGTCCATTACGACAATGCGTTCTAAATCATGGCGATTTCCAATTTCAAAATCGTTCGGGTCATGCGCAGGTGTTACCTTCATCGCACCACTACCGAATTCTTTATCTACATAATCGTCCGCTAATACTGGTAACGTACGTCCAACAATAGGTAAAATAACTTCTTTCCCGATAATATCTTTGTATCTTTCATCATCTGGGTTAACAACAATCGCTGTATCGCCCAACATCGTTTCTGGACGAGTCGTTGCAATTTCAATATAACCATTGCCGTCCGCATATGGATATTTAAAATGATAAAACTTACCATTTACATCTTCATGAATCACTTCAATATCAGATAAAGCTGTACGCGCTTCTGGATCCCAGTTAATAATACGTTCGCCACGATAGATAAGTCCTTTATTATACATATCAACGAATACTTTACGTACCGCTTTGCTTAAACCATCGTCTAATGTAAAGCGTTCACGTGAATAATCTAAGCCAAGTCCAAGCTTCGCCCATTGTTTACGAATAAATGATGCGTATTCTTCTTTCCAGTCCCATGCTTTTTCAAGAAACTTCTCGCGACCGATGTCATGACGTGAAATCCCTTCTTCACGCATTTTCGCTTCTACTTTCGCTTGTGTTGCAATACCTGCATGGTCCATACCCGGTAAGTACAACGTATCATAACCTTGCATACGTTTCATACGTGTTAAAATATCTTGTAATGTTGTATCCCAAGCATGCCCTAAATGTAATTTACCTGTTACATTCGGCGGTGGAATAACAATTGTATATGTTGGTTTGTCAAGATCGCCGCTTGGTTTGAAACGCTCATGATCTAACCATTCTTGATAGCGTCCTGCTTCTACTTCTTGCGGATTATATTTTGTCTGCATGTCCATTTAAATCCCTCCATAAAAATAAAAAGAACACCTGTCCTGTAATAGGACGGATGTTCCGTGGTACCACCTATATTCAATAGATATTGTTTAACTAACTATTGCACTCATATGATTAACGCTCATGACACGCTCTAACCTACTGATTCAGCTAGAGAACGAGTGGGCTACCTTCAGTTAAAACTTATATGCATTTACACCGACCATGCACTCTCTTTAATAATATTCCAACCTACTCTTCCCAAATACTAATATTCTGTTTAACAATATAGTATAATGAAACATCTATGAAGTCAATACAGGAGTTGATGAAATGAACCCATGTGCCTTTGGAACAACAGATCCACTTTACATTCAATATCACGATAACGTTTGGGGTAAGCCGCTTTATGACTCGCAACAACTTTTTGAATTACTCGCGCTAGAATCTCAACATGCTGGCTTATCTTGGCTAACAATTTTAAAGAAAAAAGACGCTTATAAGGAAGCCTTTTTTCAATTTGATCCATACAATGTCGCGGAAATGACCGAAGCGGATATTGATGCATTACTCGATTTTCCAAACGTCATCCACCACCGTCAAAAGCTTGCAGCTATTGTTGCACAAGCACGTGGTTATATCGAAATCGAACGTGAGCATGGTAGCTTTAGCAAATTTTTATGGTCGTTTGTCGATGGTCAACCGATTGACTTTCAATATCGTACGCCAGACGAACGTATTACAGTTAATGAGACAGCTAAACAACTGTCTAAAGCTTTGAAGCAATACGGCTTTAAATTTATCGGCCCAGTAACCATTTTTTCATTTATGGAAGCAGCTGGCATGTATAATTCACATTTAATTGATTGTCCACATAGAAGTTAAATATTTGCTACTTTGAAACGTGCTTTTTTGAACGATATTTAAAATAAACATCAATGAGTGGTGCGATAAGCATGAGTATAAAGAAAATCCTAAAAATATGGAACGATGATACGATTGCGACGTCGGCACCTGTGTCTAATGCGACGAGCACAATTTGAGCCATTCCGCCGGGTGCTGCACCTAAAAAGATCGTATTCAGCGGAATGTGGTTCAAATATTGTATCCCCCAAACCATAAATAACGTTCCTGCAATTAATAAAATATTTTGGAAAGCAATCGCTAAGGCAATGCGCCCTTTCAATTGATCCGTTAAGTGCGCAATTTGAACACCGACACGCACCATATAAATGACTTGTGCAGCCGCAATAATTGGTGGGTCTAAAGTGAATATGCGTTCTGTTGTTAAATTCCAAATAATTAATACGACGATAGGTGCTAATAGCATTTTTGTAGGAAAATGGATTTGTTTCATCACAGCATAAACGACGATAATCCCTACAATCAGAATTGCAATATGTTCAATACGTAGTGTTTCAGTTAATAATGGCGTCTGAACAACACTTGACTTGGTTTCATGTTCCCCTTGAAATAAAAAGGCAAGCACAGGCACTAAAATAATAAACTGGACCCTATAGATTAGACACTAAAAAAAGAGTGTCGGTCTATAGGGTTATTTTAATGTATAATTTGAGTAACTACTCTAATGACTGAGAGGTGCAAATTGATGAG
>NZ_JXWY01000179.1 GCF_000934465.1 Staphylococcus microti | reverse complement strand
CTGACGTTGAGTTACTCATGCTCGTAGAGTCGCTCTCACTCACTGACGTTGAGTTACTCATGCTCGTAGAGTCGCTCTCACTTACTGATGTTGAGTTACTCATTGAAGTAGAATCACTCTCACTTACTGACGTTGAGTTACTCATGCTCGTAGAGTCGCTCTCACTCACTGATGTTGAGTTACTCATGCTCGTAGAGTCGCTCTCGCTTACTGACGTTGAGTTAC
>NZ_JXWY01000178.1 GCF_000934465.1 Staphylococcus microti | reverse complement strand
TGATATCTTTTTCCTTTAACTTATTACAAAGCGTAAAAAAAATATCAATTTCCGTGCTTGTGAATTTACGCAAGGGAACTAAATTCAAATCGTTTTGATAAACAACAGTTTCACCCGACATTTTTATTGACCTCCAAATTATAAGAACAAACTAAAGGCACCTAAAGAAAAAAAGGTGTCTTTGGTGTTGTTTGTAATTATAATACTAAACCTATAACAACAAGG
>NZ_JXWY01000033.1 GCF_000934465.1 Staphylococcus microti | reverse complement strand
AAGTGAACACGTTGAAATGGTGTTGTCATCACAATCACTCCTTAAAGTTTTATGTCTTTTAATAATCTGTGTCTGCTTCTAACCCTTGCATAATTTGTACGCCTGCACTTGCCCCAACACGTGTTGCGCCTGCGTCTAACATTGCTTGGAAGTCTGCCAAGTTACGCACGCCACCTGACGCTTTCACTTCTAATGCATCGCCTACTGTATCTTTCATTAATTTCACATCTTCCGGTGTTGCACCGCCACCTGCGAAACCAGTAGACGTCTTCACAAAGTCCGCTCCTGCTGCTTTAGAAAGCTCGCATGCTTTGACTTTTTCTTCGTCTGTTAACAACACTGTTTCGATAATCACTTTAACCGTTTTATCGCCAGATGCTTCAACAACCGCTTCGATGTCTGCTTGTACATCATCATAACGTCCGTCTTTCAACGCACCAATGTTGATTACCATATCGATTTCATCTGCGCCTTTCGCAATCGCATCTTTCGTTTCACATGCTTTCACGTCAGATGTTGATGCTCCTAATGGGAAACCAATAACCGTACATACTAAGACATCTGAGTCTGCTAATTTTTCAGCCGAATACGCCACATGTGTTGGATTCACACATACTGATTTGAAGTGGTATTCTTTCGCCTCTTCAATAATTTTATCAATTTGTGCACGTGTTGATTCAGGTTTTAATAAAGTATGATCAATATATTTTGCGTAATTCATCTTATCATGCTCCTATCTCTATGATTTATATATTAATTATAACATTGTGCTTGATAAAAACCGATTTATTAAGTGTTGCACTCACAAATATAGTAGTGATTCAAACATTTTCAATTTGCCTACGCCACACAACTATTTAGAAAACCATTTCAATTTAACCCCTTACAAGACGGAATTATATTATTTTTCTGATTATTCTGTTGAAATGTCTATTGCGATATGCTAACATAACCGTATTACAAAAACACTTTAGTTTGGTAGAGAGTGAAAGCGAGGTTAACAAAATGGAGAATGCTTTGATTACATCGAAGTTGGATGAAGTATCTTTTTTACGTTTGGCGGAACAACGTGGCTTTCAACTCATTGACACGTCATTTATCGAGACGTTGAATTGGGAGGCACTCACGCCGGATGATTTAAAACAAATGCAAGAGCGAAGTGTGTGGCAAGACCATGAGAAGTTGTTTGCGTTGCGCAATGACTTTACAGATCAACTTGTGCGCTACTATCAGCAGTACGATCGTCAACATGAATCTGTCGCTTATTCTGGTCCGATTGTGCGACATCAAAAGATTCAAACACAACTCGGTCTTGAGTGTTATCAGCCAACCATTCAAGCGATGCAACGTGCATTCACTACATTTTATGACTATATTCGTGAAGCGTTACGTGACGACATTGATTATGTCATCATCGGTCATTATGAACTCGTTCATTTATTGCTTGGTGATCAACAAACCGATGCGGTAATGACTGCACTCGCACAACGAAATATATCGGTGCTTGCAACGCTTCTCGGTATCGAACATCCACTCGTTCAATTGTTGCAGACACCTACACAAGAACAGTTACAACAGCTTAATACACGTTTTGATGCGAGTCATCACATTGTTGCAACGTTGAATCATTGGGATAGCTTTTTCCGTTCACTCGGCATTAAAGCGATTCATTTGGACTTAACACCACAACCACCACGTTCTTACTATAAAGGCATTTTTATGAATGCTGTCTTAACAGAACGTAACACAACATTAAACGGAGGCTACTATAAAGGAAATCTTGAGGGATTCGGTCTCGGTCTCACATTATAACGTTACAAAGGGGGTTCTGGCATGCTCACCATCGCATTAGCCAAAGGACGTTTATTAAAAAGTTTTATTGATTATCTTACACAACGCGGTGAACGCGACTTAGTACAACTTATTGAGTCACGCGATCGTCAACTACAAGTTCAAACAGACCAGTATCGTTTGTTATTTGTGAAAGGGAATGATGTTCCCACTTATGTTGAACAAGGGATTGCGGATATCGGCATTACAGGCAGTGATATTTTAGCCGAAAAGTCATATGACGTTAACCAACTCATTCGTTTACCATTTGGTGCGTGCCATTTTGCGGTTGCTGCATTTGAAGAAACGACTGAATACCGTAAAATTGCGACATCGTTTCCTAAAACCGCACAGCGTTATTTTAAAGAAACTGGACGAGATGTGTCGCTTATCGAATTATCTGGTTCGATTGAACTTGCCTGTGTGATTGGCATGGTTGATGGTATTGTCGATATTGTACAGACGGGGAATACGTTGCGTTCTAACGGGCTTGTAGAAAAGGAATTTATTGGAGATGTCCAAGCACAATTAATTACAAATCGTCAAAGTTTCTTTACCGCATCTGATGAAATTGATGCCTTTATTAATATGTTAGGAGTGTCGCTCATTGATTTATAATACAGAACAATTTTTCGCGCAATATCAAGCTACTGCCCAGTTGGATACGCAATTACATGATCAAATCGCTACTATTTGTGAAACGGTCAAACAACAAGGCGACGAGGCACTATTTCGTTACAATCAACAGTTTGATCGTGTCAACGTAACAACACTTGAAGTGCCACAAGCAGAGCTACAACAAGCATACGATCGTTTAGATTCTCAGTTACGCCAAGCGCTAGAACTCAGTTACAACCGCATTCGTACCTATCAAGAAAGCATTCGTTATCAAAACCAATCGAGTGATCAAGAAATGTACGAAGTGTATCATCCAATTGAACGTGTGGGCGTCTATGTACCAGGTGGTAAGGCAAGTTATCCGTCTACTGTATTAATGACTGCTACATTGGCGAAAGTCGCTGGTGTAAAAGAAATTGTCGTTGTAACGCCACCCCAAGCTGAAGGCGTTGCACAAAGTGTATTAGCTGCTTGTCATATCGTTGGCGTCGACCACGTCTATCAAGTTGGTGGTGCGCAAAGTATCGCAGCGCTCGCCTACGGGACAGAAACCATTCCAAAAGTAGATAAAATCGTTGGGCCTGGTAATCAATATGTTGCTTATGCAAAAAAACTCGTTTACGGCGAAGTGGGCATTGATCAAATTGCAGGACCGAGTGAAATTGCCCTTATTATTGATAACACATGCGATATTGAAGCCGTAGCATACGATGTATTGGCACAAGCAGAACATGACGAACTCGCTCGCACATATGTCATTTCAACTGATTTAAAATTACTAGAACGCCTTGAAGTACGTTTAGCAGAACTTGCGCAAACATCTGAGCGCCAAAGTATTGTCTCAGCAAGCCTACGTGACCATCACTACGCCATTCATGCAGAGAGTTTTGAAGCATGTTGTCAGCTGATGAATGAAATTGCACCCGAACACGCATCTATTCAAGCCGCGCAACCTGAACAGTTCGTGCCACATATTCACTATGTCGGCAGCTTATTTTTAGGCGGTTACGCACCGGAAGCGATTGGTGACTATATCGCAGGACCAAGTCACGTCTTACCGACTAATCGAACGGCTCGTTTTCAACACGGTTTATCAGTGAATGACTTTTTAACAAAACATACAGTCATTCAACTGTCTAAAACAACCTATGCGAAAACATATCGTGAGGCTGCCATCATTGCAGAAGATGAACAGCTTTATAATCACAAACAATCTTTATTAGTCAGAATGCGAGGGGAACAGAATGATTAGAATCGATAAAAATGAAGGTGTCGGAACGCCTTTATCAGCAGAGACATACTTTGAAATACTGAATAACCAAGATTACAACTTGTACCATGACAATGACTATGACCGCTTCTGCCAAGCGTATGCTAATTATTTTGGCGGCTTTTCAAAAGACCAAGTCTGTGCCGCAAATGGCTCTGATGAACTGATTCAAAAGCTCATGCTGATTATGCCTGAAGGTCCCTGTCTTACGCTGAATCCTGACTTTTTTATGTATCAAGCTTATGCCGAACAAGTACAACGTCCGATTGAATTTGTCGATGCCACAACAGACTTACAATTTCCGATTGAAAACGTCTTAAAACGCATCGATGAAGTCAAACCGAGTTTCTTTATTTTAAGCAATCCTCATAATCCAACGGGACAACGTTTCGCTGAAGATTATATTTTACAAATTGCCGATAAAATGCGTGAAATAGGTGGCTATATCGTTGTCGATGAAGCATATATCGACTTTTCAACACCACTCGACATTACGTTAGAAGATCATATCGTAGTGATGCACACATTGTCCAAAGCGTTTGGACTTGCTGGTTTACGTGTTGGTGTATTGATTGGCACACCAGAGACAATTGCACGTGTACGTCGTATCGAACACCCGTACCCACTGAATATTTTGTCACTACGCATTGCGACGTATTTGTTTGAACACCCTGAATCAACGCAAATGTTTGTTGAACAGCAACGTGCATTAAGTGCGCGACTTAAAACGATTTTTACACGTTATGTCGATGATAAATTGACCCTTTACCCGAGTGAAACGAATTTTATTTTAACAGCAGGTGAACAGGCAAAGGCACTGGGTGAATATATTTATGAACGCGGCTTTAAACCAAGATTTTATGATCCTGTGACAGAGCAACCGATGGGTGATTGCGTACGTTACTCTATTATGTCTACTGAAGATATGGACCGTTTTGAAGCAATCGTAAAAGAATGGAGTGAACAGAATGACCTTTCAAATTAAACGTGAAACGAAAGAAACAAAAATTGACATCACGATAACACAATCAAACGCAGAAAGTCATATTAACACAGGCGTTGGTTTTTTAGATCATATGCTTACACTGTTCAGCTTCCATAGCGGGTTATCTTTATCTATTGATGTTCAAGGCGATACATGGGTAGACGATCATCATACGACAGAAGATATCGGCATTGTATTGGGACAATTGTTGTTACAGCTCACTCAAGGCAACCCGTATTATGAACGCTATGGACAACAATATTTACCTATGGACGAGACGTTAGCACGTGCTGTTGTTGATATTAGCGGACGTCCTTATCTCAACTTTAACGCCACTTTTAGTAAGGAAAAAGTGGGACAGTTTGATACTGAACTTGTCGAGGAATTTTTCCGTGCTTTCGTGATTAATGCGCGGTTAACAGTTCATATCGACTTATTACACCAAGGCAACACCCATCATGAGATTGAGGCGATTTTTAAAGCTTTTGCACGTGCGTTAAAACAAGCATTAGCCCCTGCTCAGACGGCACGCATTCCATCATCAAAAGGTGTGATTGAATCATGATTGTCATTGTAGATTATGGACTCGGCAATATTCATAACGTCAAGCGTGCAGTTGAACATTTAGGATATGACGTCGTTTTATCACGTGACCCAAAGACGATTCAGTCGGCAGATCAACTCATTTTACCAGGCGTCGGTCACTTTAAAGATGCGATGACCGCCATTCGTCAGTACAATCTTGATACACTCTTGCAACAATACGACAAGCCGATTGTTGGGATTTGTCTCGGTATGCAACTGATGTATGAAGGAAGCGAAGAAGGTCATGAGACCGGACTTGGACTACTTAAAGGGCAAATTACTGAAATCCAAACACCGTATACTGTGCCACATCTCGGTTGGAATAACTTGATTGCGCCAAATGCTGATTTAACGCATGACGTCTATTTTGTGCATAGCTATCAAGCGCCGATGAATGATGATGTTGTCGCATATGCGGACTACGGCACACGTATTCCGGGCATTGTACAACACGGCCGTTATATCGGTATTCAATTCCACCCTGAAAAAAGTGGTGAAATCGGGCTACAAATACTCGCACAAGCACTCAAAGGAGGATGGCAACATGCTTAAACTATGGCCAGCAATTGACTTAATTGAAGGACAAAGCGTGCGCTTAACAGAGGGCGATTATAATACATCAGAAGCGATGACACGTTCAGCAGAAGACAGCATTCAATTTTATCAACAGTTTGACTGTGTCGATCGCATTCATATTATTGATCTTATCGGTGCTAAATCACAACGCGCGATAGAAATGGACTATATTCAGAACTTGATTGATAAAAGTACGAAACCTATTGAAGTGGGTGGTGGCATTCGTGATGTCGAGACAATTCGCGCTTACCTATCCCGTGGCGTGGACTATTGCATCGTTGGAACGAAAGCGATTCAAGATACAGCATGGCTTACAGAAATGGCTACATTATTTCCCGGGAAACTGTACGTTTCTGTTGACGCATACGACACCGACATTAAAATTAACGGTTGGTTAGAAGACGCGCAACTGAACCTATTTGATTATGTATCAACAATCGAACACTTACCGATTGGTGGCATTATTTATACCGATATTTCCAAAGACGGGAAACTACAAGGACCGAACTTTGAACGTACCGCACAACTGGCAGAACATACTCGACTCCCTGTTATCGCATCAGGCGGGATTCGTAACCAAGATGACTTGCAACGTCTCGAAGCAACAGGTGTGGCTGCCGCAATTGTAGGCAAAGCCGCTAACCAACCTGAGTTTTGGGAGGGATTACAATGATTAAAAAACGCATTATCCCCTGCTTAGACGTAAAAGACGGGCGTGTTGTTAAAGGTGTACAATTCAAAGGATTACGTGACATTGGAGATCCTGTGGCACTGGCAATGTATTATAACGACAGCGGTGCGGATGAACTTGTCTTTTTAGATATTTCAAAAACTGAACGTGGTCATGATTTAACGTTAGATATCATTCAACAGACCGCTTCACAATTATTTATTCCATTAACAGTTGGTGGCGGCATCTCAACATTGGACGATATTTCTCAACTGCTTAAGCACGGTGCGGACAAAGTATCACTCAACTCGGCAGCACTTAAAAACCCGGAACTCATTCGTCAAGCGAGTGAAAAGTTCGGACGTCAATGTATTTGTATCGCGATTGATAGCCAGTACGACCCTGAGACGGATGACTATTACTGTTGCACGCACGGTGGAAAGAAACGTACCAATAAACGTGTTTACGATTGGGTGAAAGAAGTTGAAGCGCTTGGTGCAGGTGAACTACTCGTCACAAGTATGGCATACGATGGCATGAAAAACGGCTTTGATCTTGAACATTTGAACGGCATTGCTGAACGTGTCAACATTCCGATTATTGCTTCAGGTGGTGGCGGCAATGCAGACCATTTTGTGGAACTATTTAATGAAACACCTGTGTCTGCCGGACTCGCTGCCAGTATTTTACATGATAAAGAAACGACTGTTACCGCCATTAAAACAACACTCGATCAAGGAGGGATTCCAGTCAGATGGCACTAAAACCAGACTTTTCCAAAGGCCTTTTGCCGGCTATTTTACAAGACGCCACAACACAACAAGTACTGATGTTAGGCTACATGAACGAGGAAGCATTTGAACGCACCGTAGACGAAGGTGTCGCATGGTTCTATTCTCGTTCAAAGCAACGTTTGTGGAAGAAAGGCGAAACATCAGGTCATACACAAAACGTCGTCGACATACGTCTCGACTGTGACAGCGACGCCATTTTAGTGTTCGTCCACCCACAAGGACCAACATGTCATACCGGCTCGCAAAGTTGTTTCAACACGGAAATCCCATATCGACTCCAACAGCTTGAAACAACGATTCAGCAACGCGTCTCAGCACAAGACGACCAATCGTACACCCATTACTTATTAACACAAGGGAAAGAAAAAATTACGAAAAAATTTGGCGAAGAAGCATTTGAAGTGGTCATTGCTGCTATGAAAAATGACCGCTCCGAACTCATCGCCGAAAGTGCAGACCTACTCTACCACTTCTTCGTTCTCTTACATGAACAAGGCGTAACGATTGAAGAAGTGGAGACGCTACTCGCCGAACGCCACAACACTCAAAATAACTTCAAAGGCGTACGACAAGATATTGAGAATTGGTAATAACCATAAAAAAACATGCCACCATTGCCGTGAGCATGTTTTTTAATGCTGTTCATCTCTTTGAGCCCTCAACAGATGTAATTGTTCCTTTCCCAACCTCATCATCTCTTTCTCAATAGTATGCCACTTGCCAAAGAGACATGCTTGTAGAACTGCTGCTGCTCCATTTTTGTCTTTGTAAGAATCATACACACATTGTTTATCTCTTTGATAAATTTGAATTTGATCGAATTGTTTTTCGTCTTCAAGTTCTTGTAGATTGCCGACTAAATGTCTCACAATATTGTCATGGTATGCTTTGGATGTCGCTCGAGCCTTATTAGGATCAACCGCATAAAGTTCTTCATATCGGATTAAAGTACTGAGATATGATAATTCTGGCTTTGTCGCAATCAATGCTAAAGATACTTTGTAACCATATGACTTTAATAATCTAGCAGTTTTTCTAGGAACTTCCGTTGTTCTCAATGTCCCTTCTATTAATAAATGATAACCTTGTTTACCAAGTACACACACTAGATGTTCAACCATTTTTCCAGCAAACCATTTCGTATAATTGACACTTTCTTTACCATATTCTCTCTGTATAGCAAGATAGTTAGGATGCAGGTAGCGATAACTATCCCCATCAATGATAACGATATTCCCTTGAAATTCCTTTTGTTTAATGCGGTGTAAAGTTGTCTTACCGGCACCACTTTGCCCCCCGAGTAAGATGGCTCGAGGGTGTTTTGATGGTGTTTTACCACGCGTTAGAGAACGAATTATTCGATTTAGTGCTAACTGAAGCTGTGTCTCACTAAATGCCTCTAGCTTCATGAAACAACCGCCTGCTTCATAGCATGTTTGAGCATCCGCTCAATGCCATCTAAGTAACCATTATATCGTTCTATTTCTTCAAAGGTATCAACAAGATAAATCTTCATATTGATAAGATCAGATATATCATCACTCATGATAATCCAGGGATTTGCGTCGTCATCAAAAGCTATTCCTTGACTGTCTTGATAACGGTAGAGTTGTGATAAAATTGATGATCCTCGCTCTTTAATTACCTCAATTTTTAATGTGAGTTGATAATCTTCTACAGGTGTTAACATTTTTTCTTCACCTACAATATCAACATACGATACATTAAATTTTTGACAAATACGATCGATTAAGTCTGTAGAAACAGAACTCGTTCCATTTTCATATCGGCTAAGGCTATTTCGTGAAATATTTACCATCTTAGCAAATTCTGGTTGTGTTAAATGGTTGGTTCTGCGTAAAGATTTTATATTTTGTCCAATCATAAAAAACCTCCTATCGTTGTTTTGATTATAGCAAAAAAGCAGATAACGCACCAATTTTGGTGCATTATCTGCTTTCTACTTAAAAAGTGAATATATCATCCGCTTCCACCATAGCGCTATATGATATATGCACTAATACCTCTAAATAAAAGCATGACATTTCACTTTCCCACTTAATTTTGTACTTATAAATGTGTATCTTCTTCATCTTTTTCATTCGCATGTAAGATGCTTAGTGAGCGTCGTTCAATCTTCTTAAACCGATCAGCACGCGTTTGAAGCGCAATACGATCAGCTGATAACATCATCATAAAAGATATCATGATAATAACAAATATGATGATAAGCGGGACACCCGCAACAATAGATGCTGTTTGTAGAATCTCAAGCGCACGTTCGCCACCAACAAGCATTAGTGAAAACGGTAATAAGCATAGCGCAAACGCCCAAAACAAGCGATTCAATTTAATGGGCTCTCCTTCTACGCGAAGCTGTGTCGCTGAAGCCACAATATATGATGCCGAATCAAATGTCGTCACTAAAAATAAAAATGCTGAAAGGACGAATAATCCGATTATAACTGGCGCAAACGGTAGATGATTCACCACTTCTATAATCGCCGCTTCTGTACCATGTGTATCTAAGAATGCTATCACATCAAATTGACCTGTAATCTGTAGATACGTTGCATAGTTACCAAAAATACCAAAGAATAACATACAACCAAATGTACCATAAACAATTGTACCTAGAACGACTTCTTTCAATGTACGCCCTTTTGAAATTCGTGCAATAAACAAGCCAATAAATGGTGCAAAGACAATCCACCAAGCCCAATAGAAAATCGTCCATTGTTGAGGGAAATTCGTTTCTTCACGCCCACCAATACCACCAAACGGCTCCAACCATGTGGCCATTTGGAAGAAATTTTTAAGCATATTCCCAAAGCTTGTAACGGTTGTTTCCATCATAAAAATTGTCGGTCCAACGATAAAGACAAATCCCAGTAAAATCAATGATAGCCATACATTTACATCACTTAATACTTGAATACCTTTTTTCAAACCCTGATAAGAGCTGTATGCAAAAACAATCGTAATTGCAATAAGTACACAGCTTCTTACAACCATACTAGATCCATCAACACCCGTCAATTTCTCTAAACCAGCTGAAATCATTGGAACCCCCAGTGCAAGTGATGTTGCAGTCCCACCAATCAAACCAAAAATAAATAAAATATCAACTAGTTTACCAATAAATTTATCCGTTTGCCCTTTTAAAATCGGACGACACGCTTGACTGATTTTAAAAACAGGTTGCTTTTTTACAAAGACTAAATAACCAATTGGCAATGCCGGTAAAACGTATATCGCCCATGCGATCGGCCCCCAATGAAACATGCCATACATTGTGGCAAAATTTAGTGCGGCATCATTCATAGGCTCGGCACCTTGAGGCGGGGCTTTAAAATAGTACGCCCATTCAATCACACCCCAATACAAAATATTCGAACCTATTCCAGCACAAAACAGCATAGATGCCCACGCAAAATCACTGAACTCTGGACGATCACTTTCACGTCCAAGTGTCACTGAGCCATACTTTCCGAACGCAATATATAAAACAAAACAAAAGATTGCGAGACCCAATACAAGATATGTCGCTCCGAGATTTGTTGTCACGACTTCATTCATCGCCACAACAACAGCACGACTTTGATTTGGAAATATCATCATTGGTATAACAGCAAGCAACAAGATACACGCTGCCCCACAAAAAACAATCCAATCCATTAATTTTTGATTTTTATACATCCTAACATCCCCTTTTTATCTATAGCATATGTCATATCTCCAATGTATCTTCAATACATGTCATTGTTGGAAATTGGACAACATCAATTTACGAACACTAGCCTTCAATGTATACTGTAACAAACCAGTAAAATATGTCATCATGACACTCGCACCAACTTTCTATACAAAAATACAGTGCTTTATCAGCTTATAACCTATTCCCTATTTTTATTCATGAGTAAACAACAGATAGATACCTTTTTGAAAAAACTAAAAAACAAAGGGGACGATATTGATGAGCCTTATCACGCTTATATTAATAGGTATTATAGGAACACTCTTATACGCACTCATTTGGACATGGCTATTCAACTGGAATCAAAAAAGGAGAGCGCAACGGTTCGCAAGCCAGTCTCCTCTAACAAAAAAACAGCGCTATGTTATCTTTTGGGTGCATATGTTGTTCGGCTTTATTTTCGTAACATATTTAGTCTATATGAACTACAAGTAAACAAACCATTTCACGACATAAAAATACCCTCACATCAGAACATATCTGCCTAAAAGATGTGAGGGCGTTGTCGTTTTAATTTGATGATAATCATACACTTAACACTGTAAAACAAAATTAGCACAGGTTATACCTTTTTTCACAGGTAATATGATTCAAAATATATCTTCTTAGAAAGTTTGTGTGAATCATGAAAACAATGATGTACGTTATAAATGCCGCTAATTACTTAGTACTTTTAGTCTTACTTTTTCTCCCTATCACACCTTCAGATTGGTATGGTGGGGACAGTCTTAATAGTTTTGTTGTGACCTCATTTATTTTATTAACATTCTCTTTACTACTATTAATCGTTAGCCAACCTGAACATAAAGCCATTTGGAAAATAAGTAGCTTGATTAACACTATCAATTTAGTGGTGTTATATCCTCTTCTCTTGTTCTTATTATTTTTTGGTCTTCCCTTTATTTAACCATAAAAACAGCCCTTAACTTTACACAACGAATGCGGTGTGGTTAAGGGCTCTATATGTTAGATTCGATATGATGTTACGGCACCATCGTCCGGATCATTTTTGCCGTGAACATAGTAATCCACATGTTCTGGCTCTAATGGTTTCACACCTTTGATGATATCTGCTGCTTTTTCAGCGAGCATAAGCACTGGTGAATGGATGTTACCGTTCGTTGTGGTTGGCATAACAGATGCGTCAACAACACGTAAGTTTTCCATGCCGTGCACTTTCATCGTTAATGGGTCTACCACTGCCATTGGGTCTGAGGCAGGTCCCATTTTGGCGCTACATGATGGGTGCAATGCTGTTTCTGCATCACGGCGTACCCAGTCCAAAATCTCTTCGTCTGTTTGAACGCTTGGTCCCGGAGAGATTTCGCCACCGTTAAAGCGATCCATTGCGGGTTGTTTCAAGATATTACGTGCGACACGAATCGCTTCAACCCATTCACGTTTGTCTTCTTCTGTTGATAAATAGTTGAAGACGAATTTCGGTTTCACGTATGGGTTTGTTGATGTAATTTTCAAGCTACCACGTGAGTTTGAATACATTGGTCCTACGTGTACTTGATAGCCGTGTGCTGTTTCTGCTTTTTGTCCATCGTAACGTACCGCAAGTGGCAAGAAGTGGAACATTAAGTTTGGATACGCTACTTCATCGTTTGAACGTACGAAGCCGCCACCTTCAAAGTGGTTACTTGCGGCTGCACCTGTACGACGTGTTAACCACTCTAAACCGATAAATGGCATTTTCAATTTATTCAAGCTTGGTTGCATTGACACCGGTTCTTTACATGTATGTTGAATGTAAACTTCCAAGTGGTCTTCAAAGTTCTCACCGACACCTGGTAAATGAACACGTGGTTCGATACCTAATGTTTTTAAGTATTCTGTGTCACCAATACCTGATAATTGTAATAGTTGTGGTGTGTTGAATGCGCCACCTGATAAAATGACTTCTCGTGCTAATACTTTGTGTAAGCGACCGTTGCGTTTATATGTAACGCCTGTCACTGTATTGCCATCAAAATGCAGTTTCTCAACAAATGCACGTGTTTTGACTGTTAAATTTTTACGTTTCATCGCTGGGCGTAAATACGCACGTGACGCTGAAACACGACGCCCGTTATGAATTTGACTGTCGAATGGGCCAAAGCCTTCTTGACGATAACCGTTCACGTCTTGTGTTTTTTTGTAGCCCGCTTCTACCGCTGCATCAAAGAATGAATGGAATAGCGGATTGTTCGCTGGTCCACGACGCAATTTGATAGGCCCATTTAAACCACGAATTGGATCATCCTCTGCTGCACCAAATGCTTTTTCCAAGCGTTTAAAATATGGTAAGCAATGTGCATAGTCCCATGTTTCCATACCTTCTGGGCTACCCCATTTTTCATAATCAAGCGGGTTCCCACGTTGATAGATCATGCCGTTAATCGAACTTGACCCACCGAGTACTTTCCCACGTGTATGGAATACTTTTCGTCCATTCATATGTGGTTCGCCGTCTGTTTCATATTTCCAATCATAAAAACGATTGCCTGACGGATACATCAGTGCTGCTGGCATTTGAATTAATAAATCCCACGGGTAGTCACTGCGTCCCGCTTCTAATACCAACACTTTTTTATTTTTATCTTCACTCAGGCGTGCACCTAATACAGATCCTGCGCTACCGCCACCAATAATAATATAGTCGTACATTTTATCGTATGCTTTACCCATCGAACATCCTCCTCAAGTTTAACTTCAAGTGATTGTTTCTCTATGTGCAAATTACTATTCTTTACTGCTAAACCAATTCACTGGTTCTGGATTTGTATTCGTTAAAATATGTTTCAACTCTAAATATTCTTCTAAACCTGCTGAACCGAGCTCACGGCCGATACCTGATTGTTTATAGCCGCCCCATGGTGCTTGTGCAAAGTAAGGATGGAAATCATTCACCCATACTGTGCCCATGCGTAACTTGTGTGCAACGCGTTGTGCTTTACCAATATCTTGTGAGAACACACCGCCTGCAAGTCCGTAAATGGAATCATTAGCAAGGCGAATCGCTTCTTCTTCTGTATCAAAGCCTTCGATTGTCACGACTGGACCGAATACTTCTTCTTGGACGATACGCATTGACGTCTCACAATTTGTGATAACAGTCGGTTCAAAGAAAAAGCCGTCTTGTAAGTCTTCACGTTCCGGACGCTTACCACCAATAGCGATTGTCGCGCCGTCTTCTTTGGCAATTTGCATGTAGCTTTCGACTTTATCACGATGCGCCGCTGAAATAAGTGGGCCCATTTCTGTTGCATCGTCAAAGCCATTGCCCATTTTAATACCTTTGACACGTTCAATTAACGCTGCTTCAAAATCATCTTTGATCGCATTATGAACGATTAATCGTGAACCAGCTGAACATACTTGCCCTGCATGGAAATATGCCCCGTTCAATGCTTGGTCTACAGCTAAGTCAAAGTCTGCATCGTCAAACACAATATTTGGATTTTTACCGCCAAGTTCTAATGCAACATTTGTCACATTGTCGGCCGCTTGTTTCATAATGCGTTTACCTGTTTGAATGCCACCAGTGAATGATACTAAGTCTACTTCTGGATGCGTTGACATAACGTCGCCAATTTCAGAGCCAGCACCTAAAACAAGGTTAATAACGCCTTTCGGAAAACCAACTTCCTCCATCAATTCAAAAATACGAATTGTCGTTAACGGCGTAATTTCACTTGGCTTCATGACCAATGAACAACCTGTTGCTAAAGCTGGTGCAATTTTCCATGACGCTTGAAGCAACGGATAGTTCCACGGTGTAATTTGAGTAACCACACCAATCGGTTCTTTCACGACTTTGCTTTCTGTATTTGGAATTGGCGAATCGATCAGTTCACCGCCATCTTTGTCTGCTAATCCTGCAAAGTACATAAAAACATTATGAATATCGTCCATATCCGCACGAGATTCTTCTAACGTCTTACCTGTATCCAACGTCTCCAACTGTGCAAGATTTTCACGATTTTCTTTAATTTTATCGGCAATTTCACGTACTTTTTGCCCTTTATATTCGGCAGTTGCTTGCGCATAGTCCCCCGCATCAAACGAACGACGTGCTGCTAAAATCGCACGTTCTACATCATCCGTTGTGCCTTCTGCGACTGTCATAATAACTTCTTGATTGTATGGATTGATAATCTCACGTGTGCCGTGATTACTGCTTTCTACCCACTCGCCATCAATAAACTGACGGCGTGACAAATTTTTAATCAGTTCCATCCTATACACCTCTGTTAAGTTTGTTAAGTTTTTATTTAACGAATTTCACAAAATTAACTCTAACACACCTTTTGAAAGCGGTCAACTTTCCTCAAAACGCCTTGATAGCCCATCGACTTTTCAATTTTTTGCGAGAAAAACTTGAGTTTCTGCTCTCAACAAGCGTACAATTTAGCCGATAGGACTCATATTAAGGGAGGTGACCTTGCAGTGAAACATCATACAAATTATGAGGCACAATTAGAAGACGCAAAAGATATTGTGATTAATTCGATTGCTGAAACAATGGATTTATACGGTATTAACCGCAGTGTCGGCAACTTATATGGCACAATGTTATTTGAAGAAAGTATGACACTCGATGAAATGCGCGCGGAACTCCAAATGAGTAAACCAAGCATGAGTGCAGGCGTAAAAAAATTACAAGAGTTTGATGTCGTAAAACAACGCTTTACACGTGGTAGCCGTAAACAACATTTTGAAGCTGAAAAAGACTTCTTTACGTTTTTCAGTAATTTCTTCACACAAAAATGGTATCGTGAAATTAAAATCAATATGGCAGCCCTTCAAGAAGCAGAAGCGATGATTGATGAAATTCTTGAAGCTGATGATGTCGATGATGCGGTACGACAAGAAGCACAAGAAGTGAAAGCACATATGGGCCACTCACGTCTATATTATCAATGGCTTAATTCGATTAGCGATGCGATTAAATCAGGCGCTATTTTTGAACATTTCCCAATTCCAAATGAAGAAGACGCATAAAAAGAAGTCTGGCACGACGAACTGCCAGACTTCTTTTTATGTTATAAATTATTATCTTCATCCTCTTTTTCGCTCACTTGCAAAATTCTAAGCGAACGACGTTCAATTTTCTTAAAGCGTTCTGCACGGCTTTGTAGCGCAATGCGGTCACCCGATAAGATCATCATAAACGAAATCATAATAATGATAAATATTGCGATAAGCGGCACACCTGCCACAATTGACGCCGTTTGTAGGATTTCAAGGGCTCGCTCGCCCCCTACAAGCATTAATGAGAACGGCAATAAGCACAGCGCAAACGCCCAGAATAAACGGTTTGCTTTCAATGGCTCACCTTTCACACGTACTTGTGTCGCCGCAGCAACAATGTATGATGCTGAATCGAATGTCGTGACTAAGAACAAGAACGCCGACAAGATAAATAGTACGATCATCACATTTGAAAACGGCAGATGATGTACCACTTCTATAATTGTCGCTTCAGTACCATGTGAATTTAAAAAGCCAATCACATCAAATTGTCCTGTGATTTGTAAATACGTTGCATAGTTACCGAAAATACCGAAGAACAACACACAACCAAACGTACCGTAAACAATCGTTCCGAGAATGACTTCTTTCAACGTACGTCCTTTAGAAATACGTGCAATGAACAAGCCGATAAATGGCGCATACACAATCCACCAAGACCAGTAGAATATCGTCCATTGTTGCGGGAAGTTCGTTTCTTCACGACCGCCTACACCGCCAAATGGTTCCAACCACGTCGCCATTTGGAAGAAGTTTTTAATCATATTCCCGAAACTTGTAACTGTGGTCTCCATAATGAAAATGGTTGGTCCTACGATAAAAATAAATGCGAGAAGCACAAATGAGAGCCAAACGTTCAAGTCACTCAACAGTTGAATACCTTTTTTCAAACCACGGTATGAACTGTACGCAAATACAATCGTAATTGCGACTAAAACGAGACTTTTCACAGTGAGACTGGAACCGTCGATGCCTGTGAGTTTCTCCAGTCCAGCTGAAATCATCGGCACACCTAGTGCGAGTGATGTCGCAGTCCCGCCGATTAAACCAAAAATAAATAAAATATCGACGAGCTTACCAATGACACCATCTGTCTTCCCTTTTAAAATCGGGCGACATGCCTGACTAATTTTGAAAATCGGCTGCTTTTTCACAAACACTAAATAGCCAATTGGTAAAGCTGGCAATACATAAATCGACCATGCGATAGGTCCCCAGTGGAACATGCCATACATCGTCGCATATTGAAGCGCTGCATCACTCATCGGTTTTGCGCCTTGCGGTGGGCCTTGGTAGTAGTACGCCCACTCAATCACACCCCAATATAAAATATCCGAGCCAATGCCGGCACAAAATAACATAGACGCCCAAGCAAAGTCACTAAACTCTGGTCGATCGCTTGCACGTCCGAGCGTTACAGAACCGTACTTACCAAACGCAATATATAATACAAAACAAAAAATTGCGAGACCTAATACAAGGTATGTCGCTCCTAAGTTCGTTGTGACAAAATCATTCATCGCCACGACGACGGAACGGCTTTGTTTTGGAAAGACCATCATAGGTATGACAGCGAGTAACAGCACCATTGCTGTCCCGCAAAAGACAATCCAATCCATTAGTTTATTCTTTCTATGCACAGTGAATCCCCCTTCGTTAATCTGTAGCATGTCATCATAAAACCTCTGCTTTAGCCTAACGAAGATTACATTTTAATGCAAATTTCATTCAATATCATACACATACGATTATGAATATATATAACAACTCTACAATTGAAACGCTGACAAAACAACGTTATAAAGTAGGTTAAGAACGTTAAATCAAAACTTAACAATTCATTTTATGTATTTTTATTCATAATTAACTAATAATTATTTATTTTTAAAAAGCACAAAAATACTCACCTTTATATAAGATGAGTACATTATTTTAAATATTTGGACCATATAATCTTGGGGTATCGTCAACTGATTCGCCAGCAATACGTTTTGCCAATGTAGCGTGCCAACTTTCAGGTGTAAACGGTGCTTCTTGTAGTTCCTTTAATGACGCCATATCAGTTGCACCACGCAATGTATCATTCATGCGCTGTATCGTCCATTCAGGATAAGGACGTTCTTTTAATTCTAGCGTATCGCCTTGTTGGATATAACCTTCTTTGAGCACACGATAATACCAACCCGCTTTACCCGTTTCTTCTAGCATTGCACCAAAGTCCATAATGCGTTGACGGCGGCTCGTCTTCCAACATGGACGTCTCGGCTGTGACACTTGCACAAGCGCATCGCCAATCTGATAAATATCGCCGATACACACATTTTCTTCATCCATTCCCGTTACCACAATGTTCTCGCCATTGCTGCCAACACGTATCTCTTGTTGGTAACGCTCGCTAAACGTGGCATAATGCAACACAGCATAAGCAAATAATGCTTTTTCTGGGCCACCATGATGGCGTGTGTCCGCCACAGCATCCCCTTTTAACCCTTCTTTACTCAGCCACACAGGCTCGGTTGTTTCTTGCTTATACATCGCTGTTGTCCATGTTTGTGCCATTTTGTCGTCTACATTGGTTTCTCCGTGTTGTTGTACTTCACCGACATAAAGTTTTTGAACTTGACGTGTCACGCACATCGTCCCCTTTCGAACTTGTCAGATTTAATCGCATACAATCTTTACGCTTGTATCCAATGAAAATGCCTTATACACTAACAATAACCAATATAGATAAAGGTGGCAACAACTTATGCAACATACATTATTTCAACATGGGACTTTAGGAACATTGATGGCAGGTGCATTGGAAGGCACATGTTCAATCGACACACTACTTCAACACGGTGACCATGGCATTGCGACATTGACAGGCTCAGACGGCGAAGTCATTTTTGTTGACGGTCAAGCATTCCATGCGACCACTTCTGATAGTGACGTACACAAACTAACTGGTGATGCACTGACACCTTATGCTTCTGTTTCAAAATTCTCAGCAGATACAACCTTTGAATCTAGCACATCGGATCATGAGACTTTATATCAAAAAATTCGCGAACAAATGCTCAGTGAAAACTTATTTGCGATGGTTAAAATTACTGGCACATTTCAGCACATGCATGTCCGAATTATGCCAAAACAAAATCCACCGTACACACGATTAATTACATCAGCGAAAGCGCAACCTGAATACCATCGCGACAATATTTCCGGTACGATTGTGGCTGTTTATACACCTGAAGTCTTTCACGGCATTGGTGCGGCAGGTTTCCACGCACACTTTATTTCTGAAGACCGTACATTTATGGGACATATTTTAGGATTTGACCTTGCAGAAGGGACTATCCAAATTCAAAATTGTGCACGATTTGAGCAACATTTATCCACCGATCCGAGCTTTCTTAATAAAACATTTGATTATGAAGATATTGCAGAAGACATTCGCCAAGCAGAATAGCAAACCGCCCATTCATAGACAATTGTCTATGAATGAGCGGTTCAATATTTTATTGCTGATCATAGAAGTTAAAAATATGTTCTGCATTCTCAACGTTATTAATATGACCGCGGAATGCTTCAGCACCTGGTCCATAAGCATACGTATTTACATCGACACCCGTATGACCGTATGATGTCCAGCCCGTATGTGACGCATCATTAATTGGCTGTTGCACTGCATTTTGTAACGCTTGATACTGTTGCTTGTACTTGTCTTCATCTTTCTTTTCATCTAATTTCGCAAGTTTATTTGCTTCTTTTGTTATCTTTTCAATCGCTTTGGCATCCACATCAAAGCCATAACCTGCTTGAATTGTTTCTTCTATAGATTTTCCAGCTACAATCTGTTCTGTCATCCATTGTGATGAATGTTTCATATTGCGTATAGGTTCAGCATCCCATGAATATTTGCCATCTTTTCCGACCGATAAACCACCTGTTGAATGGTCTGCTGTCGCCACAACAAGTGTATCTGGATTTTCTTTCGCATACTGCATCGCACCTTCAAACGCCTTTTCAAAACCTTGCATTTCTGACATGACACCTGTGACATCATTCGTATGCCCTTGTTTATCAATCGACGCACCTTCTACCATTAAGAAAAAGCCCTTGTCATTTTTCGATAAACGATCTAAAGCCGATTGTTGCATATCAACAAGACGTGGATCATCGTCAGGCGCATCAATTTGTAATGGCATATTCTTTTCGGCAAACAACCCTAATACTTGATCACTGTCTGATTCAGCCAACTCTTCTTTGGTAGTTACAACATCATAACCATCTTTTTCAAATTTTTTATCAAGCTGTCCATTCTCTTTACCGAAATATTTCGCACCACCACCGAGCAATACATCTACTTTATGGTTTTCTTGAATACGATCTTCAAAATACTGTTTCGCAATTTCATTTTTTTGATCACGATCCGGTACATGTGACGCATACGCAGCAGGTGTCGCATCCGTGATTTCTGCGGTTGTCACCAATCCTGTTGATTTACCAAGTGACTTGGCACGTTCTAGCACTGTTTCCACTTTATTTTTATTCGCATCCACACCAATCGCACCATTGTACGTTTTATGTCCTGAACTAATCGCTGTTCCAGCCGCTGCAGAGTCTGTGACATTTTCTTTCTTATTAGCAGAGAATGTACGTTGGCTACCGACAAAATAATCATCAAATGCGGTTAACTCCATATCTTCTGTTTCCGGATTATCAGCAAAATAACGATACGCCGTTTGATAAGAAGGTCCCATACCATCGCCAACCATGAAAATGATATTTTTCGGACTTTCTGTGTCACCATAAACAGATACTTGATCTTCCGTCTTTTCTTTAGCCATCGTTTCAGGTGCCGTCCCAACTAACGACGCACCTACTAATGAACTTGCAATGACGATATTGCTCAATGATTTTCGTAACTTCATATGTCACAAACCCCTTTTCAAAATATTAGATTCAGCCTTATTGTAATCAAAGTTATTAAAGAGACTTTGAAGTTAATATGAAGATTATGTTAAGGCCTTCCGAAGCTAGAGTTTAAGGGATTGGGACTCTAGAAATGGGACAGCAATCTCATTTTTACAAAAAGCTTTCCCTGTCCTTCCGATTAAATATGCATCAAACATCTACTACTAATAAGGTTAATGGAAATTGAATACACTGAGATTCTAATCTGCTAAAATCCTAAACGCTTGTATTCCAACCTCACGTTCCACATGAAACATTTTGACTAATGTACAAAAACGTACAAAAGGTAGACTCCCCGCTCACTGCCAGTAGCCTACCCGCTGTTTAAAATACTAATTCTCCATTATACATATTGAATTGTCGCCGTTAAAAGCACTTGTTCTGTCGTGTCATTGCGATAACTGTGCTTACTATTTCCATTAAAACTAATCGCTTGTGACCCTTCTACTTGATATATTTGATCGCCTATTTCCAACGCAAGTGTTCCGTCATTAACAATAATAAATTCTTTAGAACCTTCTCGATGTCCTTCCGATTCCAACTTACCACCCGGTTCAATAACCATACTGAACATTTCAAATCCATGCGCATTATCATATGGAAAATATGGATACACAATGACCGATTGATCGTCATTATAAATGGGTGTTAAATCTTCTGTCGCAACGTGCTGTATGCCACGTTTATCATAACTAATCAACGCATTTAACGGTAAATGTAAGCCATTGGCAAGTTTCCACAACGTATTAATACTTGGATTCCCTGTCCCTTTTTCAATTTGACTAATCCCTGTTAACAGTCTATGTGTCTTCTGAATAATATTATTCACTAAATTGGCGTCTGAAAATCAAAGTTAATACCAAAATAACAACTGAACTTAATGTCGCCGTTAAAAAGACCGGCATAAATGCTGTGCTTGCTACAGACTCTAGTGCGTGCATCAACGCTTGACGTACAGGTGTCTGTGGCATGCTTTCCAACTGTTGCCAAAGTGCATACGTACTGCCATTCACTTGTTCCACTTTATCCATTAAATGTGCCGGTACCTCTTGTCGCGCAATACGACGTTCGGCTAACGTATCCATTACTTTTGCCATCGTTTGGCTAAAACCAAGTTGAATCAATGTCGCAAATAACGTTGGGGCAATCGTGATCCCCATTTGACGTGACACAGATAACGTCGCAATAACCGTACTATTACGATCTTCAGCATAACCTGCCGTTCGTGTCGCCAATACGGTCATAGGTGCACCAATCGTAAAGCCAAATCCAAGACCAGCAATAATTGAAAAGCACATAAATGTCACGACACCCGTTGTAAATAGGGCTAAACCACCATAACCAAGTATGCTAATCAAGCTCGCCACGATTAATGCAAAAACAGGTCCTTTTTTATCGACCATACGACCACCCATAGACGCACCGACACCTGATGCCAATGCGAGTGGTGTCAGCCAGAAACCACTATCTGCCGCACTCACATGTAATACATTTTCGACAAAAGAAGGAATAAAGATAATGGCGCCGATTAACATACCCGAACAAATTCCCATAACAAGAATCGCAGAAAATGTCGGTTTACGTAATAAAGAGTATGGTAAAAATGCATCAATATTTTTGCCTTCATTGCGTTTTTCAATCCAAATCATTAGCGCATAGCCTAAAATGGCTAATGCGAAGAAAACAACAACAGACCAACGCATCGTGCTACTCATTGCACTGCTTGCACGAATATTATAAATACCGAACATGACAAACAATGTCGAAAGTGAAAACATCATAATCGCATACGTATCCATTTTCTTTTGAACCGGTCGTTGCGTTTCTGACATTTTCAACATGACAAACACAGTAATAAACACCGCAATCGGAACGTTAATCAAAAACAGCCAGTGCCATGTGCCTGTGAGTTTAATCAATAAACTGCCAAGGTTCGGCCCGAGTACGGAAGCAATCCCATTCATCGCACCTAACGCACCAAGCATTGCGCCTTGTTTAGAACGATCATACGTTGAGATGAAATGCGCACTCGCAATGACGAATAAACCACCGCCACCGAGAGATTGAATCAAACGCGCGATAATAAAAAATGTATAGTTCGGACTTAACGCCACAAGTAATGACCCGAGTCCAAATAAAATCACTTCAATGATATAGACTTTCTTGCGCCCATACATATCCGCCAATTTACCGGCAATCGGTGTGGCAACCGCCATTCCTAGTGTATAAATCGCAATGCCCCAAGCACCCATTTGAGGCTGTATTTCAAAAGATTGGTTAATCGTCGTTAAAGCCGCACTAATAATCCCATTGTCCAATGCAGCCATAAATACACCAATCAATAAGAGCATCGCTACAAAATTAAATTGGGTTTGTTTCCCTGACTCCACCAAAAGTCCTCCCTTATCGTTTTTCTTAATACTACTATTTTATGGTAGGGATGTGAATAACATATGAACAAATAAAAAGACTACATGCAACAACCTTCTTAGTCATTACAATGTAGTCCTTGATGTCATCATACTTATTCTGCTTTATGTGCTGCATGCACGATATAATTCAAATCAGCTTTATGACGTTTGAACGTCGTGAACATACGCATAAATATCGGTCGATTCTCTTTTTTTAGTGCATTTTTAACAATCTTCACAGTACCCTTCACGCCTTCATCATAAATCATTCCTTTAGGCGTCATCAACGTCATCGGTCCCTGTTCAGTTTCAATATCCGTAAAACCGGCTTCACGATACAATGCCGCCCACTTCTCTTTTAATTGAGGGGAAACATTTACATTAATTGCTTGAGACAAGTCGTCAATAACTTCCGCTTCTTTCTTGGAATCTTGAATGACAATATCGTGCGTTAAAAGTACACCACCCGGTTTCAGTACACGGTAGTATTCTTGCAATGCCTGTGCTTTCGCTTTCACTGGAAGCATCGTTAACATTGCTTCATTCAATACAATATCAAAACTGTTGTCTTCAAACGGTAAATTCATCGCATTCGCTTGTTGCAAATGAATTTTATCAGACAAGCCTGCTTCTTTCACATGTTTCTCCCCTTGTGCTAACGCCGTTTTGTTTAAATCAACACCTTCAATATGACAACCGTACGTCTTTGCCAAATGTATCGCAGTCGTGCACATATTACATGCCACTTCGAGTACTTTTTTATCTGAACGAAACTGTCCTTTATCTATCAACCAATCCGTCGCAAGCTTACCACCTGGACGTAATCTTGTTTTACCGAGTTTTGCTAAAAATGTATGGCCTGCTTCTTTTCTCATATGTGTCACCTCGAATAATTGATAATGATTATCATTATTATAGCATGACAAAAATAATGCCATCGCACACCAAGTATGGATATTTCATGACATTCTCACACGCAAATAGACGTGAAATGATTTTTTCTAGCGCATTGTTTATGATAGAACTATCACACAAAAAGGAGTTGCCTTATGAAACCTGTTTACTTTAACCATGACGGAGGAGTAGATGACCTCATCTCACTTTTCCTACTATTACATATGGATAATATCGAATTAATTGGCGTCAGTGCCATTGGTGCCGATTGTTACGTAGAACCTGCTGAAAGTGCATCACGTAAAATTATCAATCGCTTCAGTACATATCCAGTCGATGTCGCAACCTCATATGAGCGTGGTAAAAATCCATTCCCAAAAGATTGGCGTATGCATGCTTTCTTTATGGACGCACTCCCAATTTTAAACGAACAGCGCCCAGTACAATCACATGCACTTGGAACACACGCTTATGAAGACATTATCGAAAAAGTACAAGCATCTGAACAACCTGTCACACTCTTGTTCACAGGTCCATTGACAGACCTTGCGAAAGCTTTAGATGTCGCACCTGACATCACAAACAACATTGAACGACTCGTTTGGATGGGTGGCACATTTTTAGCTAAAGGCAACGTAGAAGAACCCGAACATGATGGCACAGCCGAATGGAATGCTTTCTGGGATCCAGAAGCAGTCGCACGTGTGTTTGAAACAGATATCCCTATCGATATGGTCGCTTTGGAAAGTACAAACCAAGTGCCACTCACACCTGCCATCCGTCAATACTGGGCAGATCAACGTGAACACACTGGGGTAGACTTCCTTGGCGTGAGCTATGCAGCTGTTCCGCCGTTAACACATTTCCAAACAAACTCAACGTACTTCTTGTGGGACGTTTTAACAACCGCTTATACAGGCAAGCCAGAACTCGTTCGTCAAAAAACCGTCCATGCTTCTGTTATCACACACGGACCAAGCCAAGGACGTACGTACCTTGACGACACAAACGGACGTCCACTAAACCTCGTCTATCATGTAGACCACGACGCCTTTTTTGCCTATATCACAGACCTTGCTAAAAAAGCATGTGATTAATCAATAGCGGGCAAACAGGCATAAGGTCTGATTAAATGTTTTTCGACACTTAATCAGACCTTTTTTGTTACTTCTTAGGTTTTTCTAATAAAATCCAAGCGATTAATAGAAATACAAAAGTAACCGCCTCAACAAAATTCCCCTATTAATAGCGCCAGCCGGTACCAACTAAAATGTATGAAACTAATGAACGACTCCCTTAATAACTTTCTCTATACTCGATGTAACAATAATATGACATCGCAGTTCTTTTTATACTCATTTTTATTTTTTCTCTAAAACATTTAAAATAATATTATATACTTAAAGGAGCTGACACTAATGACATATCATGATGATACAACAAAACGTTGGATTTACGGCCTTGTGTATACGTTAATTGTTATTGGCTTTATTTTGCTTTTATTTGATTTTGTCATCGCTTGTGTGTGCATATATATCGTTACTTCAATTATTTTGCTTATCTTCAATTTAGCGAGACAAAGAAGCTTTCAAGTCATCATTAGTTTATTAATAGCCTTGGCTCTCATCGCTTATTTAATTTATTACAACAGCTAAATATGATGGCTATCTTCCCCCACAGGATGCCCTGTCAGGGGGTTTTCTATAGATTAAAGCTGACCTTTTTCCATTGATTTTGAAAATTTCACGTAACCAATGACTAAAAAGAGTACGCTCAATATAATTGAAATGACCATTAAGACGATTTTATTGTAACCGTTGTACAGTGTAAAAACTAAAAATGAATAAAAGTATAAATGACTCACATACGTTCCTATAATCCCTACGAAAAAGTTGCCAATCGTTAGCAGAAAACTTATTACAGCAGGTAACACAAAGCCTTGGAACAAGTGATTCAACATATAAACGAAACTAATGACTGGCAATGACGTTACGATTAACACAGGTAAAAGTGGCAATGCGTTAAAATCCACGTTCTGCATAAAAATTAAAGAACACGCCACGTATGTTACGTATGCAATCAATAACATGACAATGGCAATAAAAACATAGAACAGAAAATGTAGGACATAATATGTTTTTAAGCTTTTAAAATAAATTAACGAATTTTGAAATGCATGGTGTCTTCTTTCAATTCTAAACATTAAGCCTATAATTAATGTGATCGCGAAAGGCAAAACAATTTCTAGAAATAATTGCAGTGCCGTAATACGAAAAATTTGCGTATCCGTTTGATTTGCCAAAAATCCTAAACACGAAAATAAGGCGACCGTCACAATAGGCAATGCGACCATAATCGGCACGATAGACGTGCGTTTCATTTTTAAAAATTGGCTTTTCAAAAATAACATATTCTTAAAATTCCTTTCGATTAATATAGGCGCTGGATACGATTAATACGAGTACAAATACGAACACACTATAACTGCCATACACGAAAAACGATGTATCAAAAAACATGACGTTGTTTTGGTATAATATGTGTTTTGCATTAATAATATGTTCTGGAATTTTAAACGGCATCGTCTCTGATTGCATCAGCAAACTAACAATCGCAAATAACATCCCTAATGCCATCACATACACTCTGTTCTCAATCACTAACGCAATGAAAAATTGAATGGCTTGCATCGCTAACGTACCAATAAACACCCCAAACATCACGTATAGTAAAGTCATAAGTTGCGGTATGGCTCCCGTCACTAAAAGACTCATTACTACATGTAACACTGTAAAAATGACAGTCGTTAACACCATCAACATAAGTAGTACTAAAAATTTCGCAAAGATGATCGTGTTTTTACTTTTCTGACTGACGAGCAACACGGACCACATATTATTTTCATATTCCGTCGATACCAATTTCGCACTGAATATGCCATATAATAAATAAAATACTGGTATAAACCATGCGATTGCATAAATGAGATAACGTAACGCTGTTCCCTCAACATCTGAAAAATGTAGGTTATACGTATACAAGCCGATTGCTAAAGCTTCCGAAATAATCACAGCCACAACAATAGAAATGACAAAATGAACTTTTGGTACTTTGAATAATTCTGCTTTTATCAAACTATTCATCGGCAACATCGCCTTCAACTTGTTCATTTGTTAATTTTAAGAAGATGTCTTCCAACGATGACTTTTCATGATAAATTTCGTAAATATCTACATCATGACCGACAAGCGTTTTATTAATTTTTGGAATATCATTGCGATGTGCTTGTACATGCAAGCGTTCATTTTGAATTGACGTGTTGAAACCGTCTAAAAGTGACTGTGCTTTCTCATTATCGCCCGTCATAAAATACACATTATCTTGATTGTACTCGCTCAATAACGTCTGCATCTCGCCTTGAAACAGTAGTTTCCCACTATTGATTACACAGACATAGCTACACATTTGTTCAATTTCAAATAAGTTGTGACTTGAAACGATAATACTAATACCGCGTTCTTCAACGAGCTTCATTAATAGTTCTCGCATTTTCTTAATGCCACTCGGGTCTAAACCATTCGTTGGTTCATCTAAAATAATTAATTTTGGATTGTTCATAAGTGCAATCGCAATACCTAAGCGTTGTTTCATGCCTAACGAATAGTCTTTCACTTTTTTATGCGCTGCATGTGTGAGTTCGACAATCTCTAAGACATTTTCTATTTCATTTTCACGATTGTTGTGAATATATTGCATGATTTTTAAATTTTCATACCCGGTCAAATGATCGTAAAAAGACGGCGAATCTACTAAAGCACCGACTTGATTTAAAATCTCTTGTTTATGATCTTCAAGTGCCATATCAAATAATTTCACATGCCCATCAGTTGGCTTGGCTAAGCCTAACAACATACGAATAGTTGTCGTTTTTCCTGAACCATTAGGGCCTAGAAACCCACATATTTGCCCCTCAGGAATACGAATATTTAAATCTTGAACAGCTTGAAAACTCCCAAACTTTTTACTGACATTTTGCGTTTCAACAACATTCAAAACAGTTGCCTCCTTCTTGATATGTTTGTATGATCTATTTTTTAGGTTTCGCTAATTTCAACGTGATTAACGCAAAGACAATCGTCATCACCGCATATACAATGGCTGAAACGATAATAACTGTACTATTTGGATTTTCAAGTTGTATAGGTAGTGGTGCGTAACCTAACTTCAAATAACTGTCCGTATGTGCTAACGCTACAAACATATGAATCGTACTCCAAGCTGTTACCAGCGTAATAATTCCTAAAATCACTGCTAAAATTTTTCTTCCCATCATGCCCATCTCCTATCCATGTTTAAATTAAATTATTTTGTCTCTTAAACTTTTTACCCTTAATATATAGATGATATTCATAAAATAGTCACATTTGCACACGCTTATTGTGTATAATTTTCTGAAAAACAGCATCACAAAAAAGCCCACGTTACTATGGGGAGAACGTAGGCTAAAGCATTAAAAATATGAAAATAATTAACACTGTAAACGTATTATAACATTATTTTATATTAAATTTATATAATAAAGTGTGACAAAATTAAAATAATTAGGTATTGTTGAACGATTGTAACATGTTGTCATACGCTTGTTACATCTTAAAACGCATATATGATAAAACAAGCATGCTGATGTAACGATTTTGTCCATCAACATGCTTGTCTAATTATTACGATCTATTCAATTATAACCCTAAAATTGTTTTAATTGTTAACCCAACACATACTGTTGTGGCAATTAAGAAAAAGCCTGGTAGTAAGAAGCTTGTTGTTTTGGTGGATCGCGTTTCATCCACATCTACCGCAAACAAGATTGTCGGTTGTGCTGGAATGACAAAGTTTACATTCAATGTTTGTACTATTGCCAAGAAGAATGTTGGCGGAATGCCTAATGTTATCACAATCGGTACCATAATAGACGCTGTCGCTGATTGTGAAATAACGACCATAGATACAAGGCCTACGAATAAAATCAATAACCATGGCGCTTGTTCAACGAGCCCACCAATTTGTGTTTCCATAATGTCACGATTCGATGGCGCACTAAAAATGGTTGCACCTAACCAACCCGGTCCTAATACCGCAAATAAAGCACCGATAGCGGCTTGTGTAATATGCGAATTTAAAATTTCATTTGGCTGAATTTTAATTAATAACAAGTTAACCATTGCGCTCATATACATAAAGAGCTGTACAAGGTCTGTCATTTGTAACTTGACGATCTCGCCGTCCATTTTAAATGATGGTCCAAGTTCTGGGAAAATACCAAATGTTAAAATACAAACGACTGCAATAATAAATGACAATACGCCGATTTTGACGCGTGTTGAATATGTTTTTGTAGCATCTTCATTTACAATTTTTTGAAGCATTGTTTCCGCTTGACGCTCGTCCATTTTTGTTTCTCCTACGAGTGTCACGAAAGTGCTTAATATAACCATACTAATGAGTGCGGTTGGGAGTACGATTGATAAATACTGTCCCATTGTAATACCTAGCCCAGCGAATTCTGAAATCATATATGCTGTTGCTGATGCTGCTGGACTACATAGTAAAGCGATATTTGCCGTTAACACAGAAGCTGTTAATGGCTTTTTAGGTTTAATACGTGCTTTTAACGCTGTTTTCGCAATAATCGGTTCTAATGATAATGCGATATTTGCTGTCCCAATTCCAAAAACAAATAAAAAGACGATCATTGGCGCAATAAAGATAATCGACTTTGGAAAACGCTCGATAACTTTTGAGGCTAAGTGAACTAAGTAATCAATACCACCTGTCGCTTGAAGCGTCCCGCCAGCAATACCAATCGCTAAAATGATTAGTACAGCTGTTACTGGGGCTGAACCCGGAGGCAAACCAAAACCAAATATCATAACTAATTGTGCAACAATCGCAAAAATCCCACACCCAAGTGCGCCTGCTGTACGTAAACCGAGTACGATCGCAAGCACCATAACGATGATTTCTAAACTAAAAAGAAGCATTCTTTTTCTTCCTCTTTCCATTTTTTCAATGTGAATATTTTAACACAATACTAACAGCATGATAACGTGTTTTTTATACGCTTTTTGACATATTTGTTAACATCTGAACATGCTTCATAAAGCAGTTTGTTTCCTTATAACCACTCAATGTGTTAGGTTATGGACGAGATACAACCATGATATTAACGTTCTGGAAGGTGGAAAATTGATGGAAACACTTAAAAATAAAGTAGCTGTTGTAACGGGGGCGAGTAGTGGCATTGGGGCTGCGATTGCGCAAAAACTGAACGAACAAGGCGCAAAAGTCGTGCTACTGTCTCGTAACGAAGACAAAATGAATGAAATTACAGATGATTTCACAGATGCGCTTATTATTCCAACAGACGTCACAGACCGTGAAGCTGTTGAACAAGCGATTCAACATACCATTGCACATTTCGGTCAAGTCGATATATTAGTAAACAGCGCAGGACTGATGACCTCTTCAGCGATAACGAAAGGTGACGTTACGGGCTGGGATGCGATGATTGACGTCAATATTAAAGGGACGCTCTATGCGATTCATGCCGTGATGCCTCATTTACAAGCACAGTCAAGCGGGCATATTATTAATATTGCATCTATCTCAGGCTTTGAAGTCACAAAAGTCAGCACGCTTTATAGCGCAACGAAAGCAGCTGTTCATGCGATCACACAAGGGCTTGAAAAAGAACTCGCACGTACAGGCATTCGTGCTACAAGCATCTCACCAGGCATGGTAGACACACCACTTAACGCCAGCTATGACTTTGGCGATCGCAAAATGTTAGAAGCAAATAATATTGCAGACGCTGTCTTGTATGCACTCACACAACCCGCACACGTCAATGTGAACGAAATCACCGTGCGCCCTGTTTAATATATTATTTTAGAAAAGTATCTCAACGAATGTTGGGATGCTTTTTTTCACACAATTGACATAACTACCACAAACTTCTAAACTTAAATTAAACGTTTACATATTCAATTATGAGGGGGCTATATAATGACTAAAATTGCTATTGCTGGTGCAGGTGCTATGGGAAGCCGTATCGGGAGTTATATTAAACGCGCAGGCTATGATGTCACACTCATTGATGCGTGGCCAGATCATGTTCGTGCGATTAACGATAAGGGGTTAGAAGTACAAACAGAAACAGATACATACATCGTAGAGATTCCTGCAGTTTTACCAGAAGATGTGACAGGTACTTTTGATTTAATTGTTATTCTCACAAAATCAATGCAATCTGAAGCAATGATTCATCAGTTAAAAGACAAAGGAGCGATTCATCAAGATACCGCCATTTTAACGATGATGAACGGGCTCGGTCACGACGAACGTTTCGCAAAAATCGTCCCACATGAACAAGTCTTTTTAGCAGTAACAATGTGGACAGCTGGCATGCGTGGACCTGGACAAATTTTACTTGAAGGTCAAGGTAGCATTGAACTACAACGTGCTGACGGGCAAGCGGATGAACGCACTGAAACGATTAATAAAATTTTCAATGACGCTGGCTTAAACGCTAAAATCAGCGATAATGTGTTCCAATCTATTTGGTCAAAAGCAACATTGAATAGTGTGTTAAACCCATTATGTAGTATTTTAAACAAAACAATTTATGAATTCGGTAGCTATGAACACGCACGTGCGATGGTGACACCGATTATTGATGAAATTGTCGCTGTCGCAAAAGCACGCAACGTCGAACTGGACGGTGCAGCATTACTTGAAAAAATTGAAGCTGCATACCCGAAAGAAACGCAAGGCTTACACTATCCATCAATGCATCAAGACTTGTACAACAGACGTTATACCGAAGTCGACTACTTGAACGGACAAATTAGTAAATATGGACGTGAAGCGAATATTCCAACACCGAATAACGATATGTTGACACACCTCATCCATCAGCTTGAAATGAAATACATTAAATAGTAAAAAGCGTGGCACGACAACCTTTCTCAGTCATCGTGTCACGCTTTATTTGTTGGAATTACCAACCAGTGAAATCTGATTTATCTATATAACGTAATGTAAAAACTAAATCTACAACTGCGAAAATGATACCAATACAACCAAACATAAATAAAAGTATTTCACCATCCATTGGTTTTGCAAATAATAATGGTGGACATACAATTAAAAGTACAGCAATCAAAATGACATTAAAAAATAGTTTATTATTCATATGATATAACCCCTTTTTTAAAGCTAAATAATAAATCCCCTTTGTTTTTGTGACAAAAATGTGTCTAACTAAATTTTACAATAAATTAATTTTTTAATCAATCTCATATGAATAATTTATACTTTAAACAAAAGCGTGACATAACGATACTTATCCGTCATCGTGTCACGCTTTTTACGTCATTTAAATAATGGCATCTGGTTCTTCTGGTAGAATTTGACCCCCGTCAATCACTAAATTTTGTCCTGTAATAAATTTTGCTTGTGGACTTGCAAAGAAAGCTACGGCATAACCAATATCAAATGGTTCACCCAGTTCATGTGTTGGAATAATTTTACGTGTTCCTTCCAAATAGGCCTCTCCTTGTGCTTTCAAGCCATCTGTTAATACATTACCCGGCTGTACAGCATTAATTGTGACACCATATTTCGCGTATTCCAAAGCCGCACTACGCATAAAGCCAAGTTGCCCTGCTTTTGTCGCACCGTAATGTGCCCAACCAGGGTAACCTGTTATAGGACCTGTCACCGAAGATGTTAATACGACACGCCCATAATTTTGCGCCTTCATCACCGCAAGAACAGCTTGTGTCACAAGGAATGTTCCTTTTAGGTTAACATTTTGGATATAATCCCAGTCTGCTTCTGTCATGGCTTCAATCGCAATTTGTGGATACACGCCTGTATTCGCAGACAAAATATCAATGCGTCCGTGTTGTGCCACAATATCAGCGACAACCGCTTCAATACGCGCTTTATCCGTAACATCTAACTCATAAAATTGACCGTTTACTGCTTGCGCCGTTTGTTGTCCTGCTGCTGTATCAATGTCACCGATCATTACCTTTGCCCCTGCTTGTGCCAATGCTTCGACAATGCCTTTACCAATACCGTTGGCACCGCCAGTTACAAATGCGATTTGTCCAGATAAATTAATCATACAATTGCCACCTTTCCATTTTATAAAACGTTTTCATTTATAGTATCCCCTAAAATCATACTGTTCAGACACGATAATGACGACAATTCGATGACAAAATTGTCTTTTAAATATAAAAACAGGACAGCCTTAAAAAGTCACTGCCCTGCTTCACGCTATGTTACTGTTCTACTTTTTGTTTACCTGTTCCACGTTCACTAACAAATTGCTTGTTGTAATAGTTGCTATTCACGCTAATTTCATGATCAAACTTGTCAATACCATCACGTTCAATCAATGTTGGTGTTTCAGAGAACAAGTCTGTACCTAAACCAAGACGGTCTCCTTTAATCTCTACGCCCATGCTTGATAAAATCGTTGGGAACATGTCTAATGGCGCAAACTTACGATTTTGCACTTTTTCAGGTTCTTTTGCAGGGTTGATGATTAAGTTGAAGATGTCACGTTTATAATTTGGGTCGAAGTGTTTAAAGAACTTCTTATCCATGCTGAGGTGATCCCCAGTAATAACAATCGTTGTATCTTTATAATACGGTTGTTGTTGAATCCAACGTACGAATTCCACCGCTTCAGATGTTGAATATGCAATAACATTCGCATATTGGTTGTCACGTGGCGTTGGCGTATTTTTAGACACATAACCGTCTGGGAAATGCGTATCTGCCGTTTCCATCGTAAAGTTGAATGGCTTTCCTGTTTGTGACAAACGTGTGATCTCTTGTTTCGCAAAGTCATACAATTTGTCGTCTTCAAAGCCCCACCAAACTTTATAATCTTTTGGAATATAACCATTATCACGTGCGTACTTCCAATCCCATATATTGAAGTCGCCATGTGATTTGAAATATGTTGTTAAACCACCAAAGTCTGCATCGGCACCGAACATAATCGTTTGTTCGTAACCTTCCTCTTGCAAAATATCTCCAAGTCCACGTGCACCCGGTAAGAAGTATCCTGACTTACCATAACTGTTACCATTCATTGGAATTTTAAGTGGAATTCCCATACCCATGTTGATCATACCTGCGACAGACCAACTTGAACCGTACGTTTGATATGGCCCACCGAATGGCGCTTTCGTATCAGAGAAATGCACGCCCTCTTTTGAGAGTTCCGTTAACTCTGGCATCAGATTTTCATGCATATAGCCACCTAAATCTTTAGACAAATACGAGTTCTCTACAGATTCTAAATAAATGTGGACTAAATTTCGTTTCTTTTCAGGAAATTCATATTGTTTCGCTGTTGGTGCGACATAGTTTTTCGCAATATATTGTGAGTCTTTCGCATAAGCTTCATACACTTCTGGTAAGCGTAACTTTTGAGAGCCATATGTGACACCAGATACTAACACCGCTAATGCGACAAGTAGCAATAATACTTTACCGACTGTACGCTTGAACAACGTACGCTGTGGTTTCGCTACAACGACATCGTAGCGGTTATAGACGACTAAAATGAATAACGGCACCGCAAAGAAAAATGCCTTTAATATCGGTGTACGAATGATTTCTGCTACCATACCGTCCGAAGTCCCTTTAATCGGCGACTTCAAGTTAAATAAAAATTGTTCCGGCGTAATGTTACCAAAGTAATCAATAAACCAATCTGCAAAAAATACAACGAGCAAGCCAACAATTGTGAAAAGCATAATCAGTGCTTTAACAATCACATCGAGCCAACGACGCTTCACAGTTGCTTCACGGAATTGTATAAGTGTTTGACGTTGTAATAAATACTTAATACCTAGCCATACGACGCCAATGAGCAATGCAACACCTACATACTGTGCGGCAAATGCTGTTGTATAAACTGGACTTTCTACACTATCTGGACGTCCTAAAACAATGACAAATAAACCAAGTGTGATAATGTTTAACGTAATCGTGTAAAATAAAAATTTGGCAATGAGATGCTTGATTGCACGTGTTCGTCTGATCAATGTGACATCAAGCACTGTGCATATAACACCTACTACAAGATAAATGAGCCATTGCATCTTCTGTTAATACCTCCGAGTTGTTAATATATGACCTTTTTATTTTACACTACAAACAAATAAATTGTAATTCTAATTATTGGTAGTTTAAATGAACAAAGTGTGTACATTGTATTACACTAATCACACACTGATAACCAAGCTGTCATGCGAATGAAAAATCAGTTGCATTCATAACACGACAACGCTATACTAAAAACACGTATATAATTAAATATAATTCATTTTTATATTAAAATTATTCCCGTGCGTTTGCACAACTTCTAAATACTTCTATCATGGGTGGCTACAACCCTTTGAATGGTCTGTTTCGTTCTCACTTCTACGCCAAGATGTCATCAAATACAATGATATTCCCACAATTTGAAAACACACATTACACAAATTCAAGACAACACGTGCACTGTCTCTATTTGTCATGTCGCTAATGGTTGGTAGGCGGCAAATTAGTGCGTCGTTTTGTACGTAACAGCTTTCAATAAAAGTAGTAAATCTATCATCACACTGCATATGTTATACGAACAAAGACGCAGTATGTGGGAGCTTTGCGTCAATCACAAGGCATTTATGACTGGGAGCACATAGATGCCTTGTCATCGCATCATCGCCTAAACATGTCTATCCATTTTGATGATAGTCGTTCATAAAAGGGATAGGCGCATATCTTTCACTTTTATGTCTGTTTCTGTCGCATCGCACAACGAAAATTGAGTCAATGACCGGGATACGCAAAAAGCATGTGACAAGACTGTCTTTCATGACACGTCTTGATTCACATGCTTTTTGTCACGTTATGAAGTTAATGCCGTTTCGAGTGCTTGTTCACTCTCAATATCGGGATGAATTGGATCATTTTCATAATACACGCCTGTGCGGTCTTTAATTTTATAATTCGTAATCACCATTTCTGCCCCGTCATACAACGGAATCGTCGTATTGGCAGTTGTATAGGTTGCGGTGTCTTGACCGATAAACTGCGCATGTGGACGCCCTTTAAAAGCGAGTGCGGTAATCTCACCAGAACTTGCGGTCTTGTTACTGATTAACACGCGCACTGGCGTCTTTAAATCTTTAGCGCCTGCTTTCACTTGGACTTCCGTGCCACCACCCATTATTTTGCCATCTTTTAACGTCGCATCGAAGTGATTGCCATCGCGATCAATCCATGACATGAGCGTACCGTCTGGAATTATTTTAGACAGCCCTGCAATCATCGGTCCCATATCGCCACCATCATTGTCCTGTAAGTTGACGATGACCTTTGTATAATTTTCTTTTTCTAATGCGTCATTCAGTTTCTTCGCATAACGTTGTGCCTCTTTCTCACTGCCCATAAATCCCGGCAAGTTTAGCACTAACGTTTCGCCGTGCATTTTTGTCGTTGGATACGCAACTTGCTTTTTATGTTCATCTTGTTGTTGCGTTGTTTCAAGAAACGAATGCTTGCCACCTGCTACTTTTAACGCCTTATGCAACGCATCATGTGTCTCATCATACGTTTTAGCATGCGCAGTTGCTTTATATGCATCCGCTTTTGCACGTTTCCACTCATCACCTTTTGCGTAAAGCCCTTGATTTTCCATTTGTGTTAACGCAATTTTGACATAGTCTTTTGTTGATGGTTTTGTTACATAAATTTGATAGTAAGGGCCATATGTCTTGAGCAGAAAGAACAGTGTCACAACAATCACTGCTAAAATGCTGACCGTCCACCACAATACTTTTTTCATCTCACACGCTCCTCATGTCATTACATCTTATCGGTTCAATTATATCACGATTTCATGATCAAATTTGCTTTGAATCAAGTGTGTCACACAAGCCTCTCACTTGATTTATTTCCTTCAAAACGAGAAAAAACACCTATGATGGGCAATGACGCCTGTCATAGGTGTTTGTCGTTTAATATTATTTAAGTTAAGGCTTTAACAATAAGCGTCGCAGCAACTTTATATATTATGAACAGCACAACTACTTTTATCACAAAAATAGACACAAATACCATGCCATGTCCTATGCTGTTAATAGATGTAAAAGCAGTCATAGGTGTACTAAATGAGACAAACATTAATGCGATAAAAAGGCTGAACCAATAACTCGTTACCATTTTCATATTATCACCCAATTACTTTGGTTAAGATAGATGTTACTACGGTTCACATCTAACCCCTTTATATAACCATTCCCCTACGACGCTGACTATAAACAGCCTCAGCTACACACTACGACAAAAACACCTATGATGGGCAATGACGCCTGTCATAGGTGTTTGTCGTTTAATTATTAGTGTGCTAACATTTCTTCTTTTACTTCTTCTTTAGAAAGGTCTGCTGGGTAATATGTTGGCCAGTTTTCCAATTCTTTTAAAACTTTGTCACGGTCGTTACCTACAAAGATGTGGTAGTGACCTGTTTTAACTGGTGCGATGTTGTGGTCGCTGAATTGTACATATTTCGGTAAGTCTTTAGACGCTTTACCGTCTAACTTGAATGTGTAACGTACACCACGGTTACCACCTTCGTAGTCTAAGATGTCTTTGCCATCATACTTATACTTACCTGTTACAGATTTACCATTTTTCGTAAATGTAATGCTGTCGTCTGTAATTTTAATATGTTCAACATCTGTTTTGTAGCCTGTGTCATAGTATTTTTTGTACTCTTCTGCTGACTTGTCGCCTTTTTCTTCGGCTTTATGTTCAAATACTTCGTCTAGTGTACCGTCTTTCAATAATGGGTAAACAGATTGCCATTCACCAGCATAGTCAGATAATGGACGGTCTTTCACTTGGTCATCTTTAAAGTAACCGTCTTGAATTGCTTTTGAATGCTTATCTGCCGCTTTTTCATCTTCAACTTTGATTTTATCGTTTAACGCTTTTTCAATGTTTTTGATGTTTTCTTCCATTAATGATTGATATGTTGCATCTTTCGCTTGGTCTTTAGAAACAGCTTCCATGTTGTTGAATTTTAATGGTTTTGCATCTGTTTCTTTACGAATTGTATCTGTTACTTTGTTCGCAACGTTTTCTTCGTACAAGATGTATTTCGCACCTGTATCGTTAATTTCTTCAACAATTTTTGTTAATTCTTGTTGTGATGGGTCTTCAGCATTTAAACTTTGTACGCCTTTTTGTACGAAACCGTAACGGTCTGCTAAGTAACCAAGTGATTCATGTGATACGAATACCGCGTGACCTTCATGGCCTTTTGTCGCTTTTTTCATATCTTTATCTAATTTATCCAAGTCTTTTAATAACTTGTCTGCATTTTCTTCGTATTCTTTTTTATGTTCTGGATCACGCTTGCTTAAGTCGTCACGAATCGCTTCAACGAATGATTCGTCCATGTTTGGATCTAACCATACGTGTGGATCATACCCACCGTGGTGATGATGTTCATGTTCTTCTGCTTCGTGGTCGTGACCTTCCCCTTCATGATCATGGTCTTCCCCTTCATGTTCATGTTCATGCTGATCAGTTAATAATTCAGACTTATCAAGTGTCTCTTCTAATGATAACTTGTGATCGTCTTTTTTAATCGCGCCGGCTACTTTTTTCGCTACTGGATCTAAGTTGTCACCTGTGTATACAAACACATCTGACTTGCTGGCATCGATAATGTCTTTTTGTGACGGCTCAAAGCTATGTAAGTCCGCACCTTTAGGGTAAATAGAATCTACTTCAACATGTTCGCCACCAATTTGTTCAACGAATGATTGGAGTGGGTAAACAGTCGTTGTTACCTTTAATTTGTCGCCTGAAGCAGCTTTATTATCGTCTGACTGTCCACATGCGACTAATAGTGAACTTGCTAATGCTGCGGTAGCTACTACTTTTAAACTTTTCTTCATTTATAGGACGCCTTCCTCCAAATAGTAATCATTACGATTCAAATTATACATGAGCCTCTACAAATGTGCAATGTCAATTTTTAGTTACCTAATAACTTTTCAACATGGCATCCATAAAAAAGGCAGATGGGGTTGGAACATAAAGAAAATCATCTTAAATAATTAGGGGAAAATCACTAAGTGGCAGTAGGTGCCTGAAGTGAAAATGCGTTTTAATAAACTTTTTTCACTTCTAGTCACCCTTGCCGGGCGGGACTACGAAAGCTTTTTATAAAAATGAGCTTTCTGTCCCGCTCCCAAACTCTGCCAAGTCTTTCATATTATATTGCGTTAAAGCCTTTTTCTAAATCGGCGATAATATCATCGACATGTTCCAACCCGATTGAAACGCGAATTGTTTCTGGTTCAATGCCTGCATCATGCTGTTCTTCTACCGTTAACTGTTGGTGTGTTGTTGAAGCTGGATGAATCACCAATGATTTGGCATCGCCGACGTTCGCTAACAATGAGAAAAGTGATAAGCCTTCAATAAACTTTTTACCTGACTCATATCCGCCTTTCACGCCGAACGTAAAGATAGATCCAGCACCTTTTGGTAAGTAGCGTTCTTTATGTGCATAATACTCACTCGATGGCAATCCTGCATATTTCACCCATTCAACTTGTTCATGTTGTTCCAAGTAACGCGCGACTTTTTCAGCATTTTCAACATGACGTTCTACACGTAAGGACAATGTTTCTAATCCTTGTGTTAATAAAAATGCGTTGAACGGAGATAATGCGGCACCTGTATCTCGTAATAGTGTTGTACGAATTTTAAATGCTAGTGCGGCTGGTCCGAACGTTTCGTGAAATATTAAGCCATGGTATGACGGATCTGGTTCACTCAAACCTGGGAATTTACCGTTGTCCCAGTTGAAGTTACCGCCGTCAACGATAACGCCACCGATGGATGTACCATGTCCCCCTATAAATTTCGTTGCTGAATGCACGACAATGTTGGCACCGTGTGCAATCGGTTGGAATAAGTATGGCGTCGCAAATGTATTGTCCACGATGAACACAATGCCATGTTTTTGTGTTAATGCTGCAATTGCATCAAAATCATCAATATTCCCTTCTGGATTACCAATTGTTTCGATAAACAGCCCTTTCGTATTCGGACGAATGGCTTGCTCGATTTGTTCAACTGAAGCTGTATCGACTAACGTCACTTCAATGCCAAACTTGGGTAATGTATGATTGAATAATGTGTGTGTACCGCCGTACAACTTGTCACTTGCGACGATATGGTCACCTTGTTGTGCCACTGCTTGTATCGCGTATGTGATTGCCGCCATACCAGATGCGACCGCAACACCTGCAGACCCGCCTTCCAACTCCGCAACGCGTGTTTCTAATACGGCTGTTGTTGGATTTGTTAATCTTGAATAAATATTCCCAACTTCTTCTAAACCAAATAAGCGTGCTGCATGTGCCGTATCATCAAATGTATATGATGTCGTTTGATAAATTGGCAATGCGCGTGCCTTTGAGTATTCGTCTACTTCTTGACCTGCGTGCAACTGTAATGTTTCAAACTTGTATGACTCTGTCATGGTTATTACCTCCTATAATAAAAAAGACGCCACCCAAAACTTTCATTTCAAAAGATTAAGGTGTGCGCCTATCAAGTAACTTAACTACTTGTTACTTTCCGTCTAACTTATCTCTCAGGTCGCGTCACCTGCAGGAATTAGCACCTAATTCAATAGGTTGCCTGGTTTCATAGGGCCTGTCCCTTCACCAATCTTGATAAGAAATGTTTATCACGGTATGCAATTGTTTAAATGATACAGCTATAATATATCAGAAAATTCTGATAGTCAATGCTTTTTCTAGAAATTCCGATAAAATTATTCAGTTTTCCATAAAATATATATTACTCAACATAAATCGCTTGTGCGACCGATTGCGTTTCAATATATGTCGGAAGATGAATCACACGCTGGTTAAGCGAACCACGATACGCTAAGTTAGGACGGTATAACGTTTGAATAAACATCCCGTCAACAAGCATATCAATTTCGTGTAATAAAGCCGTACGTTCATCGTGTTGACGCCATAAATACTCTAACTGATACCCCGTCCATACCCATATGTTCTTCGTATGGCCAAAGCGCTCTCGAAATGCTCGAATTAATGGCGCAATCACGGCTAAGTTACAAAAGGGTTCGCCACCTAAAATACTCAGCCCTGAAATATACGACGGTTCACAAGCTAAGATCACTTCTGCGATAACGTCATCAGTAAACGGTTCGCCATAACGAAAGTGTTGAGCGGCAACATTGTAACAACCGGGACAGCGAAATGGGCAACCGGATACGTATAAGCTACAACGTACCCCTTCGCCATCCACAAAGCTATGGCTTTCAATTTTAGCGACATATCCTGATCCTTGCGTTAATAGTGCGCCTTTCATGACTTCGGTACTTTCATATGTTTGACACGGGCACAAATTTCTTTGTGTCTTCCCGCAATCGTTGGGCGTTGTACTGGGTTGCCAAGATAACCACATGTTCGCTTCACAACATCAACCGTTTCAGGGTTTTGATTGCCACAATGTGGACAGCGATAACCGGTATCGGTCGTCTCAAAATCCCCTTCAAAGTCACACTCATAACAATGATCAATCGGAATATTCGTGCCTAAGTAGCTCACACGGTCATACGAATAGTCCCATACCGCTTCCAACGCTTTTCTATTATGGTCTAACTTCGGATATTCGCAATAATGAATATAGCCACCGCTCGCATAATATGGATAGTCTTGTTCAAAGTCTAACTTTTCAAAAGGCGTCACATCTTTACGCACATCATAGTGGAAAGAGTTTTGATAATAGCCTTTATCTGTCACATCGGCCACTGCACCAAACTTATCGTAATCCAAACGGCAAAAACGATCTGTTAAAGATTCACTCGGCGTACTATAAATGCTAAACCACACATCATGTTGCGCCGTCCATTCATGCTGATAATCACGCATCGCTTTTAAAATATCTAACGTAAAGGCTTTCGCTTCAGGATTCGTCTCCCACTCTGGCCCGTAGAAAACCGTTGCCACTTCGTAAAGACCGATATAACCCATCGAAATCGTCGCACGTTGCTTGTTAAACAATGTAAACACATCATCTTGTTCTTGTAAGCGATGTTTAAACGCCCCATGCTTGTATAAAATCGGTGCATTGTTCGGCTCCGCTTGTTTCACACGTTCAATACGAAAGGCAAGCGCATCATGTAATATCGCCATACGTTCTGTAAAAATTTCCCAGAAACGCGCTTTGTCGCCTTGAGATTCCAATGCAATACGCGGTAAATTCAGTGTCACCACGCCTAAGTTACAGCGACCACTATTTTCATATTCTCCGTCTTCATTTTGCCATGCAGGTAGGAACGAACGACATCCCATCGGCGCTTTGAAATCCCCTAAAAGTTCTACCGTCTTGTCATAGTTCAAAATATCCGGATACATACGCTTCATCGAACATTCCAGTGCCAGTTGCTTCACATCATAATTCGGGTCTTCCGGCGCGAAGTTTACACCCTTTTTAATAGAAAAAACGAGTTTTGGGAAAATCGCTGTCACACGATCTTTGCCCAATCCTTTAATACGTGTCTGCAAAATCGCCTGTTGAATTTTGCGACTCATCTCGTCCGTACCTAAACCAAAGCCAAACGTCACAAAAGGCGTCTGTCCGTTAGATGTGTAAAGCGTGTTCACTTCATATTCCAAGCTCTCAATCGCCGCAAAAATATCTTGTGTCACTTGTTCGTCCACATAACGCTCAATTTGTTCTGGGCTGACATACTTTTCAGCCATTGCTCGATGTTTACGTTCATTATGTATCGCGTATGTGCTTAATACTTCATCTATACGGTCTATCGTACAACCCCCGTACTGACTGCTCGAAACGTTCGCAATCATTTGGACTAACTGTGCTGCCGCTGTCTGAATCGATTTAGGTGATGTCACATGTGCATTGCCGATTTGAAAACCATTCGCTAACATTCCTTGTGCATCAATCAAACAGCAATTCGTTAACGGTTGAAAAGGATGATAATCTAAATCGTGAAAATGAATATCTCCCGATTGATGTGCAGCTGCAACATGTTCGGGCAAAAGATATTGTAAGCCATAAGACTTAGAAACTACACCTGCTGTTAGATCGCGCATCGTTGCAAATGTTTGACTGTCTTTATTGGCATTTTCATTTACAATCTTCGGATCTTTCGTCATCAACCCTTGAAGATCTTTTTCTAATTGTGTCATACATTCACGCTTCTCTCTATATATAGTGTCTGAATACTATGTTAGATACTATATATTGTATTTTCAACTTAAAAAACCGGCGTTAACTGATTTGTCATTTCTTTGAGAACGTTATGTGAACTTTCAATTTTGCACAATTTTTATACGCACAAGTTGACTGTGCGCAATCCACCCTTTTACATCACAGCTTGACGCTCTATACATTATTCGTTACATTGAAACTATAAAAGAATAGCACTAGGGGTGTTTACGAACTGAGATGAGGGCAACCTCAAACCCTTTGAACCTGAACTAGGTCATACTAGCGGAGGAAAGTGTCAATCGATGAACAACTTGTAGCGATTGAGATAAAATCGAACAAAACCACGTCTTTCTGATAGACGATGCTTTTGTATTATCTCAACCTAACGATACCACAGCGATGAATTTCGGCAATCATAGTATTAAGCGTCCTAACTGAGGCGTTTGTTTTATCTTATGATTGTCGTACGATACGATGCGCAACTTTCCTTGTTAGGAGTTGCGTATTTTTTTATGCCTTTCAAACTGTAAAAGGAGTGTTTCATATGACAAAAACCGTATTAGTCACTGGGGCGAGTCGAGGTCTTGGTGCGACAATTGCACGCACATTAGGGGAACAAGGATACAACGTCATCGTGAATTATCATACAAGTGAAGCAGCAGCACAGGAGGTTGTCGCTGACATTGGTACATCACATGCACTAGCAATACAAGCTGATGTGACAGATCGTGCACAAGTAGACGCACTCGTCAAACAAGCAACCGCTCATTTTGGTCAAATTGATGTCGTTATCAACAATGCGCTCGTCAATTTCAAATTTGATCCAACTGCTCAAAAAGCTTTTAAAGACTTAAATTGGTCGGACTATCAAGGACAGCTCGACGGGACATTAAAAGCAGCGTTTAACACAACGCAAAGTGTCCTACCACAGATGATCCAACGACAAAGCGGTACGATTATTAGTATCGGTACCAACTTATATCAAAATCCTGTCGTACCTTACCATGAATACACGACTGCCAAAGCCGCACTCATTGGCTTCACACGTAACATTGCTGCAGAACTTGGACAACATGGCATTAACGCGAATGTCGTATCCGGTGGTCTGTTAAAAACGACTGATGCAAGCGCCGTAACAACACCTGAAGTATTTGATTTAATCGCACAAACAACACCACTACGCAAAGTGACGACACCACAAGACGTTGCAAATATGGTTGTGTATCTCGCTTCCGAACAAGCCAAAGGGATTACCGGTCAGAACATTACCGTTGATGGTGGCTTGACGATGAACTAATTTGTTGAAAATACACATATTGAAAGGAGTCTGTACGAATTATGACACCCACTACGCAACAGCTTCACATCGGTGTGTTGCTTTACGGCTGTGGACATCATCAGGCAGCATGGCGCATGCCCGATTCGTCTATTGAGCGACTAGGCGATGTGACGTATTATCAATCATTAGCACAACTGGCAGAAAAAGGCTTGTTAGATGCCGTCTTTTTTGCAGATAACCAATCATTCCCTGCTAAAACAGACACCGAATTGCCCGCTTTTTGGTTCGATCCAGTCATCAATCTGACAGCTATTTCACAAGTGACGACACATATTGGCTTAGTTTCAACGATTTCAAGCACTTTTGCGAATCCTTTTACAACCGCAAGACAATTACTCAGCCTAGATCATATAACTGGTGGACGTGTCGGATGGAACTTGGTGACATCTATGACAGACTTAGAGGCGCAAAATCACAACATGCCGGCACTACCGAATCACGATGCACGCTACAAAAAAGCGGATGAATTTGCCCATGTGGTGAATCAACTTTTCACTTCATGGCATACGCAAGACTTTGTCCACGAACGTGATACGAATCGAGTCATCCATGCGCACGATGTACAACCTATTAATCATCACGGTACACATTTTAAGGTTAGAGGACCTTTGACAACACCAGCAAGTCCTCAAGGGAAACCTGTCGCAATGCAAGCAGGTGCTTCAGAACAAGGCGTTGCACTGGCAGCGAAATACGCAGATGCCGTCTATTCGGTGTCTTGGAACATTGATCAAGCACGCCGTTTTCGTCAACGTCTTGATACACAATTGGCACAAAACAATGACGAACGTCATATTAAAATTTTCCCTGGACTCGTCACTTACGTAGGCAAAACGCATGAAGAAGCGCTGGCTAAAAAGCAGGCATTAGATAATGCTCTTCCTATCGAAACCGCTTTACAACAACTGAGCTTCTTCGTTCAACAAGACTGTAGCACTTGGAATTTGGATGACAAAGTACCCACACTCCCACCTGTCGAATCATTTACAGGGCCGATCGGTCGCTATGAAACGATTCTTGCGATTATTCGTGATAAAGATCCGACCGTGCGTGAACTACTCGGTTATCTGAACGCAGGGGGCGGACATCTCACACTTATCGGTACACCTGAAGAGATTGTCGATACGATGGAAACATGGCTAGATGAAGGCGTGGCAGATGGCTTTAATTTAATGCCACCGGTCTTACCCGACAGCCTAGAAGGCTTTGTCACAATGGTTGTCCCGGAATTACAACGTCGTGGATTGTACCGGACACGTTATACAAGCAACACCTTCCGAGGACATCTTCAATTGTAAAGCACACAAAAAGAGACCGTACACATCATCCATCTAATGTGTATGGTCTCTTTTTTAACGCTATAACGGACTAATAAAAGAATCCGAAGTAAATGAAAAACATCTTTCTGCTTAATTTCGCTAAATAAAGAATTAAAATAATCAGCATCGTAATAAACATGGCGGATTTATATTTTTTCTTTTCTTTCTTCTCTTCTTCTTCTCCGTTTTCCAAATACGCTAATAACTCAGCTTCAATCTCTTTGTTAATATCTGCGTTCGGATCTTCATGTTTTTCTACGTGATCTTCTGTTTTGACCTTTTCTTGCGTCATCTGTCTAGCTCCTTATTCCGCTTTTTTGAATACATGTTGATATTGTACATAACCTGATAAGTAATGTTCAATATCATCGATTCGCACACGATAACCATGGTGCTTAATAAAGAAACTATTTAAAATGCGACTCGGCTTTTTGAAGTACATCGCAATTTCCGGATAGAAAAAGCCTGTACGCTCATAATCTGCACGTGTATGAATCGTATCTAAAAACTTCTCTTCGTCTAACAGTTCATCTACCAAGTGCTGATAACCTGATGTTTTCGCCTTTTCAACTAAATGATACGTCGCCATTAACATCTCTAAGAACGTTGGGAATGTTGTTTCCCTTTGTTTCATATAATCCAAGTATGAACTTACGTTGTTAATACCGAATCGGAAATATTTCTCTTCTGGAACGACTTGTACCAATTCGTTCGTACAATAACCAAGCCAATGGTCATGATACTTCCAATAATCATTTTTGATGAAATGTTCAAAAAGTGTTTGAACCGTTTTAAGCCAACGCGTGTCATTATCTTGTTGATATAGACGTAATAAACCTAACGCTGCCTCACCATCATAATACACGATACGGAATTTTTCTTTCATTTTGAAGTCTGGATAATTCAAAATATGCACCGTTTCACCCGTATCTGGGTTAATCATTTTCAAAATACCTTCCGCAACACCTTGCGCATGCTTCAAGTAGTGTTTATTCTGACCGCCGTGTTTCAAATATTCACAAACTGTAAAGATAAACGCCGCATTTTGACCGAGTTTGATTTCGTTAATATTTTCAGTATCGTCAAACACAAACTTCGCACCTGTTTCGTCCGTCGCAATGTAATTGTCAATCACATATTCAATCGCACGTTCAGCCGGTGCCAAATCTTTATTTAAGTACGATAAACCTTCAATAAGCGAATACGTTGATGAAGAGTGACGTAACATATTATAGAAGTTAATCGTATTATCGAAATGTGGGAAGTAGCCGTAAATGTAGCGGCCATTCTCTTGCAACATGCCTTCTAAGAACGATGTACTATGCCCGATTAAACGATCCATCTCAACGTTCAAATCTTCTACAATACGTAGGTTCTTTTGATAACCTTTGCTATGAAGTTTGTACACACCTTCACCATCAAAAATAAAGCCTTGTGTATAGAACTTCGTTACCATTTTGCCTTTATATGCCGCAATGCTGAACTTTCTACGATGACTCGTATATTTTTTCATGTAGTTGTTAACGTTTTCTTCTGATAAGTAAAATTCTTTCGTTCCTTTTCTAGGACGTACAAACGCATTCGCATTAATTTCTTCTGGTAAGAATGTCAGGTACCAGTTTTTATCCAGTGCCACACCGAAGTCTACATAGTTACGACGTGTTTGAACTAATGTTTCCGCAATATCATCAAACAACACGGATTCTGTTTCTGTCACAATATCCACTTTAATCCATTGTGGAAATTTGCCAACCTTCTCTCTAAACTTTTGGCAGAACTTATTAATATCTCTATCAAGATAACGTCGATTTTTAAAAAGGCGCACTTGTGCTTTCACATCAGGGATGCCCAAGCTAATGAAAACATAATCGTATGCCAACGCCTCTTGATCAATCGTTTTGACAAGTTCTTGAATGTTGTTTTCTAAAGCCATATCTTTTCTCCTTTAAGTATCATTTACTATACTTTACAAGTATTTGCGCATTTCTGCAATCCTTAATAGAAAGAGTGAGACACCAAAATGCCTCACTCTTAACTGTAATACACCGTAACCCATAATGAAAATACATTGATGTCGTTAAAAAGTATTTAACTTATATCAGTCATATGCACCCTTATATCACTGACCATCATATGAAATCTTCAAAACATCCACAAATATTACATCTTATACTATTTATTTTTTCTGCGACGTGATCCTACTAAGAATAGAGAACCTACAGCGGCAAACAATGAACCAAACAATGTCGCATTTTGACTAGCTGAACCAGTTTCAGGTAATGCATGATCATGTGAATCTTTCTCATGGTCTGCATCAGCATCTGAATCTGAGTCTGAATCGCTATCTGAGTCTGAATCACTATCTGAGTCAGAATCGCTGTCCGAATCAGAGTCGCTATCTGAGTCTGAGTCACTATCGGAATCAGAGTCACTATCTGAGTCTGAATCGCTATCTGAGTCAGAGTCACTGTCGGAGTCAGAGTCACTGTCTGAATCAGAGTCGCTATCTGAGTCTGAATCACTGTCTGAATCGGAGTCGCTATCTGAGTCAGAGTCACTGTCGGAGTCAGAGTCACTATCTGAGTCTGAATCGCTATCTGAGTCTGAATCACTGTCGGAGTCAGAATCGCTGTCTGAATCCGAGTCACTATCTGAGTCGGAGTCGCTATCTGAGTCCGAATCACTGTCCGAATCCGAATCGCTATCTGAGTCTGAGTCACTATCTGAGTCTGAATCGCTATCTGAATCCGAATCGCTATCTGAGTCTGAGTCACTATCTGAGTCAGAGTCGCTGTCTGAATCCGAGTCACTGTCCGAATCTGAGTCGCTGTCTGAGTCTGAATCACTGTCTGAGTCTGAGTCGCTGTCTGAATCGGAATCACTGTCTGAGTCTGAATCGCTGTCTGAATCGGAATCGCTATCTGAATCCGAGTCACTGTCTGAGTCTGAGTCGCTATCTGAGTCAGAATCACTGTCTGAGTCGGAATCGCTATCCGAGTCGGAGTCACTGTCCGAGTCGGAGTCACTGTCCGAGTCGGAGTCACTGTCTGAATCTGAGTCACTGTCTGAGTCAGAGTCACTGTCTGAATCGGAATCACTGTCTGAGTCAGAGTCACTATCGGAATCTGAGTCACTATCTGAGTCGGAGTCGCTGTCTGAGTCTGAATCACTATCTGAATCTGAGTCACTGTCTGAGTCTGAATCACTATCTGAGTCCGAGTCGCTATCTGAGTCGGAATCGCTATCCGAGTCGCTGTCTGAGTCTGAGTCGCTATCCGAGTCGCTGTCTGAGTCTGAGTCGCTATCCGAGTCGCTGTCTGAGTCTGAGTCGCTATCCGAGTCGGAATCGCTATCTGAATCCGAGTCACTATCGGAGTCGGAATCACTATCCGAATCTGAGTCGCTATCGGAGTCGGAATCACTATCCGAATCCGAATCACTGTCCGAATCGGAGTCGCTATCTGAGTCCGAATCACTGTCCGAATCTGAGTCACTGTCTGAGTCAGAATCGCTGTCTGAATCCGAGTCGCTATCTGAGTCTGAGTCGCTGTCTGAATCTGAGTCACTGTCTGAATCTGAGTCGGAGTCACTGTCTGAATCTGAATCCGAGTCGCTATCGGAGTCGGAATCACTATCCGAATCTGAGTCGCTATCTGAGTCGGAGTCGCTGTCTGAATCCGAATCACTGTCCGAATCGGAGTCGCTGTCTGAATCTGAATCACTATCGGAATCCGAGTCGCTATCTGAGTCAGAATCGCTGTCTGAGTCGGAATCACTGTCTGAATCCGAGTCACTATCTGAGTCTGAGTCGCTGTCTGAGTCGGAATCACTGTCTGAATCTGAGTCAGAGTCACTGTCTGAGTCAGAGTCGCTGTCTGAATCCGAATCACTGTCTGAATCCGAATCACTGTCTGAATCTGAGTCTGAGTCGCTGTCCGAATCTGAGTCACTATCTGAGTCAGAGTCGCTATCTGAATCCGAGTCACTGTCCGAATCTGAGTCCGCATCAGAATCTGCATCTGCATCAGAATCATCTTTATAGAAACCTGAGTCGATTGATAAATCATCTTCTTCAAGATCAACTTCAACTACAAGACCATCTGAGTCTTTTTCGTAGTTGCCACCTTGATTTACACCTGTTGGCACATAACCTTCTGGCGTTTCAAATTCGACTGTGTAAAAACCTTTGTCTAATTCTTCAAAGATATATCTACCGCTATGGTCTGTCGTTGTACGGTCGATTTCTTCGCCACGATCATTTTTCAAAATAACCGTTACACCGGCAATCCCGCGTTCATTAACATCTTGGACACCGTCTTTATTTGTATCTTCCCATACATAGTCACCTAATCTTACTTTTGGTTCTCTATGTTGGTTACCGTCCGCATTACCCGAACCAGAATACATGAAGTTTTCATTATCCCAGTAGAAAGAACTTCTATCGCCTGTCTCACGTTCTACTGTTTCCATGATGACACGTGTACGCACATTTTCACCATTTTTCACATAGTGACCGTCAACAGTGATTGCGTATGTTTTAGTAATATCACCAAAGTTGATGCTTAATGAGTTGTCGTTGTTGTACGTTACATACGGTAACACATCATCTGTCACATCAATGTAGTTAGGGTTATTTGGATCAATATAGTAACTATCTGTGATTTTTGTTCTATCTTTCACTTCATAGATTCTTAAATTCGTTTTATCTTGGCTAATTACTGTTGCACTCTTCGTTGGGTCTTCTTTGTAACCTTGAATTGTTAACATTGTGCCTCTTGCATCATGACCCATTGGGTTAACGTAAACGGTTTGTTTGTATTCATTTTTACCTGAATCCACATCAATATCTGTAATTGTCGATGTTGTATTCGCACCAAAGTATACGTCATGACCTTGCGCAGGATTACCGTAATCAATCTCTACATTTCCTCTGTAATGTTCGCCGGCCATATCAAAGTCAACGTTATATACACCATTTCTCTGTGAATTCATACGATCTGAGAAAATTGGTAATGTAAATTGACCTGAAACATCGTCTTTGTCGTTTACATAGTCTGTGAAGAAGTATTTACCGACTTTACTTACTGTATCGTAGTAACCTTTCGCAACAACTTCCCCAGTCTTACTATATAAATCAGGTAACACATACGTATTATTAATATTTGAATAGTCGATGTCACCATCAAGACTTAAATTATGTGGAATAACAAACGTAAAGTAGTCATTTTCTCGAACACTGCCTTCAACTCTAAATTTACCACTAAAGTTTAATGAATCCCCACTGTTTGGATAGAAAGGTTCGTTATCAATCTTGAAACCGTCCATGACAACTGCATCGTTTACAAGTTGCCCAGACCCTTCATTCGTTGCATTACCAGCTGCACGGAAAGCTGTACCATGCGTAATTGAACGCGTGCTTGTTGTTCTCGTTGCAGCTTTTGGCGCCTCTACTGATTGAACAACCGCTTCTGTTTTAGGTTCAACATTTGTTGTTTCTTTTTCAGTTGTTTCCGTTTTGTCATGAGCTGACTCAGCAACTTCTTTAGTCACTGCTTCATCAGCAACAGGTGTTTCATCTTCAGTCGCTGGCGTTTCTTTCACGACTGGTTCTGTTACTTCATCACTTGTTGTTTCTGCTTCAACTGCTGTATCTTCTGCATTTGTTGATACATCAGATGTTTCTTCAGCTACTTCGTTATTTTCTACTGACGCTTCTGTAACAGGTGCTTCCCCTTGTGCATCGCCAACTTCTTGAGCTGCAGCACTTGTGCCGTCTGTCACTTCATCCGCTCTCGCTTCTTCATTTAATCCAAATAACAAAGTTGCACCTACTAAAATAGATGCTGTGCCTACTGTGAATTTTCTAATCGAATACTTATTCAACCTGTTAGGCAAAAAGTCAAGTCTATGACTGCCAGGTTTTTTCTTCTGTGTCATTATTACATTCCTCCCGCTTCACTTGTAACTCAAGTTGTTAAAAATACTTTTGTCTAACAACTTATAGTTTTTGATAATGCCAAAAGAAGTAATAAAAAACTATTGTTTTGTAAAATCTTTAAACTGCACAGAAGGATAGATTCATCTCGAAAATATGTAATTAAAACCAGTATATATTGTTCAATACTTGTTCTTGCAACATCATATTTTTAGTAACTTATAATATTTGGTTTCAGACTAAATAAAATATGAATTAAACTTTAGAGCTTTTGCACGAAAGTAATTACGTGTTGTAGATCCTTTTTATTTGGGGTACACATAACACATCCGTCTTGCCAAAGAGATTGTGAACGACAACCCTACACATGTCTATAAAGACGAAAAAAAGAAGCTCCTCATGCTTTCATGAGAAACTTCTTTTCTGTGTTCTGGAATATTCCAGTACTTTTTATCTATTTAGTCTTGGATTTTACTTTTAATGGCGGAGGAAGAGGGATTCGAACCCCCGCGAGCCGTTAAGCCCCTGTCGGTTTTCAAGACCGATCCCTTCAGCCGGACTTGGGTATTCCTCCATGTCATCGAACACAATAACTATAATATTATAGCCAGCGTACAATGTCAACACTATTTTTCAAAAAAATTTCACACCTCGTTCATAAAGGCTTTACAATGCTACCATTTGATATTCCGCCTTTACTAAGATACGCTTATTTTATTCATTTTCATCACGAGAGGAGCGAAATCATTTGGTTCGTCGATTATTTCAAAAACCTTGGCGTATCGCAATAAGTCTTTGCTTTATTTTAGCAATTGCGATGATTCTCTTTACACGTTATAACGCAACGTTCTATCAAACACCTATCGGAGAAGTCACACAAGTGGTTGACCATCAAAGTAAACATACGGTAGATGCACAACACAATCGAGATACACATTATACAGACAAACTCGCAATCAAACTTTTAAATACGTCCAAAAAAGGCGAAACTGTTCAAGTAGAACATCAATATAATGCTTCTCATACCGAGGCTCAGCCTTATCACAAAGGCGATCGTCTGTTACTACACGTCAATGCATCTAATGGCGACGCTTATATTGTTGAGAAAAAGCGAGACACACTTGTTGTAACAATTGTCAGTGTGTTCTTACTTTCACTATTGATTATTGGCGAACGCATTGGCTTACAGTCCATCGTCTCACTTCTGATGAACACGGGGGCTATTTTAATCGCTGTATGGTTATATAACCAACACCCGAACTTAAACTTATTTTTATTAATGAGCCTTGCCGTCACACTCGCGACAATATTGACACTGACGCTCGTTATCGGTTGGCAAACACGAACTGTCGTGACTGTTATCGCAACGCTACTCGGAACGTTTATTTGTGTTGGTATCGCTTGGCTCGTTATTACCTTTACAAATAGCCAAGGTATTAAATACGAAACGATGAGTTTCTTAACTGTTCAACCTAAAATGATTTTTCTAACATCCGTTCTCGTTGGGACACTCGGCGCCGTTATGGACGTGGCAATTACAATATCAAGCGGTATGTATGAAATTTTGCAACGCACGCCAACGATTAGCATGCAACGCTGGCTAAAAGCGGGTCAAAATATCGGTAAAGATATTATGGGAACGATGACAAACATCTTGTTGTTTTCATATTTAGCAGGTGGCTTACCGATGCTGTTACTGTTTTTAAAAAATGGTAATACCCTCACATATAGTATTTCTATGAACTGGTCATTAGAAATTTGTCGTGCACTGACAGGTGGTATTGGCATCGTGTTAACCGTTCCATTAACGATTCTCTTTATGCGCTTTTGGTACGAATGGAAAGGAGGTCGCGTACAATGAATGCACTCTTTATATTGACGGTCATCTTATGCGTACTGATGTGGCTTTTTGGTGGCAAAACAGGGATGGTTTCCTTTCTGACACTGTTTTTGAATTTCGTCATTTTATTTGTTACTGTGCTCTTCATCATGTTCGGCGCCCCTATTTATGTAATGAGTATTATTTTCTGCCTATTGATTGCTGCGGTGAATCTGTTTTTACTCAATGGTTTCAATATTAAGACCATTGCGGCGTTTATCGCCAGTTTAGTAACAACTGTTCTCATGCTTGGTGCCATTTATTGCTCCGTACATTTCGGACACTTACAAGGATTCACGCCTGAAGAACAAGACGAAACCTATGTCTTCTCATTAAATATTGGTATCGACATGACACAATTTATGATTTTCACCGTTATTTTAGCAGTGATTGCTGCAGTGATTGACTTAGCCATTACAATCAGTTCTCCTGTTTATGAGTTGCAGTTGACGAATCCGACGTTAACACAGCGTCAACTGTTCATTTCTGGCATGCGTGTTGGTAGAGAAATTCTCGCAACGTCTGCCAACACGATTTATCTGGCATTTTTAGGTGGCTCTTTGACGTTGTTATTTTGGTTTTTCAACTTAGATTACAGTTTCGGACACTTGATCAACGCCAAACTGTTCACACAAGAAGTCATTACAATTGCACTTGGCGGAATTGCGATTGCAATGTGTATTCCGATGACCGCCTTTGTCACGGCATGGTTACTCAAACGCAGTGCACATTTGCCTTTCCTACCTGCGCACGCCTCTACGACTTCTGCACAAAATTCAAACGAACATTAATATTATCCAAACATAGTATAAAGCGTGTCGTTCAAATGGTTCGACACGCTTTTTTATGTCATCATTTCATTTGATAACGATATAGATTATTATCCAAAACCTTGACATAACAAGTTATTTTCACAATGCCACTTCTTGCACGCTATTTGTTTTTTGAATACAATAACTAGAAAAATAATTTTTAAACAAAAGTAGTATTGCAAGCTGTACAACTAATTGGATATGATATAATTACAAGTGAACGATTCATATTATTATAGGAGTAACACATTATGTTATCAATTAAACAAATTAATTCTATTCTTAATGGTAGAACGATCAACGTTGATGCACACAATGAAGACAACATTATCAATGACTTTGAAACGATTTTTCACTACGTTAACTCTAAACAAACCGCATACTTTTCACCTAACAGAGAAACGTGGTCACGCTTTTTAGGTCGTGGTAAAGGGGCAGCCGACGGAAATGACATGATTAACCTCGAGCAGGAGGACATCGGACTCATCATTACGGAAAAAGAAGTGCAAGGGTTGAAATACCCGATCCCACAAATTATTATCGAGGATTCTGTCGCTTCTTTAAAAACATTAGCGATTTATATTCGTAATCAATATACGAATCCACTCATTGCCATTACAGGTTCAATGGGTAAAAGTTCGACACGTATGATTACCGCATCCTTATTACAAGATTATGATGTATTAGAAAACCGCGGGAACAATAACGTTCGTGGTGCGATTTACTCTAATATGTTGAAATTAGTGAAAAACCCTGACTTTGCGGTAATCGAAACGTCATTAAATGCGATTAACTATATTGAAGACACCGCTGTAAACTTACGCCCAGACGTTGCAGTTGTGACAGGTATCGGTGCTGCACACTTTTCATCATTCAAAAGCATTGAAGAGATTGCCAAGCTAAAAGCCAGATTGTTTAACGGTTTATCTGAAGATGGCATTGCGATTATTAATGGCGACACATTATTTGTAGACTTTCTGAAACAACAAGCGTCAGAAAAAACACAACATGTCTACACATACTCTATTGCGACATCATCAGACGCAGACTTAACGCCTGAATTTATTCAATATCAAAAAGGTGTTGTCCGCTTCGGCATTCAAGAAAACGACACGCTACAAACATATGAACTCAATACAATCAGTTCGGGTATGATTTCTAACACACTTGCTGCTCTACTTGCATTGAAAAAACTAAACGTGAAAGTTAATGCGGAACACTTAAAAGACTTCCAACCATTCACAAAAATACTGAATATGAAACCGGTGCAAACACAGACACACCAATTAACATTGATTGATGATACACATAACGCGTCGTTACCTGCGATGATCAATGCGATTAAAGTATTCGATACACAGACACGCTTTTTCAAAGGCAATAAAATTATTGCTCTTGGTAAAATTAATGACTTGGGACACAAATCTCGAGAAATCCACCAAGAGTTAGTGCCAGTTTTATCAGAATCGAATGCGGACTATATTTTATGCTTAGACAACGACTTGCGTCCGGTAGTTGGCAATATTAAAAACAAACACATCACTTGGTATGCAAGTAAAGAAGTCATGATGAACGACTTGAAATTCTTATGTAACGAAGATTCTGTAACGTTAATGAAGTCTTCAAGTGGTGGGACGGACTTCCCAGAAGTTGCACGTAAGTTACCACATGTGCTATCAGCAAATAGAACAAAGTATGAACATGACGAACTATTTAATGAAATGCGCCGCCTTGGACAAAGTTATTTAATTGTCGATAACGAAACATTGGAAATTGACAGAGCAGTCAACGATAGAAACTCTATGACGGTAGATGGCTTAAGCCCTCTCATTTTCTATCTCTATGCGGCTGATCAAAAAGTGACAAATACATCACGCCCACTGAAAGAATGGGGTACGAACAATAAAACATTCTATACGGGCAGAGAGATGACGATGTACGAACTGTTGAAGCATGTTACACAAAGTCCATATCCATCCGTATTGTATGAGTTATCCGATCGTCTCTTTGAAAACTTTGCGAATCGCAGTAAATATACACGTGCGTTAATCGAAAAATATGATTTTGATCCGTGTGTAACGGTCAATTTAACAGGACGTTTTATGAAGAAAGAACGCCAAACTTATTCTGTGCATGACTTATACAAAATATTGAAAGACTATCAATATGATCTCTTCCGTTTTGGCAATTCATTTATTATGGGTGGCGATTTCAAAAGCGGCTATATAAGAGGTCGCGACAAAACCATTATTTTCACATCTTACAAAGATCCAGAATCACTCAAATCACTGATTACGTTCTAATAACGACGAAAACACCCCAACACGTCAATAAAGTGGCCCCTATGTCAAGGACACTTTAAAAAAAGACCATTAACTAAATAATTAACTCCCACTATGATGGTGTCATAGGAGGAGTTAAGGCAATGTGAGCCTGTACTCAAAACTAAGAGTATGGGCTTTTGTTTTAATAAATAAAATTATGAAAATGATTAGCTTTAATGAGTTTACCTTGATGCACATCAATAGAACGGTACCTAATTGGATGGTTAGATACTATAGTGACGCAGATAATGCCGATATGTGGGCATATTTTGAGGCCTATAATACACTCAGATTGATTTGTTTATCCGAAGCTTACTTACATGATGCGCTTAAGTTTGTTCTGAAGAATCGTTCTAATAATCTTAATTATGGCTTTGATGTCTTTCTTCAGAAGCCATACTGATATATGAATAAATAAAAATTAGAAAACAAACTATGGAACTCAACAACAAGGTCCAAAATGAGTTATAATTTTCTAACATAATTCCACCCAGGAACAACCCTACTGGTCGAGAAGTAAATACAGCAGTTTTAAAGACACTATTTACTCTACCTAAATAATGTTCTGGAGTTGATTCTTGTCTTAATGTTATTATTGCGATGTTTAATATAGCCTGTGTAAAATAGGTAAAAGCTAAAAACAAAGATAGGAAATACACATTAATACTGAATGGTATTAACATTCTGAATACAAAGTCTGTAAATAAGATAAGAATAATCATTTTTTTAAATGACAATCGTAGTCGAAGATAATTTATTGCTAGAGAACCCAGTAATGCACCTAAAGAAGCTATTCCAAATACAATCCCTAGAGTTTCACTACCTTTATCTAAAATTTCTTTAACAAATAATACAATATAAAGATAATATGGGCTAATTATTAAGTTAGAGATTATTAATATTACAGCCATATTTTTAATCAAAGTATCTTTAAATATGTAGCTAATTCCAATTTTTATATCCTTTAAAATCATACTAAAAGATATTAATTTAATATTAGAAGGTTTAACATATTCAATAGTTATTAAACTTAGACTTATGATGGAGATTACAAAAGTAAAAGAATCTATGGCAATTAATACCGAATAACCTGTCAAAGAATATAAAACACCACCAATTATGGGACCTATAAACTCTGCTATATTTTGAGAAGCATATATGTAACTATTCGCCTCTGTAAGTTGGTTTTTTTCTACAATTTTAGGGATTATGGAAATTTCAGATATACTATGAAAAACAAGAGCTGTACCTGAAACCAGTGAAACGATATAGATGTGATATATACTTAAATCTCCAATATAATCAAAAACTGGGATAGAAATATATGTTATTAAACGAATGAAATCAGCATATTGCATAATTTTTTTCTTATTGAGTTTATCTATTAAAACACCTGCAGGTAATCCTAATAATGCATATGGTAAAAATACTAATGCAGAAGATATACCTAAATGTACAGGGGAATTAGTGATTTTAAGAATCATCAAAGGAAAGACAAAAACTGTGAAAGCATTGCCTAAATTTGACAAAAAAACACCTATAAAATATATAATAAACTCTTTGTTTTTCATTACTGAATTATATTTCATGAATCATCTCCTCCAATTTTTATGTGACGAAACGAATTCTATTCAACATAATTTCGTGATTTACTACGGTTACTAGTCTTACAGTATGTAAGTCATGACCCATATTAGAAGCTAAAGGAACATCTAAAGTAAATGCTTCTGAACTTAGAACCTCTAATATTTTCGTCATTATGTATATGATAATATAGCATAATAAAAACATTTAAACTATTTTGTATTATATTCAATTCTTGAATTAAATCATCTATGTTTTTAGTTAAGCGTGTCATATGAATACTTCTTGATCCTTTAGAGTACCCTCGCTTATTAAACACTGCTAAAACTAATTCAAAATCTTTTTCATCTTTTTTCTCACGTTCCATACGCTTTTCTTCTCGTTTTTCCACGCGTAAAGCCCAGATTTTGAAACTTGGGCAATCTTACACAGCCAAGATATATTAAGTAAGTTATTGTCTCTTGAAATCAAGCTATTTATCAATTCGAATTTTTCTTGCGCATAGCTTTTGAGGCACGGCGATTGATAGAATTTGCTTTTTTTAGCGCTTCTATTTGTTGATTTTGAAGCGCAATTTTATGTTTTAAGTATTCAATTTCTTCTTCAGGTGTCATTTCTGAGAATCTGAGTCTACCAGAGCTATCTTTTCTCGTATCTCGTAATCCTTCAGGTCGTTTTTTCATTGCGAGTACACGTTTTTTGAAACTTTTAACGCGCTCTCCTAAGATTGTTGTATCAAAGCCAGCTTCTCTAAAAATTTGAGAAGGAAGTTTGCCTTTTTCATATTCTTCTACAAAGTGTTCTCTGAATTCCTCTGTATATGTGATTGCTTTAGGTGTTACATTTTGTACAAACTTATTTAATTTTAAATCAGCTATTTCATTTTCAGTAAATAAACGTTTACTTATCAATTTGCACCTCTCAGTCATTAGAGTAGTTACTCAAATTATACATTAAAATAACCCTATAGACCGACGCTTTTTTAAGTGTCTAATCTATAGGGTCCAGTTTAAAATGTGTCAGGGTGTTTTTTAATAATTATTGGCCATCACGAATTTTCTTATTAATAACGATAGCATCGCCTGGGAAGAAAGAAATTTGTGTTGTTTCAGCATCATAGAACGCTTCTTTGTTCACGTGTGCTTTAATATCTTTTTCATTGTCTTTTACTTTATCAATCAATAAGACTAAATCAACAAGCTGTCCGTCTTCACTAAAGCCTAAAACGACATCGTTCTTTTCATAAAAAGTAATGCCATTTTCAGCACCGACAACTTTCAAGTTTTTGCCAAGCACTTTATCTGCATCAGCTTTTGTTGATTTTCCAACTTGTAAGCCTTCATATTTAAAATTATCAGCCGCTAATGCTTGATAGAAGTATTTATCTTTCAAAGCATCGTTATCTTTATGGTTAAACACACCTTTGTAGCTGTAATGTGCTTTTTGTGGTGCTTTCGTCTCAGCCTGTGCTGTTTGATCAGTCGCACCTACTGCAGACACGCCACCTAATAACAAGCCTGCTGACACACCTGTTGCAACTAAAGCTTTGATATATTTATTCATGCCACTCACTCCTCATATTTGTATTAACACTAAAATTTATGTCGTCTCTACCACCTAAAAGGAAGGGTTGCTGTTATATTACTAAAGTGCCGAGTACATTCATCGTTGTCATACTGTCTTAATCACAACATTTCTAAATGCGTCATTATCAAAATAAAATAATAACACCAACGCATATACTTCACTTATTATAGTAACAAACTTCACACAACTTTACATCTTTTAGGACATACACGTCACAAACAACCTTATGTTTTGTGATAAAGCGCCGAGATTCAATAAAAATTTTCAACTTCTATGTGTACAACCGTAAAAAAAGGATATATATTATACTGTATCGACAATTATGAACGTATTAAGGAGTGACGTTATTATGGCAAAAAAATCTAAAACAGGATTAAGTGTCCTATCTACATTATTATCTGGTACAACTATTGCGATTGACGGCTACAATCGTTATGTGTACCGCTCAAAAAACAAAAAATTGAGTTACCTTTCATTAGGACTTGGCGCAGCTGATATGTTGTTAGATTTCTATCTCTCATTAGGTGCAAAAAGCAAGTTTGTTAAAGTATGGTCATTATTCTCGCTTGGCCGTCAGCTCCGTTCACAAGCTGAAAAATTCAAAGCCATTCAAAATCAATAATTTAAATTTAAAAGCAGTAAACACCCTGTCAATCAAGGTATTTACTGCTTTTTATTAATGGATATATTTGTATGAATATACGCTATAACTCGGTATCGTACGGTATGTTTGAATACCTACACCACCGTTGAAATTCATTTCTGATACAAGCAAACTACCGTCTGCGTTGATACGTTCTACATATGCCACGTGACCGTAGTAGCCAAGGTCTGATTGTAAAATTGCGCCTACAGCTGGTCGGTTATTAACTGTATAACCATCTCTTAACGCATTATCATCCCACACATTCGCATTCCACCAGTATGTGCTGATTGGACGGCCTGCTGCTTGACGCTTGTTGAAAACGTGCCATGTACATTGACCCCAATCATATAAGTTCGAATGATTAAATACAGGTGAACTATAACTTGTTGATGGTGTGTTCCATGATTGCGTTTGTGTTTGCGTTGACACCGCTGTACCACTCACTTTTAACTTTTGACCTGGGTGAATTAAGAAACCACTCAAGCCGTTCAAGTTCATAATGTTTTGATATGTTGTCCCATATTTTGATGCGATAAGTGCCAATGAGTCCCCTGGTTGTACTGTGTAATACGATCCAGTGCCTGTGCTAGCATTATTCGTCGTTTGTTGTGTCGCTTGATTTGAAACTGCTGTACCACTTACTTTAAGTTGTTGTCCTGGAAAAATTAAAAAGCTGTTCAAACCATTCAAACGCATAATATTTTGATATGTTGTCCCATAGCGCGCTGCAATCGCTGCTAATGAGTCCCCGCTACGTACTGTATATGTAGAGCCTGATGTTGTTGTATTTGTATTACGCACAGGCGTGCTACCACCTGATACTTGTAAAACTTGATTTGGGAAGATCAAGTTCGAGTTCAAATTATTCAATGACTTCAGCTGTGCAATGGATATATTATGTTTCGTGGCAATTGACCATAACGAGTCGCCTGCCTGCACACGGTATGTCGCTGCATCTGCATCACTCGTTGCAGCAACTGCTGAGATTGCTGATGTACCGATGACGGCCGCAATTACTTTTTTTCGCACGTCGTCCCTCTCCTTAACTCTATATCTATTCTTTACATTTTTTCATTATACACGCAATAGATGTGAAAATATATACCTTTTATATAACATTCTCATTACAAAACATGCATCGTTTTGATCGTCCACACAACTATGTCGCACACAACGCAACAGTGTGAAACACAACTTGTGATACCCCCTGTCATGATAGGTACGAGATACATTGTATTAAATCAAAGCCACACAAATGCATTCCTTTTTATGTCACAATCTTTATTTTATAAAAATAGTATTGATTAATTAAAAAAACGCTGAGAAAAGCGAATCACTCCCTCTTCTCAACGTTTAATATGCTTCATTATTTATGTGACGTTAACGTATCTAATGCTTGTTGTAAATCTGCTACTAAATCCTCAGTATCTTCAATACCTAATGATAAACGAACAAGACCATCTGCAATGCCTTCTTTAGCACGTACATCAGCTGGAATAGACGCATGTGTCATCAAGCTAGGGACAGAAATTAAACTTTCTACAGCACCTAAACTCTCTGCCAATGTGAAATAACGTGTTTTCGTTACAAGTGCTTTCGCTTGTTCAACATCTGCCACTTCGAATGATACGATACCCGGTGACCCCTCTGTTTGCGCTTGATGCACGTCGTGATTTAAATGGTCTTTTTGACTTGGGTGGTATACTTTCAACACATTTGGATGTTCTTGTAGCATAGACACCATCGCTAATGTATTCTTTTCAATTTGATCTAATCTCAAGCCAAGCGTCTTCATACCACGTACAACTAAATAGCTATCTTGTGGTCCTAAAATACCACCTGTTGAGTTTTGAATAAATCCAATACGTTCAGCAAGTTCATCATCTTTGACTGCAACAAGTCCTGCGACCACATCACTATGCCCACCTAAATATTTCGTCGCAGAATGTAACACAATGTCTGCACCAAGTGTTAATGGTGTTTGGAAGTACGGTGTCATAAATGTATTATCAACCACTGTTAAAATATCGTGCTGACGTGCCAAGTCACTGACCGCTTTAATATCTGTCACACGCAGTAATGGGTTAGACGGTGTTTCGATAAAAATCATTTTCGTGTTATCAGCGATTTTATCAGCAATGTTTTGAACATCTGTCGTATTCACAAAGTCGAATGAAATACCATAACGTTGGAATACTTTTGTCATCGCACGATACGTACCACCGTATACGTCCGAACCAACGATAATATGGTCACCTTGATCCAACAACATAATGACCGCACTAATCGCCGCAACACCAGAGCCGAATGCAAAACCATGTTTCCCATGTTCTAAATCTGCAATCACTGACTCTAATGATGAACGTGTTGGGTTTGCGGTACGTGAATATTCAAAACCTTGACGTAATGAACCAATACCGTCTTGTTCGTATGTACTTGTTTGATAAATAGGTGTTGTTACCGCACCTGTATATGGATCTGTTGTTTGACCACCGTGAATTAATAATGTCTTTTTCTTCATAATTTAAACGCCTCCATATTGAAATATCTGTTTTGACATATAGCGATCACTACCATCTGGAAATACGACGACAATATCACCTTGCGTAATACGTTCAGCAACACGTAATGCTCCTTCTAACGCTGCACCTGATGAGCTACCGACGAGTAAGCCTTCGTTCTTAGCCAATGCTCGCACATGGCGAAATGCGACATCATCTGGCACAACTTCGACACGCTCGATCCAACGTTTATCTAAAAACGGTGGCCACGCTTCCACGCCAATACCTTCTGTGTCATGCGCCCCTTTCACACCGCCACTTAAAATAGAGCCGACCGGTTCCACAACGACAGATTTTACACCGTGTGCTTGCATCACTTCTGATACACCTGAAAAAGTCCCACCAGAACCAGCACCTGCCACAAAATAATTTATTGTCGGCAGTTCTCGCAGCAACTCTTGTGCCAATGTTTCTTTATATGCCCCAGGATTATCGTCCGTTTCAAATTGATTTGTATAATACGCACCTGTCGAATCGGCATAGTCTTGTGCTGCACAACGCGCGCCAAGCATACCTTCCGTCTTAGGCGTACGATATATCGTCGCACCGAGTGCACGCATAATCTCTATTTTCTCTTCAGCAAAGCCTTCTGGTGCAAAGATGACACAATCAATATCGTATTGTGTCGCAACAAGTGCAAGCCCAATTCCTGTATTACCTGCTGTTGCTTCTACGAGTTGCCCCCCTCGTTCAAGTGCCCCTTTCTCTAGCGCACGTTCAATCAAATGCTTACCAAGACGGTCTTTGACACTACCACCCGGATTATGCATCTCCAGCTTGGCATAAATGCGTACATGCTCTGTACTATAATGTTGTAACTGTACGAGCGGTGTATTACCTATTAAATCAATCGTATTCACAGCATGAACCCCTTTTATAAAACCTAGTTAATCAATAAGGATTATATGCTATATTTATAAATAATTCAATCTATATACTTTATATTGCGTGTTTTCCTTTTTACAATAGAGTTACATCTATACAATGTACATAGAAAGAGGTGAACATGATGACACGCGTTCAAACAAAGCTTGGAACAATTCGTGGTAGTCGACAGAATAACTATGACGTCTTTAAAGGCATTCCATACGCCCAACCGCCCATCGGTCAGAACCGTTTCCGACATGCACAACCTATCACACATGCTTGGCTAGGCGAACGGGACGCTACACAATTTAGTCCAATTCCAATCCAGCCCGTCAACACGTTAGAATCTTTCTTCTCTGTTAAAAACCGTGTACACCTCCAAGATGAAGACTGTCTTACTTTAAATATTTGGCGCCCACACAACATTCGGAGCGACCAACCACTGCCTGTCATTTTCTACCTATACGGTGGCAGTTTCGTTAATGGTCATAGCGCCCAGGATCTTTATCAACCTGACGCAATCGTTCAACAAGAACCCGTTATTGTCGTAACATGCAACTATCGACTCGGTGCACTCGGTTTTTTAGACTGGTCTGCTATCTGTCCGTCATGGGATGCCAATAATGGCCTATCCGATCAACGATGTGCCTTACAATGGATCCACGACTACATCGCAGCATTTGGTGGTGACCCTACTCGTATCACATTAATGGGGCAGTCTGCCGGCGCAATGAGCATCCAAGCATTGCTACAACAGTCAGATGTCGCACCACTCGTAAACAATGCGGTCATGCTGAGTGGCACTTTACAGCCTGACACCGTTGAACAAGCACGACGAAAAGCACACGAATTTCAAGCACTGAAAAGTCGAATGTTTCCTGATATACCATGGGAGGCTTTGTCGTCCGAATCAATTTTGACGCTGATGTCAGCGCACCAAGAACAGTACGGTAAATCCAAAGGACTCGAGCTGTTGTATCAACCGACAGCAACACCGCAAATGCCAATGACACCTTATGCCGTTTTACCATGCCCGGTATGGATGGGAGTTACAACAGCTGAAGGTGATATTTATATTAAAAATGAGCATAAAAAGTTAACACCTACACAATTTCAAAAGGTCGTAACACGTGCAGGGCTTAAAGTACTGAAAGCTGACGATATTGAAACAGCACAACAACAGCGAGATTATATTACGCAGCATTATTTTCTCGAACCATTCCAAACCTATGTGAAGACGATGCAATCCCACACAGACTTGTACACCTATCAATTTGATTGGTCACATCTCACACACCCTTTGTACGACAGTGCATATCACATACTGGACGTGGCATTTTGGTTCGGACGTCTCGATATTATCGCAGCGCAAGGCGCGGATGTTAATGCTCATGAATATCATTTAAGTCAACGTATGATTCACGACTTATGTACGTTCGCTTATACAAGCCAACTCCAGTCCCTACACATCGAATATCGCTAGCAAAACAAAAAAACACTTTCGCATAGACTCGAAATGAATCTGACGAAAGTGTTTTTCTTTATGAATTATAGTAATTGTAAAATAAAAACAGCTAAAATAACGAATGGTAACACATATTTGACTAAGGCATACCATGGATAGAAAAATTTAAAGCGGTCTTTACCAAAGCCTTGGATTAATAAATCTTTATCTAAAAATTGACCGACGACTAATGTTGTTGCCAACGCACCGAGTGGCATTAATAAGTTAGAAACTAAAAAGTCCATATTATCAAAAATCGTTCCTGCACCAAACTGTACATGACTCAATGAACCGAATGACAACATTGCTGGAATACTAATGATGAGTACCGCAATACTTGTTAATAATGCGACACGTGAGCGCTTCGTATTATCATTACGTGTTAAGTTTGACACATTTAATTCCAATAATGAAATAGAAGATGTTAACGCCGCAAATAAGAATAAAATTAAAAAGACGACATAGAACAATGTTCCGTAGTGCATTTTATCAAACACTAATGGTAAAACTTTAAACAATAAGCCCGGCCCTTCAGTCGGCTCGTATCCAAACGCTTTAAGCGCTGGGAAAATCGCCAAACCAGCAAGAATGGATATAAAGATGTTCATCACAACAATGCTAATAGCTGAAGACTTAATCGTCATTTCTTTAGGTGCATAACTTGCATAAGTAATCATCCCGGTTGTTCCGAGTGAAAGTGCAAAGAATGATTGACCTAGAGCGAAGAGCATCGACTCCATCGTAATATCCGAAATACGTGGTTGTAGCAAGTAGCGTACACCGTCCATTGCGCCATCTAATGTTAATGCTTTCGCAACAATGATGAGCAAGAAAATAAACAGCAAGGGCATCATAATTTTAGATGCTTTCTCTAATCCTTTTTGTACACCTAACATTACGATAACACATGTGAGACCGATAAAAATAAACTGCCCCATAATTGTGTAAACTGGGTTACTAATGATCGCTTCAAATTGGATATCTTGCAAGCCCGATGGTAACACGCGCAATAATTGCATCAATACGATACCGATGTAAATAACAATCCAGCCACCGATTACACTGTAAAAACCGAATAATACAAATACCGCAATATTACCGTTCCAGCCGATAAGATTGAGCCATTTCTTTCCCGTTAACTTACTGTAAATCTCCGTTGTATATGTACGGCCGACCTTACCAACTATAAACTCCATAATCAGGAGGGGTAATCCGACAAGTATTGTAAATAATAAAAACATCAGTAGGAATGCGCCGCCACCATACATACCTGCCATGTATGGGAACTTCCACATCGCACCGAGGCCAATTGCAGAACCAGCACTTGCTAATATAAATCCTGTTGACGTTTTCCATTGCGATTCTTTCAGCAATCTTTTCACCCTTTCTACTTTAAAGCGATAAAGTATTTTTAATAGTAATTGAATAGAACTATAACATACTATAAAGAAGCAATCAATAAAGTACAATTCTTTTTTCTAAAAAATATTATGAAAATTCTGTGTAAACATTGAATATCTTGCTTCTTTTGGTATGATTAGATTGAACAAAGAGGTGAAATGATGACACAAAAAATGAAAGAACGTTGCTATCTCATTGCAATTATTATTAGTACACTGTGTGCTTTATCGTCTGTATTATTCAATTTAAGTCCTGCGATCACAGCTACTGTCACTTTTGCATCTATCGTCGTATTCGCAGTCCTTTACTTTGTCGTACCAACAACAGACAAGCGTGGGAAACGTGTTCAGTAAATAAGCAGTCAGACTATTAAAGAACAGCGTGTTTCAAGAAGGGCACTATGCATCATGCCTTTCTAATAGAAACACGCTGTTTTTGTGTATTCAAATGTTAAAACTCCTATGACTTACCGAATCACTACTTTTGTAAAAACTTCTCTATATAAAACGCAGATTCCTCAATCGAACGATATTCTGTATTAATAACCGTTGCGTTCAACTTCGCAAATACTTCTTCTGCATATGCCAGTTCTTTCTTAATACGTGCCAAGTCATTGTACGTTGCCTTGCCCGAAATACCTAGCACTTTCACACGTTCCGTTCGGATGTTCATAATATATTGCGGACTCGCCGTCAGACCGAACACTTTCAGATTTTTTTGCTTAAACACTTCATCTGGAATACCTACTTCAGGCACGAGCGGGATATTCGCAATTTTATAGCCTTTATTCGCCAAATACATGCTGAGCGGTGTTTTAGACGTACGAGACACACCGAGAATCAGCGCATCTGCTTCGCCAATATCTGTAAAATGCTTGCCGTCATCATATTTTACGGAGTATTCAATTGCTTCGATACGTTTGAAATAATCATCATCGAGCTTATGAATCATTCCAGTTTCTGCAACAGGTTCGACGCCCGTTTTTTCTTGGACAAACCCCATTAATTCAGACATGTAGTCTACATATGGAATTTGATGGTCTTTCGCATACGCTTTACCCATCTCATTGTATTTAGGAGAGACAAGCGTCGTCACAACGATTGCCTCTTTTTGTACTGCCAGTTCAAGTATCGTACGTAAATCTTGCTCGCTATTAATAAATGGGAATTTCTTAATTTGTACTTGATCCAAATTCGGAAACTGCCCCATTACGGCGTGTGTCATGCGCTGGGCGGTTTCTCCTAGCGCATCCGACACGATAAAGATTGTTAACTGTTGCTTGCTCACTACTATCTTCCTCTCTCAGCCTCACTTTGTGCCGTCGCAAGAATCGCACCTGGCACACGGAATGGTGAACATGATACATAGTCAATCGCTAAGTTGTTGAAGTATCCAATTGATTTTGGATCGCCACCTAATTCACCACAAACACCGATTTTAATGCTTGGTTTCGCTGCTTTTGCTTGTGTTACCGCAATATCAATTAACGCACCGACACCGTCTTTATCAATTGTTTGGAATGGGTCTACTTCTAAAATTTGATTTGTTACATATTCGTTGATGAACTTACCAGCGTCATCACGTGAAAAACCGTATGTTAATTGCGTTAAGTCGTTCGTACCAAAGCTGAAGAAGTCACATTCCTCTGCCAACGTACCCGCTACCATACATGCACGTGGTGTTTCAATCATTGTACCAATCAAGTACGTTAATGATTGACCTGTTTCTTCCGCAAGCTTGTCGATACATTCAACGATTTGCGCTTTCAATAATTTAAATTCTTCTACTGTTGAAACAAGCGGAATCATAATTTCTGGCTTACAGTTTATACCTTCTGCTTTTAAGCGTGCCACACTGCCCATAATCGCTTCAGCTTGCATCACGTATAATTCTGGGTACGTAATCGCAAGACGACAACCACGGTGACCCAACATTGGGTTTGTTTCGTGTAACTCTGCGATACGTTTATTTAATTGTTGCTCAGAAATATTTAATTGTTGTGCTACATTGCGCACTTCATCATCGCCTTTTGGCAAGAATTCATGCAATGGTGGATCGAGTAAACGAACAATCGTAGGACGTTCACCTGATAGACGGAAGATTTGTTCAAAGTCCTCAGTTTGATAGTCACGAATTTTGTTCAATGCTTGAATACGTGTTTCTTGATCCGATGATAAAATAAAGCGACGCATTTCAACTAAACGTTCCGCACCGAAGAACATATGCTCCGTACGCACAAGGCCAATACCGATTGCATCGAATTGGTAACCCGCTTCAATATCAGGTTTTGTCTCCGCATTCATACGCACATCAAGTCTCGCAACGTCTTTCGCCCATTGCATAAATTGATCAAATGCTTCACTATTTTCCGCATTCGTCGTCTCAACCGCACCTACATAAAGGTCACCATTCGCACCATCTACAGATACTTCATCAAGTTCACGGATTACGTTACCACCATATGTCACCGTTTTATTAATTGTGTCGATATCTAAGTCCGAGCAACCTGTTACACAGCATTTACCCATACCACGTGCCACTACTGCCGCATGTGATGTCATACCACCATGCGTTGTCACAATCGCTTCACTCGCAATCATACCTTCAATATCTTCAGGAGACGTTTCTGGACGCATTAAAATCACTTTTTCCCCTTGTTCAGCGCGCAACTTCGCATCTTCAGCTGAGAACACAACACGTCCTGTTGCCGCACCCGGACTCGCTGGTAAACCTGCTTTAGAAATGACTTCCGCTTCTGCCAACGCTTCTTCTTTAAACGTTGGGTGTAACAATGTATCAATCGACTTCACATCAACTTTTGTCACAGCTTCTTCTTTCGTTAATACACCTTCTTCAACAAGGTCTACCGCTATTTGAATCGCTGCTTTTGCGGTACGTTTTCCGTTACGTGTTTGTAAAATATAAAGCTGTTCATTTTCAATTGTAAATTCAATATCTTGCATATCTTTGTAATGCGCTTCAAGTTCTTCAGACACTTTCACAAATGCTGCATGTACATCTGGCAACTGTTCTTTCAATGTTGCGATGTCTTGCGGCGTACGAATACCGGCTACAACGTCTTCACCTTGTGCATTCAACAAGTACTCACCGAATAATTTCGCTTCACCCGTCGCTGGGTTACGTGTGAATGCAACACCTGTCCCACTCTTAGGACCACTGTTACCGAATACCATTTCTTGTACGTTAACCGCTGTACCAATGTCGTGTGGAATATCATTTAAGTCACGATATACACGTGCACGATCGTTATCCCATGATTTGAATACCGCTTCAACCGCTTCTAACAATTGATCAATCGGTTCTTGCGGAAATGGTTTATATGCATTTTCAACATAGACTTCTTTATAGTGGTTACAGATTTCTTTCAAGCCCTCTGCTGGAATGTCCGCATCGTTTACATAACCATGTTCTTTCTTATAACCGTCAAAGTATGTATCAAAAGCGGTCATAGGAATGTTGTAAACAACCTCGCCAAACATTTGAAGCAAACGACGATAACAATCATAAGCAAAGCGCGCGTCATTTGTTTTCTCAGCTAACTTTTCAACATTTGCATCATTCAATCCTAAGTTTAAAATCGTATCCATCATACCAGGCATTGAAATTTTAGCCCCACTACGTACTGACACAAGCAATAAGTTATCTTCTGAAGAAAAAGCTTTACCCGTACGTTCTGAAAAAGCTTGTAATTGTTCAGTCAACTGTACTTTAACTTCATCTGATAATGATTGACCACGACGAAGATAGTCGATACACGCCTCAGTTGTAATTGTAAAACCATCTGGCACAGGTAAACCTAAACGCTTCATTTCAGAAAGGTTTGCCCCTTTACCACCTAATAAATCTTTCAAGTCCTTATGTCCTTCATCAAATGCATATACTAATTTCGACATACATGTCACCTCATCATTTTAATGTGTCATACTAATAATAAAAAGTATGTCATATTTAATCGAAAATGACAATCAAAAATATAGCGGTTTTAAAAAAGTTATGATTTTCGTCAAAATTAGAACCGGTCACAAACATCGTTTTTGCGGCTTTAAACAGCTATATTACGGCAACAAAAAAGATGCTACAACCCTGCAAATAAGGTCATAACATCTTGTATTGGTATGTCATATTTTATAGTTAAATCAATGCCAATATGTTTTTGATGATCAACATCGCGACAATGAGTATGATCACACTCGACACTTTATTCAAAATGACAATGTACTTTCCTGTTTTATCAATGCGACCGAGTTGTTTGCCTAAAAATGCCAACCCAATAAACCATAACCAAGAAACCGCAATCGTTGCACAGGCAAACGCAACTTTTTCACTCCCAATGTAGATCGAGGCACTTGTTCCAATCACACCAATCGTATCCATAATCGCATGTGGATTGAGCAAGGACACGGAAAGCGCAAAGCCAATTTGCTTACGCGCTGACATCGGCGGCTGCGTCGTCGCCTGACTCGGTTGTTCTTTCCATAGGGACCATGCCATATACAGCAAAAACATGAGCCCTACTAGATAGATTACTAACTGTAACGACGGATACTGACTCAAAATCAATGAAACACCTAAAATCGCAAGCAAGATGAGCAACGTGTCGCACAACCCCGCCGTAATGACGACAGGCAATACTTTCTTAAATGATTTATGATTTGCCCCTTGGTTGAATACAAATACATTTTGCGCCCCTAAAGGTAATATTAACCCTAACGCTAATAACAAGCCGTGTAGCGTTGCTTGTAGCATAGACATCACGCTCCTTGTGAATATTTTTGAACATGCAACGAGTTAAAAACTTTGATAAGATGTTCTTTAATTGAATTCCTTTTTCAAAAGCATACACCATGACACCTACGAAGAAATCATCCAGTCACATTTTTGAGACCAACCAGATGGGAGGCGTCCTATGAACAAACCGAAATATCAACAAATCATTGATGATCTATTACATGCTATCAACAGTGGCGAATTGGAAGCAGGTATGAAGTTACCTTCTCAACGTGCTCTAGCTGAACAATATCACGTCAATCGCTCGACTATTGTTACAGTAATGGATATTCTAAAAAGTTACGGTGTCGTCGATAGTAGAGAAAGAAGTGGCATCTATGTATCAAATCACGGTTGGAATAAGTATGTTCACAATAATTTGAACTGGCAAGATTACATAGGCAATAGCCCGACTGCCAATAATCAATTTTATATTAGAGAAATTAATCGCTGTGAATTTCTTGATAATATGGTTAGGCTTGGGACTGGAGAATTGTCTCCTGAACTCATTCCAAATGCAACTTTTAAAAAAATCATTCAAGAAGATATCGTACAACATCTATCATCAAATTACGAAGCACCTCAAGGGAGCCTTGCTTTAAGAACTCAGGTTAAACGTCTAGTTGCACGCAGAGGCATTTCTTGTAGCGTCGATGAAATTTGTATCACTTCGGGTGCTTTGCAAGGGCTCAAATTGATTGCTGACGGTTTACTTGTACCAGAGTCAAAAATTATCGTTGAAACACCTTCATATATCAATTCCATTCGTACATGGCATAAGATCCATTCCAAAATGGTTTCACTGCCCATCACGTACATTAAAAACAACATTCATGCGCTATTCAATGAGGATGTGGATTACAGTAATAGCATCTTTTACTGTAACCCTACGTTGCACAATCCTACTTCAAACACTTATTCGTTTGCGGAAAAGGAACAAATATTCGCTCAATGTAAAAAGAAAGGGATTCCCATTGTAGAAGACGATATTTATAGCGAGCTTTGGTTTGACGGTACACCGCCACAAACATTGAAATCTTTAGACTCGAGTCATCACGTTTTATATTTAGGGAGTTTATCCAAAACTGTCAGTCCCGGTTTGCGAATCGGTTGGATCATCGGTAACAAACGTGTCATACGTCATTTAGCTGATTTGAAAATGCAAAATGATTACGGTGCAAGTTCTATCTCACAGTTTATCGCTACAAAGTGGCTTGAAATGTACCATGACGACCACATCACTTACATTAAAAAGCAGTTAATGGAACGAAAACAACTTATGACAGAAGCTTTAACAACATATTTTGCTGATATTGGCAGTTGGCAGGATGTACAAGGTGGGTTTTATATTTGGTTTAAATTCCACATCCCTCTTGATATGAAAAAGTTGTTTCAATTAGCTATTGAATCAAACTTGTTAATTCATCCAGGTGAAATCTATTCTGTGAAAGAAAAGTACAGCATGCGTTTCTCATATGCTTATATCGATAAAGATCAAATACACGACAGCCTTCAGAAGTTACGACACCTTATCAATCAAAATAATATACACCCCAAAAGATAGACCCAATCTACCTTTTGGGGTGCTTCACGTTATATAAATTTATTCAATAATGATATTGTCAATCAATCGTGCTTTTGAGAACTTAACGGCTAACGAAATAAACACTCTGCCGTCGATCGTTTCACAAGGTTCTAACTCTGGATAACTGTACACGGCAACTTCTTCTATACGACCGGACGTGTGTGCTACTAAATGTTCGCGTATGACCGACACTAACGCATCACTTTGACGTTCGCCTGCTTCATAGCGTTTTTGTGCCAATAATAAGCTTTGGTATAAGTGTACCGCTTCTTGTCGCTCTGCGTCTGTCAAATACACGTTGCGCGAACTTTTCGCAAGACCGTCTACTTCACGTACAATATCAACGCCAATAATTTTAACGGCGTGGTTAAAGTCCGCAACCATCTTTTCAACAATAGCTAACTGCTGGGCGTCTTTTTTTCCAAAATATGCAAAGTCTGGTTGTACGATATTAAACAGCTTGTTCACGACCGTCACAACACCATCGAAATGACCGGGGCGTTGTGCACCTTCCAAGACCTCTGCTAGACGTCCGACCGTCAAATGGACACCCAATTCATCTGGATACATCTCTGTGACACTCGGATGAAATACATAGTCGACACCGATTTTTTCTACAGCTGCCACATCTTGTTCCAACTGTCTCGGATAAGCATCAAAATCTTCATTCGGTCCGAACTGTAAAGGATTTACAAAAACACTCGCAACGGTCACGTCATTATTCTCAACTGAACGTCGCATCATCGTTAGATGGCCATCATGTAACGCGCCCATCGTTGGCACGAAGCCAATACGTTTGCCTTGGCGCTTACATACTTTCATCAAATCTTGCATCTGTTTTACTTCCGTCACAACTTGTGTCATCGTTCTTGTTCCACCTCATGCATAATTTGTTTTTGGTACGTATATTGTTCTGACGGAAAGGCACTGCTTTTAACGTCATCACCATATTGTTTAAGTGCTGCCACACCATTTGAAAAATCGCCATACTGTTTCACAAATTTTGCGGTACGTTCTACGCCATAATTTAACATATCGTGATATACAAGCACTTGACCGTCCGTACCCTTCCCTGCACCGATACCAATGACAGGAATTTCGATTTGTTCACTAATGTGTTGCGCAAGATCACTCGGAACCGCTTCCAGTACAAGCGCAACTGCACCTGCTTGCGCAACAGCTTGTGCGTCATCAATCAATTTTTGCGCATCTTCCTTCGTTGCCCCTTGCATGCGATATCCCATTACACCGACACTTTGTGGTGTAAGTCCTAAATGACCAACAATCGGTATGCCTAGATACGTCGCTTGTTGAATAAACGATGTTAGATGTCCACCTTCCACTTTGAGTGCGTTGGCACCACTTTGTTGATAGAGCACTTTCGCATTTTTAAGGTCTGTTGCCAAATCAATACCTACCGTACCAAAAGGCATATCGACAACGACGAATGTATTCGGTGCACCACGTCTTACAGCCTTACCATGATGCAACATATCATCGAGCGTCACTTCAACCGTACTTTCATAGCCGAGTACTGTCATGCCCAAAGAGTCACCGACTAGAATCATATCAATACCGGCCGCTTCAACTTGTTTAGCACTCGGATAATCATACGCAGTTACCATTGAGATTTTTTCATGTGCGTCTTTCATTTGTTGTAAATCCCTTAACTTTTTCAATTATTGACACCTCTCACATATTAATATTTTCATCGTAAATTAAGCGCTTACTAAATTCAATTTTTTTACTTTGATTTTATGCTAAACGCCCGCTATAGTGAACATAAATACATGAAAAGGAGACAACTTATGTCAAATATTGCTGTGGTTGGGGCTGGCGCAGTAGGCACTGCCATCGCCATGCTCCTTAAACCCGAGTCAGACGTCACACTTCTCGGACGTCAAACAACGACATTGCACTATGATGATTGGGAGAAGCAAACACAAACAACAATCAACGTGCAATCATTAGAAACATGCGAAGATTCATTCGACATCATTTTTATCGCAGTGAAAACACACCAACTACAATCCGTGCTACCGCATTTGGCACGTATCTCAACCTCTGACACAATTGTCATCTTAGCGCAAAATGGCTACGGTCAGCTTGAATTACTAACAGACTACGAAGCATACCAAGCCGTCGTCTATATTAGCGGCGAAAAGAAAGGATCGCATGTCACACACTTCCGTGACCGTCGTTTACATATACAACGTACGCAAACAACAACGTCACTGGCTGAACAACTTGCCAATACTGCTTTAGAACTTGTACTTGAAGATGATATTTTACAAACCATTTGGTACAAGCTACTCGTCAATTTAGGGATTAACACGGTGACTGCGTTGAACGTAGATACTGCACGCGTCCTAAAACGCCCAGATGTCTACACTTTATGTTCAGAACTCATTACAGAGGGAATAGCCGTTGCCAAAGCATGTGGGGTAACATTCCCAGCAACAACCGTAGAAGATATTATGAATATTTACGCAGGCTACCCGGATGAGATGGGGACAAGTATGTATTATGATGTTAAAAATAAACACCCCCTCGAAGTCGAAGCGATTCAAGGTTATATTTATCGGCAAGCACAGCGTTATCAACTTCATACACCTACACTTAATCAATGTTATCAAGCGTTAAAAAGGCTAGACGTAAGTGCATAGTAAAAGGCATGAGTCCGTACGCTCATGCCTCTATTTATGAAAGGTTGTGTGCCAATTATGTTCATTGTACACACGTATCCCATGTTGTTCGAACAACGCAGTCGTCACGCCCACACCTTGTCGTTTCGTACCGTTAAATTGCCCATCGTACACTTCCGTACTCCCACACGACGGACTGCCCTCTTTCAAAATCACTGTATCAATGTCATGTTGTTGTAAAATCTTTAACGCATCTTGCGCCCCTTGCTTAAACGCTTGTGTCACATCTTTACCAGATTGTGTTGCTACTTGACTTTGTCCACTCCACACAGACACGCCGTCCCCGTTTATCATTTCAGAAGGTTCTCGTGGCACGGACAACCCGCCTAACACTTCCGGACAAATCGCAATTGCTTCGCCGTTATCCACGAGTTGTTTTAACTGGGTTTGCTGTTTATGCCCACCGTCATAGCGAACGGCTTCACCAATCAAACACGCACTAATCCCAATCATCCGATCACTTCCCATACACTCGATTTCTTTTTATATTAACATACCTGTCACGACATCAAAAAAAGCCACCCTATACACGGGTGACTTCTTCATAACAGTTGCTTAATGTTGTTTTTTAAAATTAAATGGGGCAATGGGGTTAAACGTCCATGTAACTAATAAACCGACAAGTAGCGACATGATAGCGATTTGTAACCACTCCATATCATTTGCGACAAAACCTGCAATCGCAAAACCTACAAAGCTAAGCAATGTTGTCACGATATACGTCACAAACATCTTCATCATACATTCCTCCTACTAAAATTGAAAAACGCCCAATTCATATACTGAGGCGTCATATACATCACTGATGAACATCTATTTTTCTTTTATCTCACGTATCTAGCACGGTTTTATTCGTACACTGATACACTTCAGCAATTAATCCATCGCTTACTGTAACATACCTTATCCGCTTTTGAAAGGCTTCTGTTTCAATTTACATATACTTTGATTCCAACGATTGATAGTCATACAATAATAGTACAATTCAACAAACGAGGCGATAACAATGACAAATATTTCACTAACGATTCATGACCAAACATACACTGCTACACTTAATGAAAATCCAGCTACTGAAAAGCTAATGCGTCTATTACCCCTCAAAATCAAAATGACCGATCTCAATCGTAACGAAAAATACCATACATTAGATACGACATTCCCAACACAACAAGAAGCTGTTCAACAAATTCACAGTGGCGATTTAATGTTATACGACAACGATACAATCGTTCTGTTTTATCAAGACTTTTCCACGCCATACACATACACACGACTCGGCAAACTTATCGACGCCACATCACTGAGCGACCACTTAGGTTATAACGATGTAACAGTAACCATTGCTATAGCTGAGTAATCGAAAAAGCTAGAACGCCCCACTCGGATGTTCTAGCTTTTTGATTTTATCGCTTCAATTCATTTTCTAGCCAATATACAATCTCCGCAAAAATACTTCGATTATACGAACTTTCATTTAATATTTCGTGCTGTAACCCATCGTATATATGAATCGACTTGTGCTCTGAACCAACTTCATCAAATAATTGTAACGAGTCTTTGTAACTCACTAAGCCATCTTCTTTACCATGCAAGATTAAAATATTGTCCGTCAATTTTTCAGCGTTCTTTTTCAAATATTCGACACCATCTAGCAGTGTAAAGACGAGTCCCATTGAAATACGCTTCGCATTTAAATCGTCTAATTCATATTTTTTCATGACATCCGGATCTGAACATACACCTTCGCCTAATTGATTCTCAAAATACGTTTGTGGCGAAATACTACGATCTGGTTGCCCGAACAACTCTAACTGGTAACGTGTCAACGCACCACAAGTAATGATACCGTCCACTACATTCGGATGTTTTGTGCCAAACAACGTAACCGTATAACCACCCATACTATGTCCTAACAAATACACTTTCCCTTCAAACGTTTGCTTCACATAGTCAATCACTGCCGACAAATCTTCCACAATTTCGTCAATACGACTATAAAACGTTTGTTGTCCACCTGAATGACCATGACCACGTTGATCATAACGAATGACATTGAATTGCTGTTCATTCAAATAGTGCGCAATCTCATCATAACGTTCCAACGACTCCGCCAGCCCATGTACAATAATGACATTCGCTTTAGCCTCTTCGCCGACAATATCATTCACTTTCACATGAAGCATTGTGCCGTCCTCAGATGTTAAATGTTTAATATAGTTCATATAAACCACCCCTTGGAAATTTATAAATGCTATATCTAAATAGTAATAGAAATTTGAGGTTTTTTCACTTCATAACCTGTTGATGATCGAAAAAACATTAAGATGTTCGTTAGCTTACACATCAAAATAAGTTTTGATTAATTGCTGTTTCGTTTCCGAATCCACAAACGCATATTTCAACGCTTTTTTGTTAATCAGTGGAATATCTTCAAGCGTTAACAGTTGATTGTCTAATAACAAAGCATATTCCTTAACGAGATTCGTACGTGTAACGCCTCGATTATCTGTATTAATTAAAAATGGAACGTCCAACTGTTTCAACAAAGGAATATCGATATCATTAATGTTTTGAATGGCTTTTGTTTGCAGATTGCTGCACGGACAAATTTCTAACAATACATCTTCACGCTTCAACTTACTTAACAATTCGGTATCTTTCAAAGACGAGACACCATGTCCGATACGCTTTGCACCTAGTTTAATGGCGTCATAAACATTTTTGTTGCAACCACATTCGCCTGCATGTAACGTAATATTCAACTTGTGTGCTTTCGCATAGGCAATACACTCCGCAAATTCATACATCGCATCATCTTCTTCTCCACCTGCCAAATCGACACCGACAACATATTTTTGTAATGACGGCTGTTCATGTAAATAGCGAAACACTTCAATATTCTCAGCGTTACTATGATGTTTCATACCACATACTAATAAACGTACGACAACTGAATACTGCGCTTCTGCTTTCATCGCACCTTGCACAGTCGCACTAATGACATCTAATAACGATAATCCTTTGTCCAAATGAAACTTAGGTGCAAAGCGCAATTCAATATATTTAATCCCGTCACGATGGGCTTGAGCAGCGACATCAACAACACTATCAATCAAACTCTTCTCTGTTTGCATAACCTTGAGTATTTCGTCAAAACACCCTAAATACTCGACTAAGCTTTGGCAATCATCATCGACTGACGTTTTCTCCATATCAAGAGCTATATTTTGTTCTTCAGCTTGTGTCGCTAAATATTCCGGACTGACTGATCCATCTAAGTGACAATGTAACTCTATCTTAGGTATCTCTCTGACTGTACGATTCATATGCGTTCCTTTCAAAACTATAAAAAGTTTATCTCATCACAAATTTATTGTTATAAGAATACCACAGTTTGATCGAGACACAAATAACAATACATAGATAAAATACGAACTTTCTTTTCAAACAAAAAAGGCTAAAACATACCCGTTAAAAGTGATATGTTCTAGCCTTTTATTATTATTTCATATTTTTAAATTGCTTTCTAAACCGTATGGCGATAGCGCCTAAAAATGCCAATACAAACCCCATGACTGGTGCTGTATGTGTTTCTGACTCTCCAGTATAAGGCAGTTGACGTTTCGTTACATTATTTGTCGATGACGTCCCGCTAGACTTCCCAGGACGCATATCTGTCAAATGTGCCTTATGAGTTGTCTGCGTACGCACAGTTGAGTCATCATCAGAATGATTAGGATGGTATGTTACTGGTGTGACAGTAGTCTTTTCAACCTTCGCCATTGCATTAGTTATAGACTTCACACCCACATCCGATGACCCTGATGCTGAAACCGGCACAGTCACTGGTTGTTCACTTTCTTTCTCAGTCGTATGCATAGAGGCAGGCGTATTTTGCGTCACATCATCAGAACTTTGTTGCTCCTCTTTCACTTGAACAGGTTCAGCAGGTTCTTCAACTGATGCAACATCTTCTTTAGCCGGTACATCGCCTTGTTCAACTGACGCAACGTCTTCTTTAGCCGGTGCATCGCCTTGTTCAATTGACGCAACGTCTTCCACCGGCATTCTTGGCGCCTCTTTCTCTATAAAGCCATTAATCCAATCGTATAACTCTGGTGTGATTGGCGTACCTAATGTGCCGTAATCATTACCTCTTGTTCCATACGTATGAATTGCGACAATATCACGACTGTTATCTAACAAAACAGGTCCGCCAGACTGTCCTTCAGAATTCAGCATGGAATATTCAATTGTCCCTTGCTCTTGAACTTGAATAATTGTCCCGTCCGCTTGCCACTGGTTCTTTGTTAAACGATTCTTCTCTATCGGATATCCTTGACTATACACTTTTTTACCAATCATACTGCGATCAAAAGGCTTAATATTATACGGTTGAATTAAGTCGCCAATAGACTGTCCTTTCTCATTCGGTTCAACTTCAATAATACCCATGTCATACCGTCTCCAAGGCGTTTCTTGATACTTGTCAGGTACATACATCGCCTTAATTTTAAATCTACCATACGGTTCGTTCTCCCCATCTTTTCCAGGTATGACATAGCCACCTGTCATGTAATCTCTCGGATAATTATTGTTATACAAAACATGACCGGCTGTTAAAATTAGATTTTTTCCGATAACAGCACCCGATCCATCACCACCTTTTAGACTTTCAATCTCACCCGTATAATTCGCATTATCCGTATGAACGAAAGCCGTCTCAGCTTTCATATCACTACCCGTTAACTTCTTACGTGTATCTATTAAATTTCCTTCTGCGTCATAATTCGGGTCTTTAGACGTGTCATAAACAAATGGTTCGTCTGATGCTTCATCAACATCCATATCCGATGCAACATCTTCTAAATCTTCGTCAAACGTCTCTGTTGCACTATATGTATTGCCTTGTACCTCACTTGAATTGTTTTGTTCAGCAGGTGCATTTAATGGTTGTGTCGTTAATGAATGGTCAGTAACATTATCATCGCCTGCCACTTGCTGTTCTTGCGTTACTTCTTGTGTCGTAGCCGTTACATTGGGTGTTGGCGTTTCTTCAACCTCACTCGCCTGTGCACTGGATATTGGAGAAACAAAATATAGACCCGTCATAATTAACGGCACTTTTATGTAGTTAAATTTATGCATGGCATGACTCCTTTCTCTCTTTATCATGTAGTATAGCCTTGTTTTTAATTTTAATCAACTTATTTGTTAGGTTAACCTAAATTATTTGGTTTTAGATAGCTACCTTGTAGAGCAACTCGTATAGATATCTAAAATAAACAAGTCACGACCTTTTATTCATACGCTCATTTAACCAGAAATACTATATTAAAATAATAAAAGTGCTATATCTGTGGCATGTTCTCACTGTTACTTACCGCACCTCGTTTTCTATCAAATCAATTCCATTCAGACACATGCTGTCATTCTCATATTTATATAGCAGTTTTTTATCACGGTTCAGAATCCATGGGTGTTCCTTTGCATTATCTTTGAGCGTGTATTGTTAGATTAGAGTTTTTAGTTCACTGTTAATTTACAGAAAATTCTTTTAAATTATTCAATTTTTTAAAAATTTATGCGACACTAGTGTTACTGGGTGGGAATACAATTTCATACAAAGGGGATAGATACATATGAACACATCAACACTACTTTCAATTCAACATGTGACACAACTGTATGACAATCAAAAAGGGATTCGTGATATAACATTCGATATTGATAGCGGAGACTTCGTTGCCTTAGTCGGTTCTAACGGTTCCGGCAAATCGACATTGATTAATACGATTTCAGGGGTACAATCGTATCAATCTGGTACAGTCACAATTAACGACACCTACTTGCCGTCGAAACACCCATACAGCTTTTTAGGTTTTAGTCCGCAACAACAAGTCGTCGATTGGTACTTAACAGTTTTAGATAATGTCGTATTGGGCACATTGTTAGCTGGATATAAAAATAAAGAAGCCACTCATTTGGCGACCGAAGCATTAAAAATTGTAAATTTAGAAGACAAACATCATTTGACGGTAGATCAATTATCTGGTGGTCAGCAACAACGGGTACAAATTGCACGATCCATTGCACATAACCCTGCTTTTTATCTTTTAGATGAACCAACGACTGGTTTAGATACGGAATCTGCAGAAAGCTTTCTCAGTTATTTAAGTGATGCTGTTAAAGAACGTGATGCTGCTGCAATCGTATCGTCACACGATCTCAATTTATTAGAGAAATATTGCAATAAAGTGTTGTATATCGATCACGGAGCACTCAAATATTACGGTAATATGGCAGATTTCATTGAAAATAACAACAAAACCATCAACTATACGATTGTCTATGCAGAGCCACTTAATACAACTACTGTTCATACAGTTATGGCACAACATGTGAACCAATATGACGTTATAGATGACCATACGATTAGATTCAATATCAACCATACCCAGAACGTATCAGATGTTATTCAAGCATGTGCAACATTGGGAAAAATTAAAAGTTTCAGCGAAGAAAAAAAGAGTTTACGTGATTCTTATTTATCTATCAAACAATAAGGGGATGGGTATATGTTAGTCCAAGAATTCAGAAAGAAAAGCAACTTAGGCATTAGTAGTTTAGGCATTTTAATGCACATAGAATTTAAAGCTTTTTGGCGCAACAAAAATATCTTAATCACACAAGTCGTCCAACCGACGATTTATTTTCTATTTTTAGTCATGGGGCTCGGAGGTGCTTTAGGTACTATCACATACTTTAATATGGACATCCAATACCAGTCCTACGCATTGATTGGTGTAATGGGGTTATTAATTGTAAGCCAAATGACACAAACGATATATCGAACAACGATAGATAAAAGATGGGGCTTGTTGTCACTCAAATTCTTAAGTGGCATTAAGCCATTTTACTATATCATCGGCATGTCAACATACCCTGTCATTGGTTTTACCGTCCAATCACTATTACTTTACGTACTCACACTACCATTTGATTTAAACATATCGTTTATACAGTTTGTCATTGTCATTTTAATCGGCATCATTTCGTTACTTTTTTGGACATCTATCGGCATTATGATTACTGTTTTTATCAATGATTATCAAAAAAGAGATACAATTATTGCGATGATGATGTTACCTTTGGGGTTCTCAGCACCTACTTTTTATCTCGCTGAAAACGTACCACAATACATTAATATCGTCGCATCTATTAATCCGTTAACTTATCAAGTGACAGCCATGCGTAACACATTGTTTGGTATACAAGACCATTTCTATTTGTTATTAGCTGTTGGATTAACAACTCTCTCATTGATTTGCGGCATTTGGGTACTGAAACGTAGTAATCTTGTCATTAAGGAAAACTAGATATGTTCAAGCTTTCTCTGAAAAAGGGGATTGGGTGTCTATGTCCCAGCCCCTTCCTTTTATATCAAAACAACCTAAATTCTTTATATACTATTCAGATTAAGGATTTATCGGCTTTTATTTACAATGTATTCTTGTATATTTCTCATACTGTGCTCTATATTAGCAATCATTTCACTGCTATTAGGTTTCAAACCATAAGTGGTAGAACGACTCTCACCAAATTTCATAACAATATCTCTTTGAATAAGTTTATTGATGTTTGTTTTAGCGATATATTCAGTGAAGCCTTCCAAATTTTGTATTTCTTTCATTTTAACATTTCTATTTTCTTTAATAATATATCTTAGAATATTCTTTTCCGGTTCTGTCAAATCATTGTAGCTATCAACTAAGTCAATTTTCCATATTTTTAGTTTTGTTTTTCCTTCGCTACTCTGAATCTCCGGCATACGGAACTTATTCCTTTTGGCTACATTGAATATTTTCATGCCCCCTGAACCAGCTCGCTCACTATAACCAGCTTTTCTAAATAATGTAAAAATAGTTGCATTTCTAGTTTTAGATTCTCCTCCTCTTGCAAATTCTTCTTTTGTGACTAACATTTCTCCCGGATTGTTAAATACATAATTATTTTTATAGGCTTCTACAATGATAGATGAGTTGTCCTCATAATCAGCATGTATCAGTAAATTTGCCAGTGCTTCTCGCAAAGCAACTTCAACATCACTTTTAACATCCTGACGAACTTTTGTTTCATCATCTAATACAAATTCTTCCATTACTGTATTCGTCAATCTATTTAAAACCGTATTATAAAAATTAAATAAATTTATTTCTTCACTCCCCATTTCACCCGAACTCACTCGATCAAGCCATCTTTTATCTTCAGAATAATGCGTTTTATTACGATAGTCTAAATGGAATTTAGGATAAACATCTAAAATAGCATTTTCTTTACCAAAAAATAACAATGCCCCTTTTTTCAGCTTATATTCATTCTTTTCCCTATCCCTTCCTACAGCTCCAAATTGCTTTAGAAACTCCCAGTGATCCATAGATAAAACGTCCATCTCTGAATTTCTTTCATGAATTAAAGACTTATACTTTTTAATAGTATCCAAATCTAAATCCTCAATTGTAAAATTAGATAATAATTCACTATCACTATTTGGGTTAGCATCCCTTAGATAACGTCTCATTTCTTCATTGCTCATTTTATGATCACTATCATTTCTTCTTATAAAACTATTATTTATATTACCTCTAACATGTACTGGTTTGTATTCACTCTTTGCTTCAGGTACGCGTACTCTTAAGAATTCTAAGCCTTTATATTCTAATTTTTCTATATTACTGACTTTTATATTATTGAAATTAGTAAACTGCTTATCATTAGCTGTATCAACAATAATTTGAATAAATTTTTGTGCATCAACCAAACCAGTCACTTCATATCCATAATCGCTTTCACTAACACCTAGATAAATATACCCACCTTCAGTATTGGAAAAAGAAGAATAGGTATCCCAAAAAGTCTTTGGAAACTGACCCTTTGCCTTTTTATACTCAACTGTTGTTCCTTCTTCCAAAAATTTTAATGTCATTATCCTTCAATCCTTTCTTCTCTAGTTCTAGAGGTTTTCTAGAGGTTTTCTAGAGGTTTTCTGACAGTCATTCCCTAAATGCTTTATATCTACAGTGTTTTACAGCTAAATTTTCTAGAGGTTTTCTAGAGGTTTATAGATATATCTTAATCCCCTTCAACTACTTTATTTATCATAACGCATGAGTTCATTGCTTTTAGATAATATGCTAATATAGCGATTTTTATAAACTAGAGTCTCTATTTTTCCAGTATAATCAAAACGCCATAAACAAACAACAAGATTACATCGTATACTTATTATTACCTATAACACTCTTGTCGTTTATATAACTTAAAAAGGCTAGAAACCGCAAAACAACGGTATTTCTAGCCTCTTATTTATGTTATATCCTTATTCCCACTCAATTGTGCTTGGTGGCTTAGATGTAATGTCATAGACAACGCGGTTGACGTGATCGACTTCGTTCACGATACGTGTTGAGATTTTTTGTAAGACTTCCCAATCGATACGTGCAAAGTCACTTGTCATACCGTCAATAGATGTTACCGCACGGACGCCGACTGTGTAGTCATATGTGCGGTAGTCACCCATAACCCCTACTGAGCGAATGTCTGGTAATACTGTGAAATATTGCCAGATTTCACGTTCTAAGCCTTCTTCACGAATGACTTCTCGTAAAATCGCATCTGATTCACGGACGATTTCTAACTTGTCTTCCGTAATTTCGCCAAGGACACGGATACCAAGACCCGGACCTGGGAATGGTTGACGCCAAACGAGGTGTTCTGGAATACCCAATTCGATACCAAGGGCACGCACTTCATCTTTGAACAGCGTGTTGATTGGTTCAATCAGTTCAAATTCCATGTCTTCTGGTAAACCACCTACGTTATGGTGTGATTTGATTGTTTGTGCTGTTTTTGTACCTGATTCGATAACGTCTGTATAAAGCGTACCTTGTGCAAGGAAGTCGACACCTTTCAACTTAGATGCTTCATCATCGAATACATATACGAATTCGTTACCGATGATTTTACGTTTTTTCTCTGGGTCTGAAACGCCTTGAAGTTTTGACATGAAACGGTCTTTCGCATTAACACGAATGATGTTCATGTTAAAGCCTTCTCCAAATTGTTCCATTACCATGTCGCCTTCACCTTTACGTAATAAGCCATGATCTACGAAAATACATGTCAGTTGATCACCAATTGCTCTGTGTAACAATACGGCAACGACTGATGAGTCTACACCGCCACTCATCGCACATAATACTTTGCGATCGCCTACTTTTTCACGGATTTTTTGAACTTCGATGTCGATGAAGTTTTCCATTGTCCATTGACCTGTACATTGACATACGCGACGGACAAAGTTTTCTAATAAATCATTTCCGTATTCTGTATGACGTACTTCTGGGTGGAATTGTACGCCATAAATACGACGCTTTTTATCTTCAATGGCCGCATATTGCGTGCTTGGGCTATCCGCAATCACTTCAAAGCCTTCTGGAATTTCGATTACTTTATCTGAATGACTCATCCATACAGTTTGTTCTTCTGGTAAACCGTGGAATAATTCGTCCGACTTCGCTTTAATAATCGCTTTACCGTATTCACGTTCATTTGCACGCTCAACTTTACCGCCTAAAAGTTTTGTTGTTAATTGCATTCCGTAACAAATACCTAGTACCGGTACACCTAAATCATAAATTGCTGGATCAATTGTGAACGCATCTTCTTCGTATACCGAGTTCGGTCCACCAGATAAAATGATACCTTTCGGGTTCATCTTTTTAATTTCATCTAACGAAATCTCATGATCATGCAATTCACTATAAACGCCCATTTCACGAATACGACGTGTAATCAGTTGATTGTATTGACTTCCGAAATCTAGGACAAGAATCAGTTCTTGTTCTTTTGCCATTTCCATACTGTTGTACTCCTTTAACCTTAGAATGAGTAGTTAGGTGATTCTTTCGTAATTTGAACATCGTGTGGGTGACTTTCTGCTAAGCCGGCTGCACTCATCTTCGTAAATTGTGCTTCATCACGTAGTTGTTGTAAGTTGTGAGAACCTGTGTAGCCCATACCACTCTTCACGCCACCGATTAATTGATAAATTGTGTCTTGTAATGGTCCTTTATAGTCAATACGACCTTCAACACCTTCTGGCACGTATTTCTTAGGTGTTTTATCTTCTTGGAAATAACGGTCATTAGAACCGCTTGCCATTGCACCTAATGAGCCCATACCACGGTACACTTTATATTGACGGCCTTGGAACATTTCAACTTGTCCTGGGCTTTCTTTTGTACCTGCTAATAAGCTACCTAACATAACAGCATGTCCACCAGCAGCTAATGCTTTAACGATGTCACCTGAGAACTTAATACCACCGTCAGCAATAATCGCTTTGCCGTGTTTGCGTGCTTCTGTCGCACAGTCATAAATTGCGGTAATTTGTGGTACACCTACACCTGCAACGACACGTGTTGTACAAATTGAACCTGGTCCAATACCTACTTTGACAACATCTGCACCCGCTTCAAACAATGCTTTTGTACCTGAAGCTGTCGCAACGTTACCTGCAATAACTGTAATTTCTGGATATGTTTCTTTAATATGTCTTACTTGATCGATAACACCTTGTGAGTGACCGTGTGCTGTATCGATAACAAGTGCATCTACACCTGCTTCAACAAGTTTTTGTGCACGGATTGACGTATCTTTCGCAATACCAATTGCTGCTGCAACAAGTAAACGACCGTGTTCGTCTTTTGCTGAGTAAGGATATTCATGCACTTTTTCAATATCTTTAATCGTAATAAGACCTTCTAATACGCCATTTTCAACTAATGGTAATTTTTCAATGCGGTGTGATTGAAGAATGTTTTCTGCTTCTTCCAATGTTGTACCTACTGGAGCTGTAACCAAGTCTTCTTTCGTCATAACGTCTGAAATTTTAATTGAAAAGTCTTCAATAAATCTTAAGTCACGATTTGTAAGAATTCCGACAAGTTTACGTGAATCTTTGCTTTCTACGATTGGCACACCTGAAATGCGGTATTTACCCATCAATGCTTCTGCTTCGTATACACTTTCATCTGGTGTTAAATAAAATGGGTCTGTAATAACCCCGTTCTCTGAGCGTTTTACTTTTTGTACTTCATCTGCTTGATCTTCAATGCTCATATTCTTATGAATGACACCTAAACCACCTTGACGTGCCATTGCGATTGCCATTTTTGACTCAGTAACTGTGTCCATACCTGCTGATACAATCGGAATATTCAACTTGATCTTGTCTGATAGTGTTACACTCAAATCCACTTCTTTTGGCAATACATTCGATTCTGCTGGAATTAATAAAACATCATCAAATGTTAGTGCTTCTTTTACAAACTTGTTTTCCCACATTTTTGTACAGCCTCCATTCAAATTGTTAGTTACATTATTTCACATTTTCTTGATTTTGTTGATAGTTTAGACCATTAAAAAATAAATTTAATACAATTGCTGATAACGTACCGAGTACAATACCGTTTTGTGTTAACCATGCGAATTGATCACCAAGCGCTTGAAACGCTTCTGGTACTGCAGTAATACCGGCACCTAAGCCGACAGAAATTGCAATAATTAATAAGTTATTTTGGTTTTTAAAGTTAATATCATTTAAGATGCGCATCCCATATGCCATGACCATGCCGAACATTGCCAGCATTGCGCCACCTAATACGGATAAAGGAATAATATTTGCAAGCGCGCCGAGTTTTGGAATACAACCACAAATAATTAACAAAATGACCATCCCGTAGATGACATCATTCTTTTTGGCACCTGACAATGACACAAGCCCAACGTTTTGAGAATACGCTGTGTAAGGGAACGCGTTAAAAATTGATCCTAACGTAATCGCAATCCCTTCTGCCATATAACCTTTTCGGAAGTCTTTACGCGTTAATGTCTTGCCAGTAATTTCGCTCAATGCGTGATACACACCTGTTGACTCGATTAAGCTGACCAGTGCAACGATGAAGAATACAATCGTCGCGCCTACATCAAAGCCAAAGCCTGTAAAACGGAAAGGTCTTGGTAGTTCAAACCAATGTGCTGAGCTTACTTGTCCTGTGTCTACTACGCCGAAGAAACTTGCAAGAATAGTTCCAATCACAAGTCCTAACAAAATGGCGATAGATTTTAAAAATCCACGTGCAAAACGCTGTAAAATTAAAATAATAACAAGTGTCACAGCACCTAACACAATATGTTTCGGATCACCGTAATCTTTGGCACCTTGTCCCCCTGCCAAATAGTTCATCGCAACGGGCATTAATGTAATACCGATAATCGTTACGACACTTCCCGTTACGACAGGTGGGAAGAGTTTAACGAGAGATGCAAAAAACGGTGCGATAACGATGACTAATAGTCCCGATAAAAATAACGAGCCATATAAAACGTCAATCCCTTTCGTTTGACCGATCAAAATCATCGGTGCAACTGCGGTAAATGTGCATCCTAAGACGACCGGCAGACCGATACCTATCCCTCTATATACTTGTAGGAATGTCGCAACCCCACACATAAAAATATCTACTGTTACAAGGTACGCCGTTTGTTCCGCAGAAAAGTCTAGGCTCGTCGCTACGATAATTGGCACGAGTATCGCCCCTGCATACATAGCGAGTAAGTGTTGTAAACTCAGCAAAAACCTTCTCATTATTGGTCATCTCCTAACAACGTGACCTTGTTCCCTTTGAGTGAGGCTACTTGGCAAAGTGAAGAAACGACAAGTCCTGCTTCTTCTAGACGTGCACGCCCCGGTTGGAAGCTTTTCTCGACTAATATGCCGACACCTGCTGTTTTAGCCCCTGCTTGTTGTGCTAAGCGATGTAAACCGAGTGCCGCTTCGCCATTTGCTAAGAAATCATCAATAATTAAGACGGTATCTTGATCTGATAGGAATTCATTAGAAACAATGACCGAATTTGTTTTGTTTTTCGTAAATGAATGTACATCTGTTTGATAATAACCTTGATTTAATGTGCTTGGCTTTGCTTTTTTCGCAAATAAACATGGCACATTAAAACGGTGTGCCACCATAATCGCTGGTGCAATACCAGATGCTTCTATCGTTAAAATTTTTGTAATGCCTTGGTCTTGAAATTGCGAATGAAAGACTTCCCCAATCTCGTACATCAATCCTGCATCAATTTGATGATTTAAAAACCCATCCACTTTAAGAATGCGTTCGTCAATGACCACACCGTCTTCCATGACTTTTCTCTTTAACGCGTCCAAAACTATTCCTCCTTGATAACTCAAGATATTAAAAAACCCCAAAACTAAAGAATATTGTTTCAGGTGTTTGAGTAATCATCATACAATTGTAAAATAACGCAGACATGCGCGTTAAAACGTCCTTTTCCATTGCGGTTGTTTAAGATGCACACTACGCAATGAAAAAACGAAACAAACGCCGTGTGTTACAGATGTAGTCATTACTCATAGTCATATCGTTTAAGGCGACATGGTAGAAACTTCTAAAGCCATATTCTTCAGATTATATGAGTCTATATAAATTATTAACTGATAATAGCAAATTTAACGTTTTTTAGCAATACTAGGGTGCAAAACGTTGATTTTTAGAAATCATGCAACCCTTTACAAAAGTTACCATATAATCGCATAATAAAAATGTATGCGTTTAACTTTTATTTTAAAGGGTATTTGAAAAACTAAATAATGATGAACGGGGGCGTCCAAAATGACTCATTTTAAATTAGTAAAAGGTGAAGAAGAAACAATTCAAGCTGTTGATGCATTATTACGTGATGGTTATAAAGAGCACGAAATTACGATTATCAGCAAGGACCGACTCAAAACAGACCGTTTTAATGACTCAGAGGTAAAGCAAAAACCGACTGCTGGTACGATTAGTGACAAGTTTATGCGCTTTTTTATCGGAGAAGACCCTGAAGAAGCTGCGTTTACACGTTACAATCTTACAGACAACGACAAAGAACAATTAAAACAAGCTGTCATTGACGGGGAAATTGCCATTATTGTAGATCACATCCCACACGCACAAGGCGAAGTTGCGCATTCAAACAGCGCCTACGAAACACAAGACTTTAAACATCATCCGTCTGAACACAAAGGTGACATCGAATAATTACAGGCAACACAATACAAGCACTTGGGCAATATATCATAATGCTCAGGTGCTTTTTATATGCAACATGCTGTCATACTTATATTTCATACAAAATGATTATGCTATACTAGAGCCACTACAAAGAGGTGATAGGCTATGAAATTTATTCAAATTAAATCAACACAAGATCCATGGTACGAACCAGCACTCGACTTCTACACAGGTAAGTTAGACGCCCTTGTCACTGAAGATGAATCCGTTTTTGTTCAATCACTTAAAACAGAAAAAACACAAAATGATTACGTATTTTTAGTAGGTATTGAAGAAGAACGTGTGGTCAGTTTTGCAACGGCACACTATGAAGCGACGACAAATGCTGGCTTTATCATTTATTTACTTGCAGAACACGGTGACAATCACGAAACGTATCTTGAAGAAACACTGAAACAAACCGAAGCACAAATTAACGTGCTGTCTAACCAACTACACGGTAAAGATGTAAACTTCTTTATGTTTGAGTCAACATTTGAATCGCCTGACGTTGATTCTAAAACCGCAGACGACATCGCATTTCGCAGACGTTTTCTCACACAACACGGGTTTGAAAAGCAAACGAAAATCCCTTATATACAACCATCTCTTGATCGCAATGGTAAGCCGGTGCCACTTGATCTTTATATCAAAGCAAATATCCCTTTGACGAAAGACATTTATGGTACAAGTATTAAGTCGTGCTATATTCTGAAGTATGTCTTTGCCAACCGTCTACCACGAAAAATCATTTATCCATTACTCGTTAAGATGGATTTGCGTAAAGACCCAAGCGCATAAGCTCTTGAAATCAAGCAATAAACTCGCTACAATTAGGGAGAGGTAAGACTGACGGGTCACTGAACGAACACTGACAGTCGTCTAAATTGTAGGAGAAAGGATCCGGTTATATGCTAACAAAAGAATTTGCCCAAAAATCTGGCTTAAGCGAAAAACAAGTTCGCAAAATCGTTCAGCACCTTGAAGAACGTGGTTATCATTTAGGTAAAACGGAATATCGTGGACGTGAAGCGACTGATTTTAAAGAAGAAGATATTGAATTATTCCAAGAGATTGCCGAGCGTGTCGGTCAAACGAATAGTTATGAGCTCGCATTTGAAGAACTCGAAAAAGAAAAAGACTTCTTACAAGTCATCGTTAAAGACGATGCACAACAGTTACCAGCTGATCAGCAGCTTTCTAACTTATTCAATGAGTTACACAACGAAATCAATCAAATGCGTGAAGAACGTCAAATGCTTGGTCAAATGGTCACACAAGTGCACAAACAACAAGAAGCTTTAACTGAGTTACATAACAAGTTAGAAGCACAACTCAAAGCGAACAGTGCGTCTATGGATGCCTTAACAGAAGCTCAGAAGAAGCAAACAGAACAACTTGGTACTACACAAAAACATATCGAATCGCAAATTGAAGAACAAAAAGCTTTGGCACATACAATTGAAAACAACGAGAAAAAAGGCTTTTTCCAACGCTTATTTGGCGGTTAAATAATGTATTTATATAGCAAGATACGCTAAAAATTCAATATCATGCTAGGGGTGCTCGAAGTGAGCTGAGAAAGATAGACTCTTAACTCTTTGAACCTGATATGGTTAATACCATCGAAGGGAAGCGACAACATGTTATTACATGTGTCATCGTGTGTTTGTGCCGTGTTCTACTTGTTACTGAACATATTGAAGCACGCATTATGCATGACTCAATTTCAATCATACATGTCAACTTCCTGCACCCTAACATGCAGGAGGTTTTTTTATGTTACAAACTGTTATTATCGGTGCGGGTGTGATGGGATTGTCTATTGCACGTCAACTCAATCATAAAGGGCGACACATACACATTATCGACCGGTCTACGCCACGAATGAACGCCTCATACGCTGCGGGCGGAATGTTAGGCGCACAAAATGAGTTTTTTGAAGACACTCCGCTCTATCGTCTAGCAATGGCAAGCCGTGCTATGATGCCCGAAACGGCCGAGCAACTTCGCAAAGAAACACACATGGATATTGAATTACAAACATATGGTCTCATCAAAGTTGCTACGTGTGCCGCACATATGCCAGATGTCGAGAAACAATTTGCTTTTCTGTCGTCACAAGATCATGCGATATATCAACTAACACCTGCACAATTGCGTCAGCGTTTCCCGAATTGCGATACTGAAACATGTGCTGCTTTTAAAATTCATGACGATGGACAAATCAACGCTAACCTATATACGCAAGCTTTGTTGCAATCCGTCGCAAAACGACCACATATCGACTTGCATTTGCACACTGAGGTCATGCATATTACACAAACGGATGACCATTATCATATCGCTACGTCTCGTGGTGTCTTTTATGCAGATCAACTCATTATTGCGGCAGGCGCATGGAGTGGCACGTTGCTCAAACAATTAGATATCGAACTTCCTACACAACCGGTTAAAGGCGATGTCAAACTTATTGAATCTGACTACACAGGTTTGAAGGAGACCATTTTCAATATGAATGGCTGTTATATTGTTCCTAAAAAGCCAAATCGCTTCCTTATTGGTGCAACATCTGAACTCGATAATTGGAGTACGCATAATAACCCGACAAATATTCGTTGGTTGGATCAGGAAAGCCTACATATGATACCGGCGCTACGTCAACACCGTGTCATTAAAACGTGGACGGGCATACGCCCTATCACACCAGACGGTATCCCAATTATGGGTGCGATACGTCCTAACCTTTATGTTTCAACAGGACATTACCGTAATGGTATTTTATTGTCACCTATCGTTGGACAGCTTATGGCACAATTGATAGACGGCAATTCAAATGCAAAGAAACAATTATTGCCATTTTCACCAATTAAATAAAAAAATAATGTATAGGGCTTGATTTTATAAGTACTTCCGCTTATTCTTATAATACAAATCGGAATTAAAAAGGAAGCGTCTATATGTCTACATTTTTAATCATACTTAACTTAATTATTTTCATCGCTGTACTTGCTGGCTTGTGGATTATGGCGAAAAAACATGTCAAATTCCCTAAACGCGTATTTATCGCACTCGGTCTAGGGATTCTACTAGGTGTCATTGTTCAACTTATTTACGGTGCAGAGAGCAAGATAACAACGCAAACAACGGAATGGATTGGCATCATTGGTAACGGATATATTTCCTTACTTCAAATGATTGTGATTCCACTCGTTTTTATTTCTATCATTGCGGCATTCACTAAAATCGATATCGGTGAAAAGTTTGCCAAAATGGGTTCTTATATTTTTATGTTCTTAATCGGTACAGTAGCAATTGCTGCTATCGTTGGTATTGCTTATGCGATGCTATTTGGCCTTGACGCATCAAGCATTGATTTAGGACAAGCAGAAAATGCACGTAGCTCAGAAATCGCACAAACAGCGAAAGATTTAACAGCTACGACGTTACCAGCACAAATTTTAGAACTGCTTCCTGCGAATCCTTTCTTAGACTTCACAGGTGCACGTTCAACGTCAACAATTGCCGTCGTTATTTTCGCGGCATTTATCGGTTTTGCATACTTGCGTGTCGCACGTAAGCAACCTGAAAATGGTCATGTTTTAAAACGTGGTATCGATGCAGTGTACGCACTTGTTATGGCAATTGTTACATTCGTATTGCGCTTAACGCCATACGGTATTTTAGCCATCATGTTAAATACATTAGCAACAAGTGACTTTGCAGCGATTTGGACACTCGGTAAATTTGTTATCGCGTCATACGCGGCATTGATCACAATGTATATTATTCACATGATTATTTTAGCCGTTCTTGGTGTCAACCCAATCCAATATATGAAAAAGACAACAGAAGTGATGTTATTTGCTTTCACATCTCGCTCAAGCGCAGGTGCGTTACCATTAAACATTCAAACGCAAACGAACCGCTTAGGTGTGCCACAAGCAATTGCAAACTTCTCAGGTTCATTTGGTCTGTCTATAGGACAAAACGGATGTGCCGGTATTTACCCTGCCATGCTTGCAATCATGGTCGCACCTGTTGCAGGTGTTGAAGTCGACCTTCAATTCATTGCAACACTCGTGCTCGTTGTCATCATCAGTTCATTTGGTGTAGCAGGTGTCGGCGGTGGCGCAACATTCGCCTCTATCCTTGTCCTTTCAGCGTTGAACTTACCAGTCGGTCTTGCCGGTGTGCTTATCTCAGTTGAACCGCTAATCGACATGGGACGTACAGCATTAAATGTCAATGACTCAATGCTAGCAGGAACTGGTACAGCCAAACTTACAAAACAATTAGATGAAGATATATTCAACGACAATCAATACGATGAATTAACCGCAACAAATTAATACAAACGAAACGCCGTATAATCAGTTAGCGTCATGCTATCCGAATATACGGCGTTTTTTTACTATTTTTTATTAAATCCTGAACTTTGGAGCCAGTCATTCATCTCTAAACGCTGTTTGCTACTCATAAAGTTTGCAACTTGTTCTGACCATGTCTCTGTTCGTTTACCTTGTGTTCTTTCTTTATAATATTCAGATACTGTTTGATCGTACGCATCCAATTGTTGACGTTGCGTCTCTCTATCTTTGTCATACGTATCAATATGAAAAACATGCTCCAGCGGCAAGCGTGGTTTCGGTGCGCCGTTCTCATCATCTGCTGGTACACCTATCGCCATGCCAAAGAGCGGGAACGTATACTCAGGTAAGTCTAAAATTTGTCGTACACGTGCAACTTCATTACGCAATGAACCTAAGTAAACTATGCCATATCCCATATCTTCAGCAGTCAAAGCAATATTTTGTGCCATCAATGACGCATCCACCGTTCCAACAAGTAAACCTTCTGCCGATTCAAAACTCGTTGTCATATCACGTGACTGATGTTCATTGACAATACTGTGGCGATTGTAATCGATCACGAATACAAGTAAATAACCGTTGTCCACCACATAAGGCTGTCCTGAAACTTCTTTCAGCGCTAATTTTTTCTCTACATCTTCTACGCCAATCACTGACGTCGTTTGCAAATAACTAGATGTTGATGCCATTTGCCCTGCTTCAATCAACTTTTCAACTGTTTCACGTGCTAACGGTTCCGCTTTAAATTTTCTAACCGAATGATGTTTCTTCGCTAAATCATAAACGTAGTCTGACATACGTGACACTCCTCTATGCTTTTTTCTCATGTTAGCAAATTAGCGTTTGAAACGCATGTCCCTTGCTTACTTGCATCTTTGCCCACAAACCTTTATCATAATAATATAAATTTTCTGATAAAAAGGAGTGTCTTTATGTCACAACAAGCACATCAATTAGCAGAACAAGTATTCCAAGCATACGCGTCACAACAACCGATTCCTTTCTTAAACCCTGAAGCAGCAGTAGATGAAGTACTAGGTTATCAAACGCAAGATGCTTTAATCGATAAATTGAAATCACACAATCAAACAGAGATCGCAGGCTATAAAGTGAGTATGACAAGTGCTGAAACACAAGCTTACGCCAATACCCATGAGCCGGCTTATGGCACATTACTACAAACCGTACTTAAGCAAGACGGTGCAACCGTATCATTAGATAAGCTATTCGCACCGCTCATCGAACCTGAATTAGTTTTTATAATCACAGAAGATTTACCGGCAGAACCAAGCGTTGAAGACGTACTTAACCATTCACAACTCGCACCTGCTATTGAAGTACCAGATGCACGCTACCAAGACTGGTTCCCTAACTTTACATTAGGCGATTTACTAGCAGACAACACAGCTACAGGTCTTGTCGTTGTTGGCGAACCAGTCGCACAACTCGATTACGAGCAGCTAGGTCAAGTGACAATGTCTTTAAAGTATAACGACGAAGAAATCAAAACAGGTGTAGCATCTGAAGTACTCGGCAATCCTGCGAAAGCGGTCCAATGGTTAAGTCAAAAATTAGCAAGCCATGGCAAAGCACTCAAAAAAGGCGATGTCATTTCATCTGGTACATTTATCCCACCTATCAAAGCAGAAAAAGGCACGTATACCGTTGACTATGCAAACGTAGGACGCGTCACTGTCACATTTAACTAATCCATATTAAAAGGCTTTTCGAGTCATCCTTGAAAAGTCTTTTTAACTTAGTTTAGGAAGAAGTCGCCATCGACATTTTCAATAAAGGTGTCTTTAATTGAGAATTCACAACAATCAATGCTATGATAAACATATGGCATATGTCCATGTTGTTTACTACTGTACATCATTCCAGTACAGCAACATTGCATGATAAAAGACACGTTCAATTTATTGATGTTTAATAATTGACGTTTTTATCTTTCCATGCCATAATAATACTCAAGATTAGAATTATTATTAAAAAGGAATTATAACAAAGAAGACTTTGTGGTAGTTCTAATCTAATAATAATAAGCACATATATTAGGAGGCCAATTAACATGTCATTAATCGGTAAACAAATTGAAGATTTCACAGCACAAGCATACGATGCAAAAAAAGACGAATTCGTTGAAGTAACACAAGAAGACTTAAAAGGTAACTGGAGCGTTGTTGTATTCTACCCAGCTGACTTCTCATTCGTATGTCCAACTGAGTTACAAGACGTTCAAAGCCAATACGAAAAATTACAAGAACTTGGTACAAACGTATTCTCTGTATCAACAGACACACACTTCGTACACAAAGCTTGGCATGATCACTCAGATGCAATCAGCACATTAAAATACACAATGATCGGTGACCCATCACAAACAATTACACGTCAATTCGACGTATTAGATGAAACATCAGGTCTTGCACAACGTGGTACATTCATCGTTGACCCTGACGGTGTTGTTCAAGCAGCTGAAATCAATGCAGACGGTATCGGCCGTGACGCAAGCACATTAGTACACAAAATCAAAGCTGCACAATATGTACGTCAAAATCCAGGTGAAGTTTGCCCAGCGAAATGGGAAGAAGGTAGCGAAACTTTAACACCAGGTTTAGATTTAGTAGGTAAAATTTAAGGAGGCTTTGCTGAATGCTTAATCAAGAGTTAAAGAATCAACTTGCACAACTTCTTGATTTGATGGAAGGTGACGTTGTCTTCAAACTAAGCACTGGCTCAGGTGAAACATCTCAAAAGATGGAAGAACTTGTCAATGAAGTAGCAGACATGTCATCACGCATTACAGTAGAAAAAGCAGACTTAAAACGTTCACCTAGCTTTAGTGTGAATAGACCGGGAGAGGACACTGGCATTACATTTGCCGGTGTTCCTCTTGGTCATGAGTTCAATTCTTTCGTACTTGCATTGTTACAAGTAAGTGGCCGTGCACCGAAAGAAGAACAATCTGTAATCGATCAAATCAAAGCAATTGATAAACCATTAAACTTTGAAACATTTATTAGTTTAACGTGTCAAAAATGTCCAGATGTTGTTCAAGCATTAAACCTTATGAGTGTCATCAACCCTAATATCACGCACACAATGATTGACGGGGCGGCATTTAAAGATGAAGCTGAAGACATTATGGCCGTTCCTTCTATCTTCTTAAATGGTGAACAGTTCGGCAGTGGTCGTATGACTGTCACAGATATTTTAAGCGAACTTGGTCAAGGCCCAGACGCTTCTGAATTTGAAGGTAAAGAAACATTTGATGTACTTGTTATCGGCGGTGGCCCGGCAAGTGCAAGTTCAGCAATTTATGCTGCACGTAAAGGTTTGCGTACAGGTATTGTTGCTGATCGTATCGGTGGTCAAGTGAACGATACACAAGATATTGAAAACTTGATTAGCGTGAAGAAAACAACAGGTACAGCACTTGCAGGTAACCTTGAAGCACATATTAATGAATACAATATTGATGTGATGAAAGGTGTACGTGCGGAATCTGTAAACAAAACAGATGATGGCATCGACGTAACATTAAACAACGGTGCAACACTGCGTTCAAAAACGTTAATCGTCTCAACAGGTGCACGTTGGAGACAACTTGGTGTACCAGGTGAGCAAGAACTTGCAAACAAAGGTGTTGCTTACTGTCCACACTGTGATGGTCCATTGTTCGAGAACAAAAACGTAGCAGTTGTTGGTGGTGGTAACTCTGGTGTTGAAGCAGCCATCGACCTTGCAGGTATTTGTAAGAGCGTAACATTGCTTGAATTTGGTGCTGAAATGCGTGCGGACAAAGTCCTACAAGAACGTTTAAATTCATTATCAAATACATCAGTGATCACAAATGCTGCAACAAAAGAAATCAATGGTGAGGAGCGCGTAACCGGCCTTACTTACGAAGATATGCAGTCTAATGAACAAAAACATATCGACTTAGATGGTGTCTTTGTTCAAATCGGTCTGTCACCAAACACTGAATGGTTAGGTGACACAGTTAACCGCAACAGAATGGGCGAAATTGAAGTGGACCGTCTTGGTGCAACAAATGTCCCAGGTATTTTTGCCGCTGGTGACTGTACAGATCAACGCTATAAACAAATCATTATTTCAATGGGTTCAGGTGCAACAGCTGCATTGTCAGCTTTCGATTACCTTATCCGTAACTAATAAAAAAAGAAGTCCGCATTTTCATGTGGGCTTCTTTTTTGTGATTCTTATAAGAATGATACAAGCCAATGCCACACTCTTGTAACGAGGTCTACGAGTCCATCCCACAATCTCTGCAAGAAGTTACGTGTTTCTTCGTTATCTAGCTCTTTCAACGCTTCAAGTTTATCGCCTGCTTGTTTTTGGATACTATCCCTTAATTCATTCGCTTGTTTTTTGTATGATTCTGGGTCTTGGCTCATCACATCTGATTGTGACACGTTGATCATGATATTTTGAATGACCGCAATCTCGTTATTACTTAATACATTATTCAAACCACTCTCGTTTAATGTTTGATTAACTATGTTATTAATCGTTAACTCATTGATTTGCTGATCAGACGCAACCGCATCCGCAATTTGTGCTTTCATATCAGCAATTGCTTCATTCAACGCTTCATCCGAATAACCATCTTTATTCGCATTGTTCTCACTAATACGTGCTAACTCATTCATTTCACTATGTGCATTTTGAATGTCTTCATTGTTCAACGAATTCCCTTGTGCTTCATATGCCTTGTAAATACCTGTCAGTGCACCTTCTCCCGTCACTGGGTCAATCGACGCAATACGAATCGTCGCATCTTGAATACCTGCCGTAATCGCCGCATTCATATATTGTTCTTTCGTAATACGTGTAATGTTCTCTGGTGTCTCAATCTCAACGTCTACACCGTGTGTAAAACGTTTCGGCTTAATAAGTGCACTTGAGTGAATATAATCATACTCTGTACCCGTATATCGAATGACATCGGTATTCGTCACTTGATACGTTGTCGTTCCATTGCCAACGCCTAACGCATCTTTCGTTTCTGCTAGTTGGTTTGCATTCAAATCAGCACCTTGAAGGAAAATCTCTTCTTTCGGTTTGTATTCATTCGCAGCTGACACATTATGTTCAACACCTGCAAATAATACCGAAGCCGCCACACCACTAATCAATAGTTTTTTATACATATACTCACTTCCTTATTCACACTTTTCCCTATTTTACCATGAGATATACCTTATCGTATCAATCCTCAGCCCGACAGTAAATTTTCTGAAAATAAGCTACCCAAATGGATTTAATCATGCTATAATTCACTTAATTCTTATCAGTTAACTATGTTTTAGGAGGGGTATGATGAAATATCTTAAGTTCAGTCTTATTTTGGTGATTGCGGTTTTACTCGTCGCATGTGGTAAAGATGATGCGTCTAGTGACTCTGATGCCAAAAAATTTACAATCGGTTTTGGTCCTGGTACATACGAAGAAATTTTCCGTGGTGGCGCATTGCCAATCTTGGAAAAGAAAGGTTATGACGTTGAAATTAAAAGCTTCTCTCAAACAGACCAAATCAATCCTGCCATGAAAGATGGCGATATTCAAGCGTCTGTTTTCCAAAGTACAGCTTACATGAATAGTATCAATGACAAAATTGATGCGAAAATGATTAAAAATAACGACGTACCAACTGCACCACAATCAGTATGGTCGAAAAAGCACAAGTCTCTTGATGAGGTACAAGACGGGCAAACGATTGCCGTACCAAATGACCCAGTAAACCAAGAACGTGCTTTACGCATTTTAGAGGGATTGGGTTGGATTAAACTTGATAACAAAACGACAGGTGTTAACTTTAAATTGTCGAGCGTACATCCTGATAAATACGACTTAAAATTCAGTGAAGTGGCAGCACCTCAAGTACTGCGCTCATTAGAAGATGTCGATTATGGTATTGTGAATGGTAACTATATTGCAGACAGTGGACAAAAAATTAGTGATGCTTTAGTTGTTGAAAAAACACCTGACGAACATAAAGTAATGTTAAGTATTAACGAAGCTGATAAAGACAAAGAATGGGCAAAAGCTTTACGCGAAACATATCGTGATCCAGAATTCAAAAAATGGTTCCGCGAACATAAAGAATACAGCGGTTATATCGAACCAACCGATTGGTAAAATGAAGTGTTTAGGAGTCAAGTCAAACAAGAACGATGGGCAAAACACCATTCCAAATTTCGTCGGGTTGCGAAGTTCCATCGAGCATCCTACTTTGCGAACACTGACTTGTCACAAAAACAGTTAGGCTTTTAACATCAAGTCTACAACAGCGTGTACGCGTTACATTTAAAATAAGACCTGTGCTTCATCACTGAGACACAGGTCTTATTTTATTTGATTTAACTAGCCATTTGTTACAGCAGTTGGTGCTTCACCGTAATCAATTTCATAGCCTAAGTCTTGAATCATATCGTAATCCAATTGGTTAGGTTGACCACCTGTAATTAAGTAATCGCCCACGAAGATCGAATTGGCTACCATTAATGCCGTGGCTTGTAGCGAGCGCAAGTTGACTTCACGTCCGCCTGCAATACGAATTTCTTTCGACGGATTGATTAAACGGAACAAGGCTAAAATTCTTAGACAACGCATTGGTGTAAGTTGCGCCATATCACCAAATTTTGTCCCTTTAATTGGATGTAAAAAGTTAACCGGGATACTATCTGCGTCAATTTTCTTCAGCGCAAAAGCCATGTCGACAATATCTTGATTTGACTCGCCCATCCCACAGATGACACCTGAGCAAGGTGAAATATTGTGGGCTTTCATCGTCTCAATGGTATCGACACGATCTTGATATGTATGTGTCGTCACAACTTCATCATGATAATGTTCACTTGTATTGAGGTTATGATTATAACGGTCAACACCTGCTTCTTTAAGCTTGGCAGCCTGTGCATCATTCGCTAAACCCAAACATGCACATATTTTCAACTGTGGATGTTCAGCTTTAATATGTTTGACAGAGTTTGTAATATGCTCAACTTCTTTGTCGCTTGGTCCTCTCCCACTCATCACAATGCAATAAGTGCCAATCTCATTCTCAGCTGCTACTTTTGCACCCTCGGTAATTTGATTTTCTGGTATCAATGCATAGCGCTGTTTATTTTTCATTTCTCGTGATTGACCACAGTAACCACAGTCTTCTGGACAAATCCCACTTTTTGCATTCAAAATCATATTCAATTTTACTTTATGACCATAATAATGTTTGCGCAGCTGGTATGCCTCATGCACTAAAGTCATTGTGTCCACTGTTTCGTCCACAAATAATGTATAAGCCTCTTGTGGCGTTAATGTGTCACCATTTAAAATTCGTTCTGCAATTGTCATATCAATCCCCTCCTACTCTAACAAAGTATAACATAATTGTAACTTTATTTTAATTTAAGTTTACATTAATGTTTGAATGTTTGACTCGACCATAATCGCTCTCTTATATGTCAAATGCCATTTTCTAAAATTGCTTTATTGCCATAAAAACTATATTTATTTTCTGAAAATATGCAATATTGTGTTGACGAACGTTTAAAAGTGACCTACAATAACAAACACTAGCAATTAAGTCGGAATTCAAGGAGGCCTTTATGATTACGTTTCAAAACGTCAGCAAAACTTTTAACAAAAAGAACACAACCATACACGCATTGAATGACGTCAGCTTTACTGTTGATCAAGGCGATATCTTCGGTGTCATTGGTTATAGCGGTGCTGGTAAAAGTACGTTAGTGCGACTCGTCAACCAGCTCGAAAAACAAACTTCTGGCGACGTATATGTAGATAATCACCACTTGAATACATATACACAGGCAGACTTACGCAAGGTTAAAAAAGACATTGGTATGATTTTCCAACACTTCAATCTTCTTAATGCCAAGACCGTCTTCAAAAACGTCGCCATGCCACTCATCCTTAGAAAGGTCAATCCTAAAGAAATTGAACAACGCGTCAATGAAATGCTTGCTTTTGTAGGCTTGGAAGGTAAGGCGCAACAATACCCAACTGAACTGTCGGGTGGGCAAAAACAACGTGTCGCAATCGCGCGTGCACTTGTCACAAATCCTAAAATATTGTTATGTGATGAAGCAACAAGTGCACTTGACCCTGCTACAACAGATGCGATTTTAGACTTGCTGAAAAAAACGAATGAAACGTTCGGTGTGACGATTCTTGTCATTACCCATGAGATGAGTGTTATTCAAAAAATATGTAACCGTGTTGCCGTTATGGAACAAGGTTCGGTCATCGAGTTAGACTCTGTCAAAAATGTTTTCAGTCATCCGAAAACACCAACGGCCAAACGCTTTGTATCTACGGTGATTAATACTGAACCGTCCGCACAAGTCGTACAACAGCTTTCTCATATCGATCACGCACACGTCTACCGATTGTTCATCGAAAGTGATCAAATCTCGAACGCGATTGTCCATGATTTGATTGCACAATTTGAAGTAAAAGTGAATATTATCCATGCTTTCATGGCGGAGATACAAGACGATACCGTCGGCTACCTATGGCTACAAGTTGTTGGTGAATCGCCAAAACAACAAGCTGTTCAAGACTATTTAACAACACAACATATTCAATACGAGGAGGTGACTGCCGATGCTCGGTTCGTCCATTGATTCAGCACAATTACTTGAAGCACTTTATCAAACGCTATACATGGTAACAGTCGCTCTTGTTATCGGGGCATTGATTGGGATTCCGCTTGGTATTTTACTCGTTGTGACTCGCACAAACGGCATATGGCCAAATGCGATCATCCACCATGCCTTGAACCCAATTATCAATATTTTAAGATCTGTTCCATTTATTATCTTATTAATCGCGATTGTCCCTTTTACAAAATTGTTAGTCGGTACGTCTATCGGTACAACGGCTGCAATCGTACCGTTAACTGTTTATGTCGCACCTTATATTGCACGACTCGTTGAAAACTCACTTTTAGAAGTCGATGCAGGTATTATTGAAGCAGCGAATGCGATGGGGGCTTCGCCGGTTCAAATTATTCGTTATTTCTTACTACCTGAAGCACTCGGTTCACTCATCTTGTCCATTACGACAGCAATCATTGGACTGATTGGTGCAACTGCAATGGCTGGTGCTGTTGGCGGTGGTGGTATTGGCGATATGGCACTCGTATACGGCTACCAACGTTTTGATACATTTGTCATTCTGATCACAGTCGTCGTATTAGTCATTATTGTGCAACTCATTCAATCACTTGGGAACGTCCTTGCTAAAAAAGTAAGACGCAATTAACACTAGGAGGCTTAAAAATATGAAAAAATTATTTACTGTCCTGCTCGCAGCATTATTCTTGCTTGCGGCTTGTGGGCAAAATTCGGACAACCAGAAAAAAGTAACAATCGGCATTGCTTCAAATGATTCCAAAGCTTGGGAAAAGGTAAAAGAACTGGCTAAGAAAGAAGATATTGACTTGGAGATTAAACAATTCTCTGACTACAACGTACCTAACAAAGCATTGAGTGACGGCGACATTGATATGAACGCCTTTCAACACTTTGCCTTTTTAGATACTTTCAAAAAAGAAAATAAAGGCACAGACATCACGCCAATTCGCACATCTGTCCTTGCACCTTTAGGTATTTATTCTGAAAAAGTAAAAGATATTAAAGATGTGAAAGACGGTGCAAAAGTCGCGATTCCAAACGATATTTCCAATCAAGCGCGTGCGTTGAAGTTACTGGAAAAAGCTGGCTTGCTTGAACTTAATGATGACTTTGGTCTTTCAAGCTCGATTAAAGATATTAAAAACAACCCGAAAAACTTAGACATTACTGCTGTAGATGCACAACAAACAGCACGTGCGTTATCAGATGTTGATATTTCAATTATCAACAACGGTGTTGCAACAAAAGCTGGTTTAGACGCGAAGAAAGATCCAATATTCCTTGAAGATTCAAAAGGTGATGCGACAAAACCATTCATCAATATCATTGCCGTCAACACAAAAGATAAAGACAATAAAACATACAAACGTATCGCAGAACTTTATCATTCTGAAGAAGCTAGAGACGCTTTGAAAGAAGATACTAAAGACGGTGAAATCATCATCGACTTGAAACCATCAGAAATTAAAGCAATTGAAGATAGCTTGAAATAAGCGTAGAAAAACGGTATCCAATAGAACTCGTTCAAGAGTACTGTGGATACCGTTTTATTGTTTATTTAGATTGTGCAAGCTTGTCGGTCGTACGTTTTTGAAAAATAACCGCTAGCACACCTACAATAATAATAAGCGCTGTTACACCGATTGCACCTAAGTATTTTGTAATATAGCCGACGATAATACCGACCGCTAAAAAGTCCGTATCTGAGAATGTTGTTGCCGCTGAACCTAACTCTCCCATAAACGGAATGAATAACAACGGTAGGAAAGTAATAAGCAAGCCGTTCAATGCTGAACCTGCAATTGCCCCTTTGATACCACCGCGTGCATTACCGAAGACACCTGCTGTTGCACCTAAGAAGAAGTGTGGTACAACGCCTGGTAGAATGACGACGCCACCAAGTAAGAACATCACAAACATACCTGCTACACCTGTAATAAAGCTGACGAAAAATCCGATAAGTACAGCGTTTTGTGCATAAGGGAAGACAATCGGACAGTCTAAAGCTGGCTTCGTATTAGGAACAAGTTTTTCAGAAATCCCTTTGAATGCGGGTACGATTTCTGCCAAAATCAAACGCACACCTGTTAAGATGATGAAAACCCCTGCCGCAAATGTCACACCTTGAATGACCGAGAAGACTATAAAGTTTGTGCCATCGCTCAATTCTGTATGAACGTAGTGTGGCCCTGCAAACAACGCTGCAATGATATACAGCACAATCATTGTTAATGAAATACTGATCGTACTTTCACGTAGAAAGCTTAATCCTTTAGGGAAGTTAATCTCTTCTGTTGATTTTGATTTTCCAGCAAACAGCTTGCCAACTTCACCAGCAGCCCAGTAACTCAATGTCCCGAAATGGCCAATCGCTACTTGGTCTGAACCTGTAATTTTTCTCATCGTTGATTGACCTAATGCTGGTAAGACAGCCATAATCAGACCTAAAATCAATGAACCTAAGACGACTGTCAGTGTACCTGTGATATTACCAACTGTTAGTAAAATCGCTAAGAAAGCTGCCATATAGAATGTATGATGGCCTGTTAAAAATATATATTTCAAATTCGTAAAACGTGCAATTAAAATATTAATCAGCATTCCGAACATCATAATGAGTGCAGCCGTTGTGCCATATTCTTTCAATGCGATCGAAATAATCGCTTCATTATTCGGTACAACACCTTGTACACCGAAAGCTTCTTGGAACATCTGACCAAATGGTGCAAGTGAACTTGTTACAACGCCAGCACCCGCACTTAATACGAGAAAGCCTAAAATTGTTTTAATCGTACCCGATGTAATATCTGCCGCAGACTTTTTCTGAACGACTAAACCGATGAGTGCGATTAAAGCAACAAGAATGGCTGGTTGGCTGAAAACATCGACTAAAAATCCTAATACCGCATTCATAGCGTCAACTCCTTTTTAATTACAATTGATTCATTGATTTAAGTTTCGCTTCTAACTTCTCTTGTAATTCTGTTTTGTCCAAAATATTATCTAATACAATCACTTCGCCAAGACGTTGTGCATTTTCTTCTAAATCTCTGCCACAAATAAACACATCTGCCATTTCAGGACTTGCTGTCATAATGTCACTGTGTGCGACTTCAATACTTGCCGGTGCTTGTAATTGTTTCAAAGCTTCCTGTACATTCATTTCGACCATAAAGCTACTTCCTAAACCGTGTCCACATACAACTAATATTTTCATTTTAATCTCGCTCCTCTAATAATTTTTGAATGTCTTGCTTACTTTGTGCGGCCATTAACGCTGCCACCGTATTGGTATCGCTTAACCGCATTGCTAATTGTTTTAATATCTCTAAATGTGCTGCTTCATCTACAGCGCTAAGGACAAATATCAATGTTGCGTAACGACCTGTTTCTGTAAAGTTAATATGTTCATCTAGCTTCAACAAGCTGAGTCCAACTTGATGCACATCGTCACTTGGTCTTGCATGTGCAATCGCAATTTCTGGTGCAATGACAATATACGGACCCATTTCATGCACGCTATTGATCATGGCATCGACATATGTCTGTTCGAAATACCCCGCTTCATACAGCGGCTGTGCTGCAAGTCGAATCGCTTCTTCCCAATTTTCGACGCGCGCTTGCAGTTGAATATGTTCCGCGCGAATCATTTCTGACATTTATGCTTCTCCCTCCTGACTTACAGTTTGTATACTTCGGATTATCTCCGTTCGATTCCCTTCAACTAAATGCTGTCGCTCCGTGTCATCCATCATTAGCTGACTCAACTGTCCCAACGCATTCAAATGAACTTGTGCATTGCTTGTTGCCAACACAATGACAACCTTTACAGGATCAAATCGTTCATGATGGAAATCAACCCCGTCTTTAAAATGCATGAGCGCCATACTGACAGGCACACGAACATGTTCAAAATGTGCGTGTACCAATGCGATATGAGGACTAATCACCATATAAGGACCAAAACGATCCAGTTGCGTCAAAATATCTTGTGCGTATTGTGCATCTACATGACCCGATGCGACGAGTACATCCACACTTTGCTGAATAGCAGCTTCTCGATTCTCGGCATATTGCTCAGTTACAATATGCGCTGTCGTTAAAACATCTTTCAATGTCGGCCCTGCCAGCTGATAATGTGCCACTGTCGCCTCTCGGTGCGCATTAATCATTTGATTGATTTGTTTGCGGTCCGCTTTATTCAAAAATGGCGATACAATAATCGACGGCACTGAAAACTCATGCGTTGGGACAGTTGAAATAATATAGTCAATACTTTGCGATTGTAGAAAAGACTCTGAAATATCATAGATTGAAAAAGCATCTAAAATTTCTAACTCGGGATAAATATTTTGAATACGGCTTTTCAATAATTGAGACGTCCCTACCCCTGAACCGCATAATAAAATGACTTTCATACGCGTTGCTTTTGTATGATTGACACGTTCCATTGAAGACGCAAAGTGAAGTGCCAAATACGCAATTTCATCATTATTGAATACGACCTGAGATACATTTTCTAAAAGTTTCACTTGCTGTTGAATCACACGAATTAAATCGGGATAATCACGCATAATTTCGTCCTTCAACGGATTCGTATGCACCATACCAAAACGCATGCGGTGTATCGCCGGTTGCAAATGTGTTAACAAACTTGTACGCAATTTATGATCACGTTCAAAAGGCACACCGATTTGTGCGCTGACTTGTTGAATAAACCGTTGAATCGTATGCGTCAATGTTTCAACCGCTTCTTCTGCGTGCAGTTGGGTCCCTTTTGCACCTAATAAATGAAGCGTAATAAACGCCGCTTCCGTTTTTGGAAATGCGACATCAAACGAAGCTTCTAACTGCGATGTCATCTCTAACGCTAGCTGGAACGCCTCTGTTTGTTGTAAACGCTGATATTCCGCTTCAGGTATCTCAAAATGAAACGCATCACGTGCACGATGAATCGCAATGACGATATGAAAAATTAAGCCATCTATCGCTTCTTGCACGAGCTGTAATTGTTGCTGTCTTAAGGCTGTTACGACAATTTGCCTAATTCGTTCCAATTCATCTTGCGAAAAGTGTGCAATCCCTAATTGTGGTGCTGCATGATTAAAATAAGTGTGTACAACTTGCGCATAGGCATCTCGCAAATCTCTTTCGTTACCTTCAATAACAAAACCTTTATTACGAATGTACGCTAAATTTAATCCATAGTCGTCCAGTTCATGTTGCACGCCTTTTAAGTCCTCAACAACCGTTCGCCTTGAAACGTGTAACATCTCCGCAAGCGTTGTAGAACTGACGGGATGTGTCGACTCGAACAGCTTTAACAAAATATAGTCTTTGCGTTCTTCTTTTGAATAATGCACTGTTAATACGTCATCATCCGCACTAGAAACCGGCACTTTTTTATGAATTTGAATGCCTAAACTTTTATTTCGCACGACTTCTATATGATATACCGTTTGAAATGACTCGATATAAGCCACATCATATTGAATCGTCCGTTCTGACACATGAAACTGATTGGCAAGCTCTGCGATAGTGACAAAGGTCTGACGTGAAGAAAGATACGCCACTATTTGTCTTTGACGATCACTCAACAACTGCATAACCTCCTTATATTTATTGTAAGCGTTTGCGATTACATGTGGATGTGCAATCTACTTCGCTTCACAATCCGAAACATTTCACATCTATTTTATCGCGTGCGTGTATCACAATCATTTTTATACGTTCTCATAACACAACAAAAAAATATTAAATTAGTTTACAATAATATTGAGGGGTGACTTATGAAAAATTTATATACCGTTGAGCTCAATCATCCAAATGACGAACAAATTCAATTGAATGAAGGTTTGAAGATTGTTTTAGTATTAAAAGGCACGATGCAAGTGGCTTTGCATCAACACATACAGTCCTTTCAATCTGGGGAACTATTCCTTATTAATCATCGAGAGACCTATCGTTTTCTAACCAACGAAGATGCACTTTACATTGCAATTCAATTAAAAGCATCTTACTTACAAAATTATATGCACGACTTTTCTCACACCTATTTCGTACTAAAGAAAGAAACGTTACAAGAAGTGATTTATGAACAAATGGTAAATGCGATTGCAAACATCGGCATTGTTCATATACGACAAGGTGCATTTCATCGCTTATATATCGAGCAAAAATTGATGGATTTAATGTTTATTTTAGGGCGCTATTTAGCTACTAAACGCACACTTGATAACCAAGCACATGCACACGACCAACGTTTAGAAACCGTATGTCATTACATAGAAACACATTATGCAGAACCGATTACATTGAGTACCGTTGCAGAGATGGTTGACTTGAGTCCAGCATACTTATCCAAATTGTTCACACGCCAAATGGGAACTGGCTTCAATCATTATATTAATCATATCCGTCTGGAACATTGTAAAGCTGACTTGATTGATACAAACGAACCGATTACACATATTGCATATAAACATGGATTTACAAGTTCTAATATGCTTTTAAAATATTTCAAACAAGACACGCAACTCACACCGACAGAATATCGGAATCGTTATCAACACAGTGCTGTCAATCAGACACTTATAACAAATGAAAAAACATCCCACCACACCTATTTGTATTATTTATCGCTCTTCATCAATTCAAATATGGGTACTGTTATGCAATCTCCAGATGCACAAAAAGTGATCGACATTACTTTTTCAGAGCAAACCCAACAACTTTCACACTACGATCATGTGATACAAATTGGAAATTTAGACACATTACTCATCCAAAGATTTAGAACACAACTTGTAGAAGTCAAAAATGTTCTCGGACTGGGACACGTCCTTACTAAAGACCCTATACAAACACGCCGACTCATTAGTGAAAATATTGAAAGTGACGAAATGATTCCGAACGTACACCCGTATATGAAAATAGATGAATGCCTAAATTTTTTATTAGCGCATGATATTGGTTTAGGCATGGAGATTCATCCGCCACAATCACAGGCAAATTTCCAGCAATATTGTACGAAGCTATCCTGTCTATTGGAACATATGTACAACATCGTCCCAAACAGTAAAGAGCTTAAGTTAGTCATTTATCTTAATTGCCTGAATCACACAATCTTTGAAAAAATCGTAACGTTATTTAGACACTATTTTGCAGACACGACAGTCGTGTTAAACGTCAATATCAGCCATCCAGAAAAGGCGAACCTAGCTAAATCTTTATTGCATACTTACAAACATCAAATAGACGCGATTGCTTTTTATGCCAATCAAAACGACATTGTTGACTTTACGTCTATAGAACACAATCAATATGACCAAGCTAAAAAACACATTACGTTACAACTGAAAAAACTGATTGATTGGTTAGAACTGAATCATGATACGTTACTCCCTTTTATTTTATTAAATTGGAATACTTTAACAGGCGATACGAACTTGACTAACGGCGAATATTTTAGAGCGGGTATTATTTTTGAACAATTAATCGAAATGAATCAACGCGTCAACACAATTGGTTATTGGTTGAACTATGAAATTCACCAACAGTACAATCATACAGATGCCGTCACACAGCTGAGTGGTATTGATTTATATCACCAATTTGACGGTAAACGTCCAGCTTTCTTTGCGAGTATGTTTTTCAGTAAATTGTTCAATCGTATTTTATATCGTGATGATCATTGTATTGTATTAGGCGAACCACACCATTTCCAAGTGGTTATTTGGGATGCCGAGCATTACAACCCATACTTTACATTGGATACACATCTAAGCGTTCATAGTCATAAAGAATATCAACTTAACATGACCGACGCGATACCTGGGAAATATAAAATCAAACACCTGATATTAGATAAAAATCACGGGGTACTTTATAAAGTTTGGCAACAGTACAACACACAACACGGCATGGATGAAGAAACAATCGCATACGTCAATCGCATCTCTTATCCAAAATTAGACATTAGTGAAGTCGAAGTATTACAAGGATTAACCTATCATCTCAAATTACTAACAAATGCCGTGCATGTCATTGAATTCAAGAAATACATTACACCGTAAATAAGAAGCTAGACGTGGAATCATAACACTTCTAGCTTTATAAATCGTGAAAAAGACACGTCACTTGAAATCCATGACAAAAATGAATGTAACTATTTTGTCCTCGCTGATTTTTATTCTCTCAAGTGATAAATATAATATTAAAATGATAAAAATTATATATTGAGAAAAAGTAAATTACCTTAATCTAAGTGTTGTAAAGAACAAGATGGCTATCTTACTTAAACAACACTTAGGAGGAACAAAAATGGTTCAACAGCAACATGCTCAACCTTATAAAGGGGATAATAAATTAATACTCGGGATCGTACTCGGTGTTATTACATTCTGGTTATTCGCTCAATCACTACTCAACGTTGTCCCAACACTTCAAAACACATTCAATAGTAATATCGGAACAATTAGTACTGCCGTTAGTATCACTGCACTGTTTTCAGGAATGTTCATTGTTGGTGCAGGTGGCTTAGCCGATAAAATCGGTCGTGTGAAAACGACATATATCGGATTATGGCTTAGCATTATCGGATCACTACTAATCATTTCAAGCAACTTACCTGCTTTATTAATTTTAGGTCGTGTCATCCAAGGTTTATCAGCCGCAGCAATCATGCCATCAACACTTGCAATTATGAAAGCATATTATGAAGGTAAAGATCGTCAACGTGCCTTAAGTTACTGGTCTATCGGTTCATGGGGTGGTTCTGGATTAGCATCACTATTCGGTGGCGTCGTAGCAACAAACTTTGGCTGGCACTGGATCTTTATTATTTCAATTATCGTTGCCATTATTTCAATGTTATTAATTAAAGGCACGCCAGAAACAAAATCTGTAAGTAATGTCAAATCAAAATTTGATATCACTGGACTCGTATTACTTGTTATTATGATGTTAAGCATTAATATCATTATTACGCAAACAGGTCCACTTGGATTTATGTCACCTACTATTTTAGGATTACTTGCAGTTTTCATTATTACAACAGTGATTTTTATCAAAGTCGAAAAGAAACATGCCAACCCATTAATCGACTTTAAGCTTTTCCAATCAAAACCTTATATGGGTGCAACATTATCAAACTTCTTATTAAACGGTGTTGCAGGGGTACTACTCGTCGCAAATACATTCGTTCAACAAGGCTTAGGTTTCAATGAGTCACAAACAGGTTGGCTCTCTATCACATATTTATTTGCTGTATTAATGATGATTCGTGTTGGCGAGAAAATATTACAAAAAGTAGGCGCTAAAAAACCAATGTTAATCGGTACATTCATTAATATGTTCGGTATTATTTTAATGTCACTTACATTTTTGCCGAGTACACTCTATGTAATTGTATGTATTATCGGTTACTTACTATACGGTTTAGGGTTAGGTTTCTATGCGACACCATCAACAGATATGGCCATCTCAAACTCACCTGCAGACAAAGTAGGTGCTGCATCCGGTGTGTATAAAATGGCATCATCATTGGGTAATGCTTTTGGTATCGCATTGTCAGGCGCACTTTACGGTGTTGTAACAAACGCAACAAACGTCCAAATCGGTGCAATGGCTGGTTTAGGCCTCAACGTTGTAATGGCACTGTTATCATTAATCATTATTATGATCACTGTACCGTCATACAAAAAAACAGCATAACAAGGAGGATTTTACGATGTTACAAACATTAATCAATACATTGAAAGAAAAAGGATCTCGCATGATTGACATACGTCGTCATTTACATCAATATCCAGAATTATCATTTCATGAAGAAGAAACACCAAAATATATTGCAGATTTTTATCGCGGCAAAGATTGTACTGTAGAAACAAACGTAGGACCAAATGGTTTGAAAGTGACGATTGATAGTGGCAAACCGGGTAAAACCATTGCCATTCGTGCTGACTTCGATGCTTTACCGATTCACGAAGATACTGGCTTACCTTTCGCATCTAAAAATGAAGGGGTTATGCATGCGTGTGGTCATGATGCGCACACTGCGTATATGCTGATTCTAGCTGAAACACTCATTGAGATGAAAGACCAGTTCAATGGGAAAGTTATTGTCATTCACCAACCAGCAGAAGAAGTACCACCAGGTGGCGCACAAGCTATGATTAAAGACGGCGTACTAGATGGCGTCGACCACGTATTAGGTGTTCACGTTATGAGTCATATGCCTGTCGGAAACGTTTATTATCGTGAAGGTAACATCCAAACAGGTCGAGATTTCTTCAACTTAAAAATTAACGGTAAAGGTGGTCATGGTTCGTCGCCACATACTGCTAACGATAGTATTGTCGCAGGTTCTTACTTTGTAACAGCACTTCAAACAGTTGTTTCTAGACGTCTTAGCCCATTTGAAACAGGCGTTGTAACGATTGGTTCCTTTGATGGTAAAGGGCAGTTCAACATTATTCAAGATAGCGTTGAAGTTGCAGGCGATGTGCGCGCCTTAACAGATGCAACGAAACAAACGATTAAAAAAGAAATAACACGTCTCTCAGACGGTCTTGAAGCGATGTTCGGTGTTACATGTGAACTGGACTATAACGATGATTATCCAGCACTCTACAACGATCCAGCATTCACACAATTTGTTGTTTCATCTATTGAAAATGCTGAGACAGATGCGATTCAAAATATCGAACTATGTGAACCACAGCCACCATCTGAAGACTTTGCTTACTATGCCAAGGCCTTACCTAGCACATTTATTTATGCAGGTGCTGCACCAGAAGATGGCGAAAGTTACCCACATCACCATCCAAAATTTGATATTAGTGAAAAATCATTACGTGTCGCAGCTGAAGCAGTTGGTATTACCGTATTAAACTACTTAGCATAAGAATAACCCCTATCTCTAAAGTGTTTTTAGAGATAGGGGTTTGTTCTATTTATACACGCTGCTGTCTCGCAGGTACTGTTAAAAAGATAATGATAAATGCCAGCAAGGCTAATAAGATATTTAAACCTAAGCCTGCCATCGCACCCATTTGAATATTTGTCGTATTTGCCACGGCACCATAAACTGCACCAGATAATGCAATACCAAAAGCCCCACCAAGCGAAGACGCCATTTTGTAAATACCTGATGCGGCCCCCGCTTTATCTTGTGGCGAATTAGAAATTGCTGTGTCCGTTGACGGTGTCGCATAGAACCCTAAGCCAAACCCGTAGAATAAGTAACCGATGACACACACAACAATATACATTGTGCTTGGTAAGAACGTCAGTGAAATCAACATAATCCCTACCATATTAAACGCCGCACCAATCAACATCGGCTTCCTTGCACCAACACGCTGTAATGCCACTTCGCCGACACGAATCATCGTCAGCACTGTAATCAAATACGTAATAGACAGAAAACCAGTTTGAGAGCCGTTCAACCCTAACCCTTGTTGAACAAACGTATTAGATACAAGTAATGTACCTGCCACGCCATTTAACAAGAAGTTCGATAAAGTGGCTCCCGTATACGACGTTGACTGAAACAATTTAAAATCAATTAACGGCGTATCTTGATACTTTTCTACTTTAATAAAAAGGAACGTCGTTACAATAAACATCAAGATTAAACTTAAAATAATCGGCGATAAAAAGCCGAGCGTACCACTTTGTGTAATCACAATATTGATACTCAACATCATTAGCACAAACAAGATAAGACCACGCACATCAAAACGATAGTTAGATTCGTGTGTCGCTTTCGTTTCTGGCGTGCCTTTAATCAACGCCATCGAAGCAAGTGCTACAACAATTGAAATAATGAAAATCCAACGCCAGCCAAAGTGTGTGGCTACAACGCCACCAAACAAAGAAGCAACACCTGAGCCACCCCACGAACCGATAGACCAGTAGCTTAACGCACGTTGTCGGTCTTTACCACGATAGTATGTCTTCATAATCGCAAGCGTTGACGGCATAATCGCAGCCGCAGACAAACCTTGAATAACACGTCCTAAAATTAAGAGTGCCGGCATGCTACTGACAATCATAATGAGCGAGCCAATCACACTTAACCATAACCCAATATACGTCGTTTTCACACGTCCAATTTTATCCGCAACACTACCCGCACCAACAACAAACATCCCTGAAAAAAGCGCCGTAATACTCACCGCAATACTAATCGTCCCGAGATCACTATTGAACGTTTTTTGTAAATCCGGCACGACATTCAAAAGCGATTGCGCAAACAACCAAAACGTAATTACACCGAGTACAATCCCCAATATTAGCTTATTATCCCCTTGATACGTTTGCGTCTTATCTTGTTGAACCATACTTGTTCCTCCTAAGCCTTCTATAAGATATATGAATCAATGCTTAACACACCGAAATCCACTGTGGCTGAGATGTAATGGCACAAATGCATCGCATACAAACTCGAAATCTTCTATATATCTTAAAAGCCACTTACAATTAAATTTTACTTTTATTTTATGGTAAATCTCAGCAATCATACTTTATTATCACTTTAGCACATCTTGATAAAGCATAGGTAGCGTTATTATTATGTAAACGAATACACTATGAACAAAATAAGAATACGGTTCAACCTCTTGGTAGGTGGAGATTAATAAAGCACGAGACATCCCAAAATACGCTATAGCAAAATTTATTGTTTACTTGCATAATGGCTAAAGTTGTTTTTGATGAATTAGGAGAAATAAGCGATAATAAACATCTAGGAGTTATGTAACTGGGACAGCCCAAAAATAGAGAATATTATGCACTCTATTAATAGTCACTGAAGAACGAAAAAACCTCGCACACTCTATAATGAGCTGCGAGGTTTTTATATAGTCTCTATATTATCAAAGTGGTTTAATATTGTTCAATGTGCTTAATAAAAACTCAGCTCTACACCGTTAGATGCAGAGCCTACAAACATATAGTTTTTTTCCTTATCTTAAGAATAACCTATTCGTTAGTAATTTTCAAGTATATCTCTAAAAAAATTATACACAGATATAAATCTTTCATCGTATATATCGCTATTCTTTTTAGCTCGAACCATGAATTGATTAAACTCTTTAACTCTATATTTTCTCATGTTTGCACTCATAACAATTTTATCATATACAAATAACATTGCTAAAATATCATGTATATTATAATTTCTCAATCGTTTATTTAATCGATTTTTACTAATTCCTAACTGCTTAACAAACTGTGTTATTAAAACACTTTTATCTTTACCAGCTATTTGAGTAGTCAGAACTATATTATTTAGAATAGGCGTATTATGCGCAGCTTTATTCCTTATGTTTTTTACAAATCTAACTGTTTGACATAATTCCTTATATTCTTCTACACCATAATGATTGTAAAAAAATTCAATGAACCAGCATAAATCCCCAAATTGTAAGTATTCAATAAGAAACCATATAGGTGTGTTCTGTTCATATTTTTCATAGTCTAAACACCTATAAGAGTCATATCTTAAATGTTTTAACATCTTTTGATATGGGTCTTTGATATTTGGTTTAGACAATGATTTTATATACTTAAAAAATGACTGCACCACTTTATAGCCATCTTCATCACTCATATTTGTAATTGAACGAATCACATTTAATTTAATTGAATGTTCAATGTCCAAACAAAATTTGATGATAATATACCTTAATTGCATATCAAGACTTGCTAAATCTACCAAATTTTTGAAATCTACATTTTGATGCCTCTCTATCCATTGATCCTGATGCTTAACTCTTTGCTTAGGATAATTATCCACATAACTATTAAGTTTAAAATAATAATTCTTATATTCCAATATCTCAATTGCTTCAAGCTCACTAATATGATTGAACTTAACACCTTTAAACTTCATATAAAATATAAGTGATTTAAAGGACAATGACATTTAAGACACCCCCATCTTGCCTAATACTATAAATATTATACACAAATATCTCGTTGATATGTATTATATTGAAAAAGTATCTTTAAAAACAAAAAGCTATTCTTCTTAAACATAGACCCTCCCCTTTGAAGAACGAAAAAACCTCGCACACTCTATAATGAGCTGCGAGGTTTTATATAGCTTACGCTTCGTCTTTAACGAATGGTAATAATGCCATATGACGTGCGCGTTTGATTGCTGTAGTCAACATACGTTGATATTTAGCTGAAGTACCTGTCACACGACGAGGCAAAATTTTACCACGTTCAGAAATGAAACGTTTTAATAATTCAGTGTCTTTGTAGTCGATGTGTGTAATACCGTTTGCTGTAAAATAACAAACTTTTTTACGACGACGACCACCTCTTCTTGGTCCACCTGCCATGATGTGTGCCTCCCTTCTTGTTAAGTATTTGTATTGTTAAGTTCGTTTGTTAGAATGGTAAATCATCATCACTAATGTCTATTGGCCCGTTCGCATTCGCAAATGGGTTGTCATTACGTGCTGGTTGATTGTTTTGATATGACGAATTTTGGCCTTGTTGTTGTCCACCGAAACCTTGTCCATAACTTTGGAAGTCATTTCCTGTGTTAGGACTATTTTGTGCGTGTCGTTGATTCGCTGATTTTGGCTCAAGGAATTGAACACTATCACAAACAACTTCAGTGACATACACACGGCGACCTTCTTGGTTTTCGTAACTGCGTGACTGTAAGCGACCATCAACACCTGCAAGGCTACCTTTGAATAAGAAATTATTAACATTCTCAGCTTGTTTACGGAAAACAACGCAGTTAATAAAATCTGCTTCACGTTCTCCTTGCGCATTCGTAAACGTACGATTCACTGCGAGAGTAAAAGTCGCTACACTTACGCCTGAGGGTGTCGTTCTGTATTCAGGATCTTTTGTTAATCGACCTACTAATACGACTCTGTTAATCATGCTTCACGCCCCCATTAAAATTCTATTACTTTTCTTCGTCTTCACGAACAACAATGTAACGAATGATATCGTCATTGATTTTTGCTAAACGTTGGAATTCGTCAGTCGCTGTGTTGTTTTCAGTTTGGATACGTACGATGTAGTAGTAACCATCTTTGAAATCTTCAATTTCGTAAGCTAAGCGACGTTTACCCCAGTCCTTTGTTTCTAATACTTCAGAACCGTCAGAAGCTAAAATTCCGTTGAAACGTTCAACAACTGCTTTACGTGCATCTTCCTCGATGTTAGGACGAACGATGTACATTACTTCATATTTTCTCATTGTATATTTGCACCTCCTTGTGGTCTATGCGGCTTGTTACTCATATGCAACAAGCAAGGAATAATTTTCATTACTCACATTTCAAAATTGTATCACACCCCTTGCCTTTTTACAATCATCAACTATTATTTTTTATTTTACATGACAGATAAGGTACCTATTTTCTAGTTGATACTTCTTAACACGCACTGTTCGACGAAATTACTTTTATATGTGTTCAAAATCATACTGATAGCTCTTTTTATTTTGCCGTATATCATTTTTGGACATAAAAATGATGTGATACTTACAATTCCATTTGGTATGTGCTAAACTGTCTGTGTCATTAGACATTTTGGCATCTCTTCGTGTAGTTAATATTGGTTGGCTGACCAAATATTATTCTAGCATGTTGAGATGCCTATTTTATTACAACGGTCAAACCATGACGGGCGCACACAATAAAATACCGCCTCCCAGAAATACTGAAAGACGGTGTTTGACTTATTTTCTTTACACATTAAAACGGAAATGCACGACGTCGCCATCTTGCATGATATAGTCTTTACCTTCAAGGCGCATTTTACCTGCTTCTTTCGCACCTTGCTCACCATTATTGTTTACGAAGTCTTCATAACTTGTGACTTCTGCACGGATAAATCCACGTTCAAAGTCTGTGTGAATGATACCGGCACATTGTGGTGCTGTCATACCTTCTTTAAATGTCCAAGCACGTACTTCTTGTACACCTGCTGTAAAGTATGTAGCAAGTCCAAGTAAGTCATACGTTTTACGAATTAAGCGATGTAAGCCTGGCTCTTCAATGCCTAACTCTTCTAAGAACATTTCTTTGTCTTCATCATCAAGTGTCGCAATTTCTTCTTCAATTTTTGCGCTGATTACGATCACTTCTGAGTCTTCTTTAGCTGCGTATTCACGAATTGCTGTAACTTTATCGTTGTCCGCATCGTTTACTTCATCTTCACCTACATTGGCGATATAAAGCATTGATTTTGATGTTAATAAATGTGCTTGGTTAACATACTTTTGGTCTTCATCGTTGAATTCTAAACTACGTACAGGTTTTCCTTCTTCAAGCGCTTCTTTAATTTTGCTCAAAATACGTACTTCATTCATTGCTGTTTTATCTTTTTGACGTGCCATTTTTTCAATACGTGGCAAGCGTTTTTCTACTGACTCAAGATCCGCCAAAACAAGCTCCATATTGATAACTTCAATGTCTTCAATTGGATTAACACGACCTGCAACGTGTGTCACGTTATCATCGTCGAATGCACGTACCACTTGGCAAATAGCGTCTACTTCACGAATGTGTGATAAGAATTTGTTCCCAAGTCCTTCCCCTTTTGACGCACCTTTTACAATCCCTGCAATATCCGTAAATTCAAAAGTGGTTGGCAATGTTTTCTTAGGATTTACAATTTCTGCTAATTTGTCTAAACGTTTATCTGGTACTTCTACAATCCCTACGTTAGGATCAATCGTCGCAAAAGGATAGTTCGCTGCTAATGCGCCTGCCTTTGTAATTGCGTTAAATAGCGTAGACTTCCCGACGTTAGGTAAACCTACAATACCCGCTGTTAAAGCCATTATTCATTCTCCTTATCATTCGTACTCGCAGATTCGAGTACACTTTTTAGTTTTTTATTAAATGTTTGACGTGGCAACATAATACTCCGCTGACATGCTTCACACTTGATGCGAATGTCCGCACCCATGCGAATAATTTTAAAGCGATTCGTGCCACATGCATGTTGTTTCTTCATCTCTACTATATCATTTAAACCGTATTTTGCAGACACGTTCATCACGCACCTTTCACTTATTGTTGTTCACTGTTTTGTTGATACATTTGAACGAGCGTTGGTGCAGGTGCTTTAATGCCTTCTGCTTGTAAAAAGTCTTTGAGCTCACGGCGTAAAATACGTGCCCCTGTGAAATTTTCACCCGGTGCCGTTTCGCCAGCAATACGAATGCTCGCTTCATAACCGTTGACAGCATCTACACCTAAGACTTCTGGTGCTTCCAAAAACAAATCATATTTTTGTGGGATTTGTTTAAGAAATTGATTCATCTTTTTCTCTACAGCTTCAAGATTTTCATCAATTGAAACTGGAATGTTAATAATCGCTACACCGTTTGTGACCGAGTAGTTCGTTACTTCACTCATTGTACCATTTGGAATTGTAGAAAGCTCACCTGTAATGGATAAAATACGTGTAGAACGAAGTCCGATTGCCTTTACTGTACCTTCCGCAATCGGTGCACTGTTATTCTTAATACTCACATAGTCACCGACATCAAACTGATTCTCAAAAATAATGAAGAAGCCTGTAATGACGTCTTTCACTAATGTTTGCGCACCAAAACCGATGGCTAAACCAACGACCCCTGCACCGGCTAAAATACTTTCAACACTAATACCAAATTTGCTTAAAATCGTTGTCAGTGTAATAAACCACACAAGGTAACCCGCCGCATTTTGTACAAGTGTAATCAATGTTTTAGAGCGTTTAGAACGCCCCATTCTGCCGGCTTTACTATTCACTTTGAAAAATTGTGCGATTACTTTATTCAAAACGCGTGTCACGATAAACGCGGCCAGCACATATACGCCGACAATGACTAATTGTGTCAAAAGATTAGAATACGTCTCTGGTTCAAGAAACGGTTGTACCATTCCTTTAATGATAGATTCAAATTTTTGCATAATCATACCCTTTCTCTATTAATTTACTTACTATTTGTGTTTCAACAACTGAATCAGTCGTCGATAATCTGCTTCTGAATGAAATGTAAAAGTTACTTGCCCTTCATTACGTTTCGTCGCAATTTCTACCGATGTACCATACTGTTCGCTAAGCTGTTGCTCGTGTTGGCGAATGAGTTGCGGCTTTTTCGGTTGCTTTACTTGTTCGTGTTTATCTTCGGATGTTGGCTGAGTTTCAGCGACACGTTGCTCCAAATAACGGACACTCCAAGACTCCCGGACGGCTAAATCTGCGTATTCACGCATCTTCTCAGGATCTTTCAAAGCTAACAGTGTACGACCATGTCCGCCTGACAATGTCCCTTCTCGAATCAATTGTCGAATCGCTGTTGGCAATTTTAACAAGCGTAACATATTCGCGATATACGGACGAGATTTACCAAGTCGAGCCGCAACTGCTTGTTGTGTCATGTTGTGCGCCTGCATCAATTGCTGGTAGCTCTCCGCTTCTTCCACAGCATTCAAATTCTCTCGTTGCAAGTTCTCAATAATCGCTAACTCTCTCATTTCATGATCTGACAGCTGTCTTACAATCGCTGGAATATGTGTTAGGCCTGCGAGTTGACTTGCACGGTAACGACGTTCTCCTGCAACGATGTAATAGCCTTGGATAGATTCCGTTACCACAATCGGCTGTAAAACACCGTGTTGCACAATCGACTCTGAAAGTTCTGCGAGTTTATCATGATCAAAATCTTTCCGTGGTTGATAAGGATTCGGGCGGATTTTTTCAAGTTGTACCATTTTGATTTGTTCATTACCTGACATAGATACGATATCCGACATCTTTATCACCTACTCTCGCAAAAAATTTGACTATTCTATTTTACTGGTTGCGCCCTAGATAGACAAGGGATACCCATCATTTAAAAAGACGCTCAAATTTCTATCTACTCGAAATTTTCTGATAAATGTGTTGACAACATTTTTCTATTCGTGTAAAGTGTGTTTTACCAAAACAAAACACACAATATTCGAAACACTGTAAAAAGGAAAGTAGAACGTCCCCTGCGATTACAGAGAATCTTCATTTGCTGAGAGAAGATATTGAAAGCACGTTTGAAAATGGCCTTGGAGTGTTGATGCCAATATGAGGTATCACCGGGTTCGCCCGTTATAGCGATACAGTATTAACATGTTGTTAGATGGCGTACTGGAATTCCACGTATACACCCTCACTGTATACGCATACTCTTAACGTACATCGAACAATTTGGCGTACTGGAAGAGGTTGCTTTAGTGATAAAGTAACGAACAAAGGTGGTACCGCGAAAAAGCTTTCGTCCTTTATATTCCGATTTATTGATCGGCTATAAAGGACGGAAGCTTTTTTATTTTGTTTGAGGAGGTTGTATCACGATGAAATCTACAGAACTTGCACAAATTGCACTGACAGATGATTGTACAGGTGCAATCGCTAACCCAATCTATCTTTCAACTGCATATGCACATCAAGGACTCGGTCAATCAACAGGCTACGATTATTCACGAACGAAAAACCCAACGCGCAATGCGTTTGAAGAAGCATTTGCCAAGTTGGAAGGCGGTGTTGCGACTTTTGCAACTGCGAGTGGCATGGCGAGTATTCAATTAATTTGCAATCTATTTCAACCAGAAGATGAAATACTCGTTTCTTATGATTTATACGGTGGCACATTTCGCTTATTTCAATTTTACGAGCAACAATACGGTATCAAATTTAAATATGTGCACTTTGAAGACATCACAGAAGTAGCTGAACATATTAATTCAAATACACGTGCCTTTTTTATTGAACCTATCTCGAACCCACTCATGATTGAAATTGACCCTGCACCTTATTACATACTGGCGAAACAACATGACATTTTGACAATTATAGACAATACATTTTTGACGCCGTATCTATCAACACCACTAAAAGATGGTGCGGATATCGTACTTCATTCAGCAACAAAATATATCAGCGGTCACAACGATGTACTCGCTGGGGTCGTGACAGTGAAAGATGCTGAACTTGCAGAAGAACTGAACATCTTACATAACATGATTGGCGCGACACTTTCACCATTTGATAGCTACTTATTACAGCGCGGCTTAAAAACATTGCATTTACGTGTGGAACGTTCAGAAGAAAATGCGCAACGCCTTGCAAAACGCTGCCAAACACTTGATGGCATTACAGAAGTACTGTATAGCGGACGTACTGGCATGTTGAGTTTAAGGTTAGAACCGGGCTACTCGGTTGGCGCATTGCTTGAACATATTAAAGTTTGTCGCTTTGCTGAAAGCTTAGGTGGTACTGAAACGTTCATTACGTTCCCTTACACACAAACACATGTCGATATGCCGGATGAAGAAAAAGATTTGCGTGGTATTGACCAACACTTAATTCGATTATCTATCGGTATAGAAGCTTATGAAGATATTGAAAATGACTTAATACAAGCATTAGAAAAGTCTAGAGAGGATGTGACGGTATGAGTTTAACGAAACAAACACAATTAATTCACGATGCACATCGTGACCCGACATACCAAAGTGCGAACCAACCACTTTACTACTCATCAACGTATCATCAACAACAATTAGGTGGGGAAACTGCATACGACTATGCTAGAAGTGGGAATCCGAACCGAGAAAATCTCGAGACGAAGTTAGCACAGCTTGAAAATGGCAAACACGGCTTTGCGTTCAATTCAGGTATTACTGCAATTACAGCGGTATTCTTAACCCTTCAAGCAGGCGATCACGTCATTCTTCCTGATGATGTGTATGGTGGGACTTTCCGGTTAACTGAACAAATTTTGTCCAAGTTCAACATTACTTTTACAACTGTAAATGCTGAAGACCCACGCAACATTGAACAAGCGATACAACAAAATACAGCGTTGATTTATATTGAAACGCCATCGAATCCATTGTTTAAAATTACGAACATTCCAGCAGTGATTGATATTGCACATCGTCATCACTTGCGTGTCGCTGTGGATAATACGTTTATGACACCGCTTGGTCAACAGCCTTTAGATTTAGGCGCTGACATCGTCATTCATAGCGCTACAAAATTTTTAAGCGGTCATAGCGACGTTATTGCGGGTGCAGTTATCACCAATGATGACGACATTGCCGAAGCACTTTATCTTATTCAAAATGGCACAGGAACAGCTTTATCGGTTTACGATAGCTGGACATTGGCACAACATTTGAAAACTTTAGCCGTTCGTTTTAAACAATCTGTTGAAAGTGCTGAAAAAATCCAAGCATTTCTCGCACAACATCCTGCGATTGCTGAAGTATATTACCCAGGAAATAGCGACATTCATTTACGTCAAGCACATCACGGCGGTGCGGCACTCGGTTTTCGCTTAGCAGATGAAACGAAGGCACAAGCATTTGTTGATGCACTCACAATTCCACTTGTTTCCGTGAGTTTAGGTGGTGTCGAAACAATTGTGTCACATCCCAATACGATGTCACACGCAGCGATTCCACAAGCGATACGTGAAGCACGCGGCATTACATTCGGTCTTTTCCGAATTAGCGTTGGGCTAGAAAATGTTGACGACCTCATCTCAGACTTAGACAACGCACTAAAGGAGGTATACGATGAGTCGATTATTAAATACCCTCAAGCACAAAGTTCTAGTGGCTGACGGTGCAATGGGAACCATTCTCTACTCTGAAGGCTTAGACACATGCCCAGAAGCATACAACCTGACGCACCCTGAAAAAGTAGAACACATTCACCGCTCCTACATCGAAGCAGGGGCTGACATTATACAAACAAACACATATGGCGCCAATTTTGAGAAACTTAAACAATTTGGCTTGGAACATAAAGTAAAAGCGATTCATGAAGCAGCTGTTGCCATTGCGAAACGCGCGGCGAACGATGAGACATTTATTCTCGGTACTGTCGGAGGTTTTCGTGGCGTCAAACAAGGCGACCTATCTCTCCCGGCAATTTTGTATCATACCGAGATTCAAGTAGACACCTTAGTAACAGCTGGCGTAGACGGTTTATTGTTTGAAACGTACTACGACTTGGAAGAACTACTTAAAGTCATCAAGGCAACACGTGAACGGTTTCCCGATATACCGATTATTGCACAGTTGACCGCTTCCAACACCAACTATCTCATAGATGGTACAGAAATTAACGATGCACTCCAGCAAGTGAACGAAGCAGGCGCAAATATTGTCGGACTGAATTGCCATCATGGCCCAATGCATATGAAAAATTCTTTTAGTCATATTGCATTACCAGACAACGCATATCTATCCTGCTATCCAAATGCAAGCTTGTTAGATATTGATAATGACACATTCAAATATAGTAACAATGCGCAATATTTCGGAGACACAGCAGAACAACTCATTCAAGAAGGCGTTCGTCTTATCGGTGGTTGTTGCGGAACGACACCCGAGCATATTCGACATATTAAAACATCCGTTGCTTCATTGAAACCTATCACAGAAAAGAAAGTCATTCCAATTCACAAGCAACGAGAAAAGAAAAAGAAGACAACACAACGACTCACATTGTCAGAACGTGTCCGTCAACGACCGACGATTATTGTTGAACTGGATACACCGAAACACCTTGATACGACACGTTTTTTTGATAATGTCAAAGCACTCGATGACGCAAAAATTGATGCGGTCACACTTGCAGACAATTCATTGGCTACCGTACGGGTGTCTAACATTGCAGCGGCAAGTCTTATCAAACAACGCTTTAGCATTGAACCACTCGTACATGTTACGTGTCGAGACCGTAACTTGATTGGCTTGCAGTCACATTTACTTGGGTTATCACTACTCGGTATTCACGAAATATTAGCAATTACAGGAGACCCTTCAAAAGTCGGTCATCTCCCCGGTGCAACGAACGTGTACGATGTGAATTCAAAAGGTTTAACAGAATTAGCACTGCGCTTTAACAAAGGGATTAACTCGAACGGCGATGCGCTAAAAACAGAGACACACTTTAACATCGCGGGTGGATTCGATCCACATGTTCGCAACATTAAAGCCGCTGTCCGCAAAATGGAAACAAAAATCGAAAGCGGCATGGATTATTTCATTACACAACCTGTTTTTACAAAAGAGAAAATCACAGAAATTTATGAAGCAACAAAACATCTAGATGTACCGATCTTCATTGGTATCATGCCGATCACCAGCTACAAAAACGCCTTATTCCTACATAACGAAGTGCCCGGCATTAAGATGTCTGAAGACGTACTTGCACAATTTGAAGCAGTGGCAGATGACAAAGCAGCCACATATGAACTCAGCTTATCGCTGTGTAAGTCATTGATAGATCACGTCCATCGCTATTTCAATGGACTGTATCTCATTACACCATTCGAGCGAGTCGATTATTCGCTAGAACTCGCCGCATACTCAAAATCTATTACGGACCATAATCAGGAGGTTATATTATGACAATTAAAACAACAAACTTAGGATTCCCAAGACTTGGACGCAAACGTGAATGGAAGAAAGCAATTGAAGGATACTGGAACGGCAAAATTTCAAAATCAGAATTAGATGAAACATTACAAAATTTACATCGTGAAAATCTATTATTACAAAAAAATCATCAACTCGACAGTGTACCTGTTGGCGACTTTTCACTCTATGATCACATCCTAGATACATCATTACTATTCAACATTATTCCAGAGCGTTTCCAAGGACGTGACGTAGACGACGACTTATTATTCGACATCGCACGCGGTAACAAAGAACACGTCGCAAGTGCGTTAATTAAATGGTTTAACACGAACTACCATTACATCGTACCTGAGTGGGACAATGTGACACCGAAAGTGAGCAAAAACACACTACTAGAACGCTTTAATTATGCAAAGTCACTCAACATCCCTGCACATCCTGTCATCGTTGGACCAATCACTTTCGTCGCATTATCAAAAGGTGGCGAACAATCATTTGATGAGAAAGTACGTACATTATTACCACTTTATATCGAAGTATTTGAATCACTCGTCCAAGCAGGTGCAGAACTTATTCAAGTAGATGAACCAATTTTAGCGACAGACAAAGGAACTGAGTTAGAAGACATTACACAAGCTGCTTATGATGCTTTTGCAGATGCAGAACTTGCTGATAAATTGATTATTCAAACATACTTTGAACGTGCGAACGTTAAGTTTTTAAGCAGCCTCCCTGTTAAAGGGCTCGGTTTAGACTTCGTACATGATCGTGGTCACAACTTAGAACAAATTAAAAATGGCGACTTCGACAAAACGAAAACATTATTTGCAGGTATTATCGACGGTCGTAACGTATGGGCTGCTGATATTGAAGTGAAAAAAGCATTAATTGATACTCTTTTACAGTACACAGATGACCTTTACATTAATCCATCATCTTCATTATTACACGTACCAGTATCATTAGATGACGAGACATTAGATAACGATATTCGTGATGGTTTAAGCTTTGCGACTGAAAAATTAAACGAACTCGATGCGTTAAAACGCTTGTTCAATAAGGAAGATTCAGCGAAATTCGATACATTAGCTGCACAATATGCACGCTTCCAAGAACAAGACTTCAAAAACTTAGATTATGATTTCGATAGCGTGCGTTCACAACGTGCCTCTGCCTTTGCAGAACGAAAAATCGCACAACAAGAACGCCTTAACTTACCTGACTTACCGACAACAACAATCGGTTCATTCCCACAATCACCAGAAGTACGTAAATACCGTGCAGACTGGAAAAATAAACGTATTTCTGACGAAGCATATGAAACATTCTTAAAAAATGAAATCAAGCGTTGGATTGATATTCAAGAAGAGATTGGCTTAGACGTCTTCGTACATGGTGAGTTTGAACGTAACGACATGGTCGAATTCTTTGGCGAAAAATTACAAGGCTTCCTCGTAACCAAATTTGGCTGGGTACAATCATATGGCTCACGTGCTGTAAAACCACCAGTGATTTACGGCGATGTAAAATGGACAGCACCACTTACAGTTGCCGAAACAGTGTACGCACAAAGTCTCACAGACAAACCAGTGAAAGGCATGCTTACAGGTCCGGTCACAATCTTGAACTGGTCATTCGAACGTGTGGATATTCCACGTGAAACAGTACAAAACCAAATTGCATTAGCGATTAACGAAGAAGTATTAGCACTTGAAGCAGCAGGTATCAAAGTCATTCAAGTAGATGAACCTGCATTGCGTGAAGGTTTACCGCTTCGCAAAGAATTCCATGAAGACTACTTACGTAACGCCGTGCATAGCTTCAAGTTAGCCACATCATCAGTGGCGGATCAAACGCAAATTCATACACATATGTGCTATTCACAGTTCGGTCAAATCATCCATGCGATTCACGAACTGGACGCAGATGTCATCTCAATCGAAACATCACGTAGCCATGGCGACTTGATTCGAGACTTTGAAAACATTAATTATGACCTTGGTATTGGTTTAGGTGTATATGATATTCATAGCCCACGTATCCCAACAGAAGAAGAAGTGACAACAGCGATTAACCGTGCATTACAACAAATCGACCGTTCACTCTTCTGGGTTAACCCTGACTGCGGCCTAAAAACACGTAAAGAAGACGAAGTAAAAGCTGCACTGACAGTACTCGTAGAAAGTGCACAAAAACTCCGTCAAGCCTAAGCAAAACACGCGATACCCCACCAAAACAATGTATTGGCAAACAAAGACAGAAGTGACATGATGCCCCCATCACCCTCAGTCACTTCTCGTCCACTTGCCAAGCTAAAACAACACAACCTATTTGCTACGCATGAACGATGAAAGGAGGATTGTTTATGACATATCCACTTTGGGAACAACTTCAAACACTTAAATCGACACGCTGGGTTGATTTAACACATACCTTCAATGCCGACTCACCCCATTTCTCTGCATTTGAAGGTGCACAAATCGACACACCCTTTACAGTTGAGAAAAACGGCTTTTTCGTGCAACAATGGTCGTTCGTTACACAGTATGGCACACATATTGACGCCCCCATCCACTTTGTTGAGAACCAACGTTACTTGCACGAACTCGAATTGCGTGAACTCGTTTTACCATTGATCGTTTTGGACTTTTCAGAAGACGTTGCGAAGAACCCTGACTTCCGTCTTACACGCGCACATATCGAGCAATGGGAAGCGGAACATGGCGCAATTGACGCTGACACATTTGTTGCCTTCCGTAGTGACTGGTCCAAACGCTGGCCGGACCACACCGCATTCGAGAACAAAGACGCTGATGGCCAACAACACCTGCCTGGCTGGTCACTTGATGCCTTACAATATTTGATCGAGGAACGCCATGTGAAAGCAATCGGACACGAAACATTCGATACCGATGCTTCTGTAGACATCGCCAAACACGGCGACATTATTGGCGAACGCTATGTACTCGGTCAAGACCGTTACCAAATCGAACTCTTGACCAACTTGGATCAATTACCAACACGCGGCGCAGTCATTTATAACATTGCGCCTAAACCGGACCACGCCCCCGGCTTCCCAGTCCGTAGCTTTGCCCTTGCCCCACGTTAGAATACAATCAAACAAGGTACACATTCCCCGACGTGTACCTTGTTTGATTGTTTTAATTTGTCCGACATACTGTGACTGTCACACCTATTAACGTCACAATACCCCCTAACATTGCGACAAGCGTCGGTATTTCTCCTAGCATGATATACGCTACAAAAAGTGCGACAACAGGTGTTAAATATAATGAAATGGTCGCATCAGACACCCCTACTTTTTGAATCGTGTACGCCAATGCAAGATACGGCAGTACTGTCGGTCCGATTCCTAAGTAAAGTACAGCAAACACAGTGCTTACGTGTGCTGATTGCAAATCGTTAAGACTCCCCGGCAGCCACACTATCATTGCTAATGCGCCTCCAACCATCGTATAAACCGTCAACGCCATAAAACCATATTTATCGAGCAGTGACTTCTGAAATGTGAAATAAATACTTTCACTAAAAGAAGCAAGTAAAATCAATACAATGCCCAATAGATACCCTTTAAGTGGCGCACCATTTCCTAAAGCAATCAACGCTACGCCTATAAATGCGATTACAGACCCTAACCAAGCGATTCTAGGAAACGTCTCCTTTAAAAAAGACATCGCTAGTAACGCTGAGAAAATAGGCGTCGTCGATACAAGCAAACTTGCCACACCCGCACTTACATAATATTCACCAATACTGAGTGCTGTATGATATACCGCAAAACCACATATTCCTAGTAACAATAATAAAGGAACGTCTTTTATATTTGGAAACGGTACTTTTTTAGCGATACAAATTAACATTAATATGCCACTTGCGATAATCAACCGTAATGCAGACAAATGTTCCGCTTGAAAGTCCTGTAACGCTATTTTGATAAATGGAAATGCAGACCCCCACAAAATAATAATCATCGCAAACGCACAGTAGACCGTCCAAGAATATTGACGCCTATTTATCATATCAATCATACAAACACTTCCTTAAAATAGTATGTTCTCATATTAAGGAACCTGTTTTATAATGAGTACAACCAATTGGCTGGAAGTTTACCCAACCACTTTTAAGGGGGTGCTGTATATCAAATACAAAGACATTGCGACGTATATTCGCAATAAAATCATTAAAGGGGACTGGTTTTACGGCATGAAAATTCCTTCTCAAAGACAATTAGCCGACCAGTTTCGTGTGAATAGAGTCACAGTTATTAAAAGCATAGAATTATTGGAAGCAGAGGGATTCATTTATACGAAACAAGGAAGCGGTACGTACGTCAACGACTATTTACATGAAAATTTTATTTCACAAAAATGGTCTGAGATGATGGACTGGTCATGGAACACGAGAAGCCACTACACAGTACAACTCATCAATAAATTAGAAACCGATCCAACATACATTCATCTCAGTAAAGGGGAACTCGGCAAAGATTTAATACCACATATCGCATTGAAAAATGCCATGACAACCGTATCTAATTATATTGGCGACTTGTCATTCGGCTACAATAACGGCTATGGCTACATAAAGTTAAGAGCGCTAATAGCTGAACGTTTGCGTACTCAAGGCATTCATATCACACACGATAACGTATTAATTACTTCTGGCGCATTACATGCTATTCAACTGTTAACAACCGGTTTTTTAAGTCGTCACACGCTCATTTTTTCAAATACACCTTCGTACATTGACTCTACACATGTTTTCGACGCGCTCAACAACAAGCAGATTCAAATTCCCTATCACGATCTTCATAACTTCCAGAACATCGCTGATCACGTGCCAAGCCATCAAGATAAAGCACTTTATATTGAACCGACATTTAACAATCCAACCGGTCAGTCTCTGTCACAACACACAAAAGAAACCATTCTCAAGTATAGTCAATTACACCACATCCCTATCATTGAAGACGACATTTACCAAGATATTTGGTTCGATCAACAACCGGATAAACCAATGAAAGCAATGGACCAGCAAGGCAATGTGATTCATGTTAGTAGCTTTTCAAAATCCATTGCGCCCGCCCTTCGCATCGGCTGGATTGTTGCCTCAGAAAAAGTTATTGAACAATTGGCGGACATTCGCATGCAAAGCGATTACGGTTCAAGCATCCTATCACAAATGGTCGTCTATGAAATATTAAAAAGTGGGGCTTACGATCAGCACGTGGAAAAACTGCGGGTTGTCTTAAAAAGCAAACGGGACGCGATGTTGCGACTATTAGAGACGTATTATGCCGACATCGCCACATGGGAAATACCACAAGGCGGTTTCTTTGTATGGCTTACCTTTACAAAAAATGTGGATATTAAACGTCTTTTTGCGAATCTTATCGATAAAGAAAAAATACTTATCAATCCTGGCTTTATTTACGGTAGTCAAGATAACACTATCCGCCTCTCTTATGCTTATGAAACTATGGATCACATCTCTCTTGCATTGCAAAAAATGCGTCAATATGTGTAATAAAAAATAGGAAAAGGTATATGCCCTTTCCTATTTTTTAAGTCGTTATTGATTTACTAAAGCTTTTAACAACTTATCATATTACGCCATCGCTTTTATGAGTTCATCATCAAAATTCCAATGGCATTCTACCTTAATGATTTTCCGTCCGTACCATTCAGCCTTATATTATAATTGCGTCACAAAATGAGACCAAGAGACATCAGAAATACTTTTTGCCAATTTATGATTACGTAACATACCTTTTGTGTTTAAGTCTTCAATACAGATGACATCGTGATTTTTGATAATTTCTGTACTTAACTTATTCAAGAAATCAGTACGTTGGTTCATTACTTTTATTTGAAAACCTTTCGTTCTCTCCTATACGACTTACATACCGCTATTGCTTTATTTTTCCTTTAATACTATTTACTCAATTTTACATTTTTAATATTATAAAGAAAAAGGGGGCGGTTATCATGAACGGATTTGTTGTTATTATGTTGTGTTTATTGCCATTAGTATTTGTTAATATCTTTTTTTATTTGGAAAACAAGAAGAAAAATAAGTAAGTTGCATTTCAGCAGCAAGACTTCCCGCAACGACAAAAACGGACAGCAACACCCTTTCTCTAATGGGTAACTGTCCGTTTATACTTACTTACGATATATTTTCACACGAATTTCATAATAATCATCGTGATCTTGTTCTTTTTGTTCAAATTTAATGCCGTTCGCACGAATTTCTAATAGGCTATCGGCAATAATATCACGAGCAGCAGAAATGTCATGTACGATTGCCTCTGATGTTGTAGCGTCAGCATCTACTGTTGGCTCAACTTCTGACTCACTCATTGCTTTCAACTTATCTTCCGTCTGTTTCACATTCAATTGCTGTTTGACGATCAGCGCTAACATCTCTGCTTGATGTTCTTCCGGAAGCCCTACAAGTGCTCTACCGTGACGCTCAGTAATCTGATGATCACGTATCGCTTGTAATACAGCTGGTGTCAGTTTCAACAAGCGTAACTTATTTGCGATAAAGCTTTGACTTTTGCCGACACTTTTCGCAAGTTCGGCTTGTGTAATACCTTCAAATGCGAGCAGTTTTTTATACGCCTCTGCCTCTTCAACTGCTGACAAGTTTTCACGTTGAATATTCTCAATTAACGCCACAACTGCCGTTTCTTCATCATCTAAATGACGTACTAACACTTCCGCTTCGGTCATCTGATTCATCTGCAACGCACGAAAACGACGCTCACCAGCAATGATTTCATACATATGTTCTTCAATCGGACGTACAACAATCGGCTGTAATAAGCCGTGTTCTCGAATCGATTCTGCCAACTCTTCAATACGAGCACGATCAAAAGTTTGACGTGGTTGATAGCGGTTCGGCACGATACGCTCTATACGAATCGTCTCAACGCCTTGACGTTCTGCCTCAGATACTTCTAACAACTCATCTTTATTTTTTAGTCCAAACAACTTAGAAAAAGGCTTTTTCATATGCATCTCTCACTTTCACAACTAGAGCTGTCATTATTCAACGAGTGGTGCTTTATTCGGTGTTCCCGGTTTTCGCGGATACTTTTTAGGTGTCTGACTGCGCTTTTGAATCTTAATAATTTGGCGTTCGCCCGCTTCTTCTGGCAATGTAAAGCTAAAGACGTCTTCCACACGACCGCCTAAGACACCAATCGCAAAGCGTGCTTCATCTAATTCCTCTTGTCCTTTTGAAGACTTCAATGCCAAAAAGAGTCCGTGCTTCTTAACCAGTGGTAAACACAGTTCGCTCAATACGGATAATCTCGCAACCGCACGCGCCGTTACAATATCGAAAGACGCCCGGTAGTCTTCATTTTTACCAAATGTCTCTGCACGATCATGGACAAAACGCACACCTTCTAATTCCAATGCTTCTGCCAATTGATTTAAAAAGTGAATACGTTTATTCAATGAGTCCACAATCGTCACATGCAAGTGCGGGAACACAATTTTCAATGGAATACTTGGAAAACCTGCACCCGCACCAACATCACAAACATGTAGCGGTTCACTTAAGTCACAGTAAAAACTAGGCGTGATTGAATCGTAAAAATGTTTCAAATAAACTTCGTGTTTCTCAGTAATGCTCGTCAAATTAATCTTGTCATTCCACGTTACAAGCATATCATAATACGTTTCAAATTGTTGTTTCTGCTTGTCTGATAACGTAATGCCATGTTCGTCCAATTGTTTTGCTAACCATTCTACACTCATTTATTTCACCCTCTGTATTTTCCCTTGTTCTAAATATACTAACAAGATCGAGATGTCAGCTGGGTTTACCCCTGAAATACGTGATGCTTGTGCGATATTTAATGGTTTAACTTCTGCTAATTTTTCACGTGCTTCAGATGCCAAGCTATCAATTTTAGAGTAATCAAGATCCTCTGGAATTTTCTTTTGTTCCATGCGTTTCACTTTATCAACTTGTTGTAACGACTTGTTGATATAGCCTTCATATTTTGTTTGAATTTCAATTTGTTCTTCCACATCTGACGATAACACATGCGCTTCTTCTAAAATTTCTAACACTGTCGCATACGTCATTTCTGGACGGCGTAACAATTCATTTGCCAAAATACCGTCTTTCAAGCGAGAACCACCTTCACGTTCAATAATCGCTTGTACACGTTCTGTCGGTTTAATACGAAGTCCTGCTAAACGTGCCAATTCATCTTTGATTTGTTGACGTTTCTCATTAAAACGCGCATAGCGGTCTTCTGAAATTAAGCCTAGTTCATAACCAATATCTGTTAAACGTAAATCTGCATTGTCATGACGCAATAACAAACGATATTCCGCACGTGATGTTAATAAACGATACGGTTCGTTCGTTCCTTTCGTTACAAGGTCATCAATCAACACACCAATATATGCGTCAGAACGTTGTAAAATCTTCTCTTCTTTGCCTAATACACGTCCCGCTGCATTAATACCCGCCATCAAGCCTTGACCAGCCGCTTCTTCATAACCTGACGTGCCGTTAATCTGTCCTGCCGTATAAAGATTTTTAATCTTTTTCGTTTCAAGTGTTGGCCATAATTGTGTTGGTACAATCGCATCATATTCAATCGCATAACCAGCACGCATCATATCCGCTTTTTCTAACCCCGGAATCGTCGCAAGCATTTGACGTTGCACCGCTTCTGGCAAGCTTGTTGAAAGCCCTTGTACATACACTTCATTCGTATTGCGTCCTTCTGGCTCTAAGAAAAGTTGATGACGTGGTTTATCGTTAAAACGCACAAATTTATCTTCAATAGATGGGCAATAACGTGGACCTGTCCCTTTAATCATACCTGAGTACATCGCAGACAAATGCAAGTTATCATCAATGACTTTATGCGTTTCGCCATTTGTATACGTCAACCAACATGGTAATTGATCCAAAATATACTCTGTTGTTTCATAACTAAATGCGCGACCGACATCGTCACCCGGTTGAATTTCTGTCTTACTGTAATCAATTGTTTTCGCATTTACACGTGGTGGCGTTCCTGTTTTAAAACGCACAACGTCGAAACCAATGTCTCTTAAATGATCCGCTAATGTAATAGACGGTAACTGATGGTTAGGGCCACTTGAATACTTCAAGTTACCAAGAATAATTTCGCCACGTAAGAACGTACCTGTTGTTAAAATAACCGCTTCTGCACGGTATTCTGTCCCAACATTCGTACGCACGCCTTTCACTGCGCCGTCTTCGATAATCAGTTCGTCTACCATTCCTTGCATCACTTCAAGGTTGTCTTCATCTTCTAATACACGTTTCATTTCTTGTTGATACAACACTTTATCTGCTTGGGCACGCAATGCACGGACTGCTGGCCCTTTCCCTGTATTCAACATACGCATTTGAATATGTGTTTTATCAATCGTTTTTGCCATTTGTCCACCTAGCGCATCAATCTCGCGAACAACAATCCCTTTCGCTGGACCGCCAACTGATGGGTTACATGGCATGAATGCTATATTGTCTAAATTTATCGTTAACATCAATGTACGTGCACCACGACGTGCAGAAGCCAAACCCGCTTCAACGCCTGAATGTCCCGCACCTACAACAATGACATCAAATGTTTTAATCATTCGTATTCCTCCACAAATTATTTTCCGAGACAGAACTGACTAAACAGTTGATCAATCAGCTCTTCACTTGCTGATTCACCGATAATCTCTCCTAGAAGTTCCCAAGTACGTGTTAAATCAATTTGTACCATATCCATAGGAACACCTGCTTCTGCCGCGTCAATTGCATCTTGAATTGCTTGTTTCGCTTGTTTTAACAATGAAATATGACGTGAATTCGATACATACGTCATATCTTGATTTTGTACCGTACCGTCGAAGAATAAGTCACGGATTTGTAACTCTAACGCGTCAATACCTTGTTGTGTCTGCATAGACGTCTCAATCAATGGCTTGTTACCAATCATTTGTTTCACTTCATCTATCTCTAATCGGCGGTCTAAGTCCGTTTTATTAACAATCACAATCACATCTTCGTTTTTAATGACGTCATACAGCTGGCGGTCTTCTTGCGTTAAGACTTCATTATTGTTGAGTACAAATAAAATCAAATCCGCCTCTTGTAACGCCTTTCGTGATCTTTCAACACCGATACGTTCGACAATATCTTCCGTTTCACGAATACCCGCTGTATCAACGAGCTTCAACGGCACCCCACGGACGTTCACGTATTCTTCCAAGACGTCTCGTGTCGTACCAGCTACTTCAGTTACAATCGCTTTGTTCGATTGAATCAAATTGTTCAACATGGAAGACTTCCCTACGTTTGGTTTACCGACAATTACCGTCGATAAGCCTTCTCGCATAATCTTCCCTTGAACACCTGTATCTAGCAATTGCTGTATCGCTTCTTTAATCTCTCTCGAACGTTCTAATAAAAAGTCGGTCGTCGCTTCTTCTACATCATCATACTCAGGATAATCAATATTAACCTCAACTTGTGCTAAAACTTCTAGAATCGACTGACGTTGTTGCTGAATCAATGTACTTAAACGTCCCTCAATTTGATTCATCGCCACTTTAGACGCACGGTCTGTCTTAGATCTAATAAAGTCCATAACCGCTTCTGCTTGTGACAAGTCAATACGACCATTCAAAAAGGCACGCTTCGTATATTCACCCGGTTCTGCCATACGTGCACCATGTGTCATCGTTAACTCTAAAACACGATTAATCGTTAAAATACCACCATGACAGTTTATTTCAACAATATCTTCTCTCGTAAATGTTCGTGGCGCACGCAAAACAGAGACCATCACTTCTTCTACAACGTCCCCTGTCTCTGGATCGATGATATGTCCATAATTAATCGTATGTGATGGCACCTGTTCAAGTTTTTGTTTTCCTTTATATAACTTATCTGCGATGGCTACTGCATCATGTCCAGACATGCGCACAATACCAATCGCACCTTCACCCATAGGCGTCGATATACTTGTGATTGTATCTAACTGTTCCACGTTACGTGCCTCCTTTATGCAATTTGATTATCCTTTATTGTAAAATGTTTCAGCTTTAATTGCGACTATACTGTTCAACACTAGCAATCACTGTATATTTTAGACTTCGGTTTGTCTGACATCACACAACCCGAAGTCTACCGCTACTTTATTTTCTTATTAAATACTTTCGCAATCTTCAATACATGTTCTAAACTTTTCTGTACTTCCTTAACTGACATATCCTTTGCCGGAAAACGTGCAATCACAATAATATCTTTCGGCAAAAAGTCTTCCTTATGCACTTTGAAACATTCTCTAATACTTCTCTTAATACGATTTCGTGTGACAGCATTTCCTAATTTTTTGGACACACTAATCCCTAATCGAAAATGATTCGCTTGTTGACGATCATAACTATAAACGACAAACTGACGATTAGCGACTGATTTGCCCCGTCGATATATCAGTTGAAAATCAGCATTTTTTTTAATGCGGTATGCTTTCTCCATTTAATATCACTCGTCTTTCTTATTTTAAACGGGAGTCTCTTACATATTTCTGTAATGCTCCCAAAGTTTATTAAAACGCATTTTCACTTCAGACACCTGCGATCATTTTATGTTTCTATTTAGTGAAAACAGCCTTTGATTATATCCCGAACTCTCTAACGCAATACGCTCATACGTTTTCTAAATACATCAGTTGAATAGAAAGCGGGTCCCCTACCCTATTAATAGGACGGATGAATGCATTACTTTCGCAAAAAAAAGACCACTGAATAAGTCAGTGATCTTATGCTGATAAAACTTTGCGACCTTTACGACGACGACGCGCCAAAACTTTACGGCCATTTTTAGTGCTCATACGTTTTCTAAAACCATGAACTTTACTATGTTTACGTTTATTTGGTTGATAAGTACGTTTTACCATGCAAAACACCTCCGTCTCGATTCATACAATTATCTAATCCATCACTCTAGATAAGTTAATTTCGATTTCTACATTTAAAATAGAACTGTCTTCTAAATGAAATGTCTACATTTCAAGCAACTACTACAATATAACAAAATACAATTTGTAAATCAAGTACGTTTTTCTATCTTCTTATATTTTCATTGCGCAACAAGAATAACATAAATTTGGAAAAATGTTTAGAAAGCCTGTGGATTTTTTAAAACGCTATGGCAATAAGTTATCCACTTATGCACAACCTCTTCGTCATAAGTTGTGGATAATTATTTTCTCGCTCACATTTTATCCAAATGCACACGCACATATTCACAGCCATTTGACAGTAAGGAATATTAAAAAGTATAATTGTGTGGATAAGTGGCGTAAGCCCTTATATTATCTGGGGTTAAAGTTAGCAATTTCTTCTTAATTTACTGTGTATAACCTTGTTTGTGATATGATTCATCCACAGTTTGTGATTAACGTGTGGATAATTATTAACAGCTTGTGTTTATCTTTTTGAATTGATGGGGATATTGTGTATAACTAAAAATTTATCAAGGAAGATGGCGTAAAATATGACAGAACAAGAAATTTGGGACAGTGTTCTGAAGTTGTTTCACGAAGCTGTAACCGAATCTTCTTTTAACACGTGGTTTAAAGATACTAAGATTCATTCACTATCTAACGACAAAATTGTCTTAGTCGCAAATAATCCTTTTACTGCAAATTGGCTTACTCAAAACTACGAAAGCATGATTATCGAGTATGTTGGCGCCGTTTCAGGAAAAAGTATTACAACTGTGAATGTGTTAACTGAAGAAGATTTGGATGAACTTCAAGCAGACTTCCCTACAACTCAGAATGAAGTCAAAACCGTTGATCCTGTCACACAGGGAGAACAATTCAATACAAACAACACGTTTGACACCTTTGTCATTGGTCCTGGCAACCGCTTCCCGCATGCTGCAAGTCTCGCGGTAGCGGAATCACCTGCAAAAGCGTACAATCCGCTATTCATCTATGGTGGTGTTGGATTAGGCAAAACGCACTTAATGCATGCGATTGGGCACTATGTTTTGGAAAATAACAAAGACGCTAAAGTGCTTTATACTTCTAGTGAAAAGTTCACAAATGAATTCATTCAATCTATTCGTAACAACGATACGGAGTCTTTCCGTGAAAAGTACCGTAATATTGATGTTTTACTGATTGATGACATTCAATTTATTCAGAAAAAAGAGCAGACACAAGAGGAATTTTTCCATACTTTCAATGATTTACATCAAAATAACAAACAGATTGTTATTTCAAGTGACCGACCACCGAAAGAAATTTCAACACTTGAAGAACGTCTGAAGTCACGCTTCCAATGGGGGTTAATCGTTGATATTACACCACCTGATTTTGAGACGCGTATGGCGATTTTGCAAAAAAAGACTGAAGAAGAAAATCTTGATATGCCAATCGAAGCACTAACTTATATTGCTAACCAAATTCAAACGAACATTCGTGAATTGGAAGGTGCGCTTAACCGTGTCAATGCCTATTCAAAACTACAAGGTAAACCGATTACGACAGAACTAACAGCTGATGCATTGAAAGATATTATTCAAATCACAAAATCTAAAAAAATCACGATTCAAGACATTCAAAAAGTCGTGGGCGCTTACTACGGCATTCGTATAGAAGACTTTGCTGCGAAAAAACGTACAAAATCTATTGCTTACCCGCGCCAAATTGCAATGTACTTATCACGTGAGCTTACTGATTTTTCTTTACCAAAAATCGGCGAGGAATTTGGAGGTCGTGATCATACAACAGTCATTCATGCACATGACAAGATTAAAAAAGAACTCGAAAATGATCCAACGTTGAAGCACGAAATTGAAAGTCTTGAAAAAGAGATTAGAAGTTAGTTTGTGGATAATGTGAAGAAGTTGTACACATGATACACAAGTTATCCACATGTGCGTAACCTTTAATTTCAAAGTTTTAGCTAGGTTATCCACTAATCCACAAGCCCTACTACTATTATTATGACTTTTAATAATAACTATAACTAATATAAACGACTGAAAGGAGTTTATGACACAATGGAGTTTTCTATTAAACGTGACTATTTTATTACACAATTGAACGATACATTAAAAGCTATTTCACCTCGAACAACATTACCGATTTTGACAGGTATTAAAATCAATGCAACAAATGAAGGTGTTGTATTAACAGGATCAGACTCAGAAATATCAATTGAGATTACAATTCCTAATCAAGTTGACGGTGAAGAAATTGTAACAGTGACAGAACCAGGTTCAGTCGTATTACCAGGCCGCTTCTTCGTAGATATTATTAAAAAATTACCAGGTAAAGAAGTAAAACTTATCACAAACGAACAATTTCAAACATTGATTACATCTGGCCATTCTGAGTTCAATTTAAGCGGCTTAGATCCGGATCAATACCCTTTATTACCACAGATTTCAAGCGAAGATGCGCTACAATTACCAATCAAAGTGTTGAAAAACATCATTGCACAAACAAACTTCGCAGTGTCCACGTCAGAAACACGCCCAGTACTTACGGGTGTAAACTGGCTTATACAAGAAAATGAATTAATATGCACAGCGACCGATTCGCACCGCTTGGCTGTAAGAAAGTTGAAGTTGGAAGACGAAGATATTAGTGATAAAAATGTCATCATTCCAGGGAAAGCACTTGCTGAGTTAAACAAAATTATGACGGATAGCGAAGATCATATTGATATTTATTTTGCATCTAACCAAGTATTGTTCCGTGTAGGACATATTAACTTTATTTCTCGCTTGTTAGAAGGTCACTATCCTGATACATCTCGCTTGTTCCCAGAGAACTATGAAATTAAGCTAGGTCTGGACAACAGTGAGTTTTACCATGCGATTGATCGTGCGTCATTGTTAGCGCGTGAAGGCGGCAATAACGTTATCAAATTAAGTACAGGCGATGATCAAATCGAATTATCGTCAACATCACCTGAAATCGGAACGGTAAAAGAAGAAATTACCGCAAATGATGTCGAAGGTGGCAACTTGAAAATTTCTTTCAACTCGAAGTATATGATGGACGCATTGAAAGCTATCGACAACGATGAAGTTGAAGTGGCATTCTTTGGCACAATGAAACCATTTATTTTAAAACCAAAAGACGACGATACAGTAACACAACTTATTTTGCCGATCAGAACGTATTAGAAAAATAGGCGTGTAAAAAAAGCTAAGGGATGTCACCTTAGCTTTTTTGCGTTGTGTTAAAAAGTAATACATTGCTTTAGTGCATGTAATGTTATAGAGTGCTTCAAAATTTAGTATAATTAGACTACATGGTCAGAAATTGGAGGAACAAACTATGAAACTTAAAAAGACGCTGTTAATCGGTGTTGTCATTTGCTTATTTGCCCTTGCTATTTTAGGGACGCTATCATTTAGAGCGAAATCACATGATACAGTCGATGCACAAGCGCTCAATAAAGATACAGCTTTACAACCACAACAAGGTAATAAAGAGAGCAATGTAAAAGTTGTGTTATTTGGCGATTATAAATGCCCGTACTGCGGCAACTTTGAACGTAATATTTTACCTAAAATCAAGCACGACTATATTGACACAGACAAGATAGAATTACGCTACGTGAATGTGCTGTTACACGGTGAAGAGTCAAAATTAAGTGCCCGTGCTTCTTTAGCTGTTAACAAATATGCGCCTGAAGCGTATTGGGATTTCCATAAAGCGTTATATAGCGCGCAACCTAAAGAGAAAAAAGCAGTCTCTGAAGAAAAGTGGTTAACAGAATCGCTTGTTAAAAAAGAAATACAAGCGCTTAATATTACTGCAGAGCAAAAAGAGAAAATTCTTAAAGCGTATAACCAAAAGAATTTCCATCAACAAGCACGAAACGATCATCAGCTTGCAAAACAATACCAAGTACCTGAAGTACCATCACTATACGTTAATGGCAAGCGTGTCAAAGATGTGACTGACTATAAAGTTGTTAAAGACACAATTGATGAAACACTTAAAGAACAACCAAGTAAATAACGCTATCGTGCAGCATATACGTGAGCGTTTTAAGCAAAATAACAGGACTGTGTGACAAGATATTGTTTCACATGAAACTTTTCGGTCATATGCACAAATAAATGCACGTTTGGGCATGAAATTGTGCGCTTAAAAATGGTATAATATACAAGGTGAGCAATTACGAATGGAGTGATGAATTTGGCTGAGGAAGTTATTGTCGACAGCGTGTTGACATTAGGTCAGTTTTTGAATTATGAGGGCATCATTGAATCAGGTGGCCAAGCAAAATGGTTTTTACAAGAGTATGAAGTGTTTTTAAACGGGGCACACGAAACACGTCGTGGTAAAAAACTGAATGATGGCGATGTGATTGAGATTCCAGAAGTAGGATCTTATGTAATTAAAATTGGTGCACAATGAAGTTAACAACACTCCAGTTGGAAAATTACCGGAACTATGAGCATGTGCTATTAGAATGCCATCCGGAAGTCAACATACTCATTGGAGAAAATGCACAAGGGAAAACCAACTTACTTGAGTCAATTTATACATTGGCCTTAGCTAAAAGTCACAGAACAACGAACGATAGAGAACTCATTCGTTTCGATGCTGAATATGCTAAAATAGAAGGTGAACTTAGCTTTAGACACGGTCATATGCCCTTGACGATGTTCATCACAAAAAAAGGTAAAAAAGCCAAGGTGAATCATTTAGAGCAGAGCCGTTTGACACAGTATATCGGGCATCTGAATGTTGTGCTATTTGCACCAGAAGATCTCAATATTGTAAAGGGTTCTCCTCAAGTAAGGCGTCGTTTTATTGATATGGAGTTGGGTCAAATTTCCAGTCTCTATCTCAATGATTTATCGCAATATCAGCGCATACTAAAACAGCGCAATCATTATTTGAAACAATTGCAACTGAAACAACAAAAAGATACGACAATGCTAGAAGTACTGAACCAGCAATTTGCAACGTATGCGGTTAAAGTGACTTCAAGACGACAGAAGTTCATCGACGAGCTTGAAACACTTGCAGCACCGATTCATTCGGGTATTACGAATGGTAAAGAGACCCTTACGTTACACTATTTACCGAGTATTAAGTTACAAGACACCCCGCAGGATGAGGACGGCTTAATTAACGAAGTGTTCGAGACACTTCAAGCGTCTCTGAAAAAAGAGATTGAGCGGGGTGTTAGCATGCATGGGCCACATCGTGACGATCTTGGATTTAAGGTTAACGGGATGGATGCACAGACATTTGGTTCACAAGGGCAACAACGTACGACAGCACTCTCAATCAAGCTGGCAGAAATTGAATTAATGCATCAAGAAGTGGGGGAATACCCCATTTTATTACTTGATGACGTTTTAAGTGAGTTAGATGATTCTCGACAAACACATTTGTTGAGTACGATACAGCATAAAGTACAGACATTTGTTACAACAACATCAGTGGACGGTATCGATCATGAAATTATGAAAGATGCCAAAGTGTATCGAATTGCAGAAGGAAATATTAAGAAATAGCAGAAAGTGAAGGTGGAAGCATTGGCTGATGTGAACAACACAGAAAACTATGGTGCGAGTCAGATTCAGGTATTAGAGGGGCTTGAAGCGGTACGTAAGCGCCCAGGGATGTATATCGGTTCGACTTCAGAACGCGGTCTGCACCATCTCGTATGGGAAATCGTAGACAACAGTATTGACGAAGCACTCGCAGGCTACGCAGACAAGATTGAAGTAGTCATCGAAAAAGACAATTGGATTAAAGTAACGGATAACGGCCGTGGTATTCCAGTCGATATTCAAGAAAAAATGGGACGTCCAGCTGTCGAAGTCATTCTTACAGTGCTCCATGCAGGTGGTAAATTTGGTGGCGGCGGTTATAAAGTTTCAGGTGGTTTACACGGTGTGGGTTCATCTGTCGTAAACGCACTGAGTGAAACACTTGAAGTGTATGTACACCGAGATGGTCGTGTGCATCACCAATCATATAAACGCGGGGTACCAGAATTCGATTTGAAACAAATTGATGACACAGATGAAACAGGGACAGTTATTCGTTTCAAAGCTGACGCGGATATTTTCCAAGAAACGACGGTATATGACTACGAAACATTACAAAAACGTATTCGTGAGTTAGCGTTTTTAAACAAAGGTATTGAGATTACATTACGTGACGAACGTGATGATGAAGCACCACGCGAAGATACGTACTTCTATGAGGGCGGTATTAAATCATACGTTGAGCTCATTAACGAGAAGAAAGAGCCGATCCATCCGGAACCTATCTATGTGCATGAACAACGCGATGATGTTGAAGTAGAAATTGCATTGCAATATAACAGTGGCTATGCGACGAATTTACTGACATATGCAAACAATATCCACACGTATGAAGGTGGGACACACGAGGACGGCTTTAAACGTGCGCTGACACGCGTTCTTAATAGTTATGGGTTACAGTCCAAAATTATTAAAGAGGACAAGGAGCGCCTCTCTGGTGAAGATACACGTGAAGGTTTAACTGCAGTTATCTCTATTAAGCATGGGGACCCACAATTTGAAGGGCAAACGAAGACGAAGTTAGGCAATTCAGAAGTACGTCAAATTGTAGACCGTACTTTCTCAGAGTTGTTTGAACGTTTCTTACTCGAAAACCCACAAGTTGGACGTACGATCGTTGAAAAAGGAATCATGGCATCACGTGCACGTATTGCAGCTAAGAAAGCACGCGAAGTGACACGTCGTAAAACAGCATTAGATATTTCAAGTTTACCTGGTAAGCTTGCAGACTGTTCGAGCAAAGACCCATCAGAAAGTGAAATCTTTTTAGTGGAGGGTGACTCTGCCGGGGGGTCTACGAAGTCAGGAAGAGACTCACGTATACAAGCGATTTTGCCGTTGCGAGGTAAAATTTTAAACGTAGAAAAAGCGCGTTTAGATAAGATTTTAAATAACAATGAAATCCGTCAAATGGTTACAGCATTCGGTACAGGTATTGGTGGCGAATTCGATATTTCTAAAGCGAGATACCATAAGATTGTTATTATGACCGATGCGGATGTTGACGGAGCACATATTCGAACATTGTTATTAACGTTCTTCTATCGCTTTATGCGTCCGTTGATTGAAGCGGGATATGTGTATATTGCACAGCCACCGTTGTACAAATTGACGCAAGGTAAACAGAAGTACTATGTTTTTAATGATCGTGAGTTAGACAAGTTGAAAGAAACATTGAATCCTACACCAAAATGGTCGATTGCACGTTACAAAGGTTTAGGTGAAATGAATGCAGATCAACTTTGGGAGACTACAATGAATCCAGAAAATCGTGCGATGTTACAAGTGACACTTGATGATGCGATTGAAGCGGATCAGACGTTTGAGATGTTAATGGGCGATGTCGTGGAGAATCGTCGTCAGTTCATTGAAGATAACGCTGTATATGCCAACCTGGATTTTTAACATATACACTGGAAAAGTGAGAAGGAGGATATCTTGATGGCTGAAACATCTGAATCAAGAATTAATGAACGGAATATCAGCAAAGAGATGCGAGAATCATTTTTAGATTATGCTATGAGTGTTATCGTATCTCGTGCATTGCCAGACGTACGAGATGGTTTGAAGCCTGTACATCGTCGTATACTTTATGGGTTGAATGAACAAGGCATGACACCAGACAAGCCGTATAAAAAGTCAGCACGTATCGTCGGGGATGTTATGGGTAAGTATCACCCGCATGGTGACTCATCAATTTATGAAGCGATGGTACGTATGGCGCAAGAGTTCAGCTACCGTTATCCACTGGTAGATGGGCAAGGGAACTTTGGTTCGATGGACGGCGATGGTGCTGCCGCAATGCGTTATACCGAAGCACGTATGACGAAACTAGCTTTGGAACTATTAAGAGACATTAACAAAGATACGATTGATTTTATTGATAACTATGACGGTAATGAGCGTGAGCCAAGCGTGTTACCATCTCGTTTCCCTAACTTATTAGTGAATGGTGCATCGGGGATTGCTGTAGGGATGGCAACAAACATTCCACCGCACAATATGACGGAAGTGATTGATGGCGTGTTAAGCTTAAGTCATAACCCGGATATTTCAACAGCCGAGTTGATGGAAGACATCCAAGGGCCAGACTTCCCAACGGCTGGTTTAATTCTCGGTAAGAGTGGTATTCGTCGTGCGTATGAGACGGGACGTGGTTCCATTATGATGCGTGCCAAAGCAGAAATCGAATCACGTGGTGGCGGTCGTGAACGCATCGTTGTCACGGAGATACCTTTCCAAGTGAATAAAGCGCGCATGATTGAGAAAATTGCTGACCTTGTACGTGATAAGAAAATAGAAGGTATTACAGACTTGCGTGATGAAACGAGCTTACGTACAGGTGTGCGTATCGTAATCGACATCCGTAAAGATGCAAATGCAAGTGTAATCTTAAATAACTTGTACAAGCAAACACCATTACAAACATCATTCGGTGTGAACATGATTGCGCTCGTCAACGGACGTCCACAATTGATTACGTTGAAAGAAGCGTTATATCACTACTTAGAACATCAAAAAGAAGTCGTACGTCGTCGTACAGCCTACAATTTACGTAAGGCGAAAGACCGCGCACACATTCTTGAAGGTTTGCGTATTGCGTTAGACCATATCGATGAGATTATTACGATTATTCGTGAATCTGAAACTGATAAAGTGGCGATGGATAGTTTGCAAGCACGTTTTGCCTTGTCAGATCGCCAAGCACAAGCGATTTTAGACATGCGTTTACGTCGTTTAACAGGCTTGGAACGTGACAAAATTGAAAACGAATATAACGACCTGATTGCCTACATTGCTGAGTTAGAAGAGATTCTTGCCGATGAAGAAAAACTCGTAGCACTTGTACGTGAAGAACTGACTGAACTCAAGGAACGCTATGGTGATGAACGTCGCACAGAAATTCAATTAGGTGGCGTGGATAACCTTGAAGATGAGGATTTAATACCTGAGGAACAAATTGTCATTTCACTTAGTCATAATAACTACATAAAACGTCTCCCAGTATCGACGTATCGTGCACAGAACAGAGGCGGTCGTGGTGTTCAAGGTATGAATACACTTGAAGATGACTTCGTAAGTCAATTAGTGACAACGAGTACACATGATGACGTTCTTTTCTTCACGAATAAAGGACGTGTCTATAAATTGAGAGGTTATGAAGTGCCGGAACTCTCACGTCAGTCTAAAGGTATTCCAGTCGTCAATGCGATTGACCTTGAAGCGGATGAAGTGATCAGTACGATGATTGCTGTGAAAGACTTGAACTCTGAAGATGACTTCTTAGTCTTTGTGACGAACAAAGGTTTAGTTAAGCGTTCGGCATTAAGCAATTTCAACCGCATTAACAAAAACGGTAAAATTGCGATTAAGTTTAGAGATGATGATGAACTTGTTGCGGTACGTCTCACAGATGGTCATAAGCATATTTTAATTGGTACATCACAAGCATCGTTGATTCGCTTTAAAGAGACAGACATCCGTGCGATGAGTCGAATTGCATCGGGTGTGAAAGGTATTACACTCCGTGGAGACGATGAAGTGATCGGTTTAGGTGTTGCCGACGAAGATAACACAGATGAAATTCTTGTTGTGACTGAGAAAGGTTACGGTAAGCGAACACCGATTGGCGAGTATCGTTTATCACGCCGTGGCGGTATGGGTATTAAGACAGCGAACATTACAGAGCGTAATGGTAAGCTTGTTTGTATTGCCACAGTTGAAGGTGACGAAGATATTATGGTTGTTACAGACCATGGTGTAATCATTCGTATGGAAGTGGAAGACATTTCTGTCAACGGTCGTAATACACAAGGGGTACGTTTGATTCGCTTAGATGACGATCAATTCGTATCAACAGTTGCTAAGGTTAAGCAAGAACCTGAAGAACTCGAAGAACAAGACGGAGAGACGTCTAAAGATACAGATATAACAGCTACTGACACAACGATGAATGCAGACGACGTATCAGAGCGAGAAGCATTAAGAGAAGACTTTATGGCACGTGTGAATGAAGACATTGCTAATGAAGAGGAAGAAAACGAATAGTAGACATAAAAAAAGAAGGTTGCGCACGCATTTCATTACGTGCGCAGCCTTCTTTTACTTTATTGTTCTAATTGTTTCATGGCATAAGGGATTTCATCAATAATCTTTGATGGTGGTACGACATACATATCTTTCGCAAGTTTTTCACCGATATAGCTATGTGTATAAGCAGCACTTGTCACTGCGTCAATTGTATCGTCAAATTGTCCGATAAAGCTCGTAATCATACCTGCCAACGTATCTCCCATGCCACCTGTTGCCATTGCAGGTGTACCAATTTCTAATTTATATTCATTATCTTTGAAGAAAATTTCAGTACCGTGTTTCTTTAAGACGACGGTTGCACCTATTTTATCAACAGCTGCACGGTTACGTTCATATGTCTGTTCTTCAATTGGGATACCACTCAGGCGTTCCCATTCTTTTTGATGTGGCGTATAAATGATTTTACACGGTGGGACGTCTGGTTTGAGCTTACTCATAATAGATATCGCATCGCCATCAACAATCAATGTATGGTGCGATTGAATATTTTGTAGCAAGAACGTCATTGCATTGTTCCCTTTAAAGTCGAGACCGAGTCCAGGCCCGATTAGAATACAATCTGATTGCTCGATTACTTTTGTAAGTTTTTTTGTATCGTTAATGTCAATGACCATTGCTTCTGGACAGCGTGAATGTAGTGCGACGTGGTTCGTTGGATGTGTTGCTACCGTTATGAGACCACTGCCACTGTACACACAAGCACGTGCAGCTAACATAATGGCACCCCCTAAGGTTGCATTACCACCAATGAGTAGAATACGTCCATAGTCGCCTTTATGCGTTTCTTCTTTGCGTTTCGGTATTTTAACATCCGACAATATTTCCATAGAGCAAGAACCTCCTATCTGCTATTTCCCATAGTACATCAAGTTATGATATACGTGCGTTACGCATTCGTCAATAGATAAAATAAGGCGTTTTAGCATACTATTCTAGTAACGCGCTACCTGATAACGAATATTGTCACAACTATTGTGTAACGTATGACTGAATCCTATACTGAAATAAGGATGGGATTAAATAACAAAGGGGTTGGACAATTATGTGTTTATATTTAACAGGGGAACAGCTCAGTATTGATGGTATTCGTCGCTTTTTAAATGAAGAAGGTACTGTTGAGATTACATCAGAAGCGCTACAACGTGTTCAAGAAAGCCGAGCAACCGTAGAACGCATTATTAATAACAAAGAAACGATTTACGGGATTACAACAGGATTTGGGCTTTTTAGCGACGTATTGATAGATGAAGAAAAATATAATGAGTTACAAGTTAATCTGATTCGTTCGCACGCATGTGGTGTAGGGAAGCCATTTGCTGAAAATGTATCACTCGTCATGGTGGTATTACGATTGAATACGTTATTGAAAGGACACTCTGGTGCAACGATTGAACTTGTTAGACAACTACAATTTTTTATTAACGAACGTATTGTTCCAGTTATTCCACAGCAAGGGTCGTTAGGGGCGTCTGGCGATCTAGCACCGCTCTCACATTTAGCATTGGCACTGATAGGGGAGGGTGAGGTTCATTATCAAGGACAGGTTTTAGACAGCTCGGACGTCTTAAAACGATTGAATAGAGCACCACTTGAACTACAAGCAAAAGAAGGCTTGGCACTGATTAATGGTACACAAGCGATGACCGCCCAAGGTGTTATTACATTGATTGAAGCGGAAAGTTTAGGCTACCAAGCAGAGTGGATTGCGTCATTAACACATCAAGCGTTAAGAGGGATTACGGATGCGTACCATCCAGCGATACACCAAGTCCGCAACTTTGATGAACAGACAGCTGTTGCAAGACGGATGTTAGACTGGCTTGATGGCTCTGCGTTAACAACGCGACAAGGTGAGCTACGCGTACAAGATCCATACACATTACGTTGTATTCCACAAATCCATGGTGCAAGTTTCCAAGTGTTCAACTATGTTAAAGAGAAGTTAGAGTGCGAGATGAATGCGGCGAATGATAATCCATTAATATTTGATGAAGATGATGAAACATTAGTCATTTCTGGTGGTAACTTCCACGGTCAACCCGTTGCATTTGCATTAGATTTTTTGAAAATTGGTATGAGTGAGTTAGGGAATGTATCAGAACGACGTCTTGAGCGACTCGTTAATCCTCAATTAAATGGCGGCTTACCGGCATTTTTAAGTCCGGAGCCTGGTTTACAAAGTGGTGCGATGATTATGCAATATGCGGCAGCCAGTCTTGTGTCAGAAAATAAGACGTTGGCACATCCGGCGAGTGTCGACTCGATTCCGTCATCGGCGAACCAAGAAGATCACGTATCCATGGGGACGATTGCAGCGAGACATGGCTATCAAATATTAGAAAATGTACGTCGCGTGTTAGCGATAGAAACCATTATTGCATTACAAGCTGTAGAATTAAGAGGATTAGAAGGACTGTCACCAAAGACACGCAAGCAATATGACAAGATGCGTGAAATCGTGCCATCAATCACTGAAGATAGACAATTTCATAAAGACATCGAGAAAGTGGCAAATTATCTACAAAAAGTTTCATATCATGATTAGGCTTGCAAAACAAAAAATACTCTGCTATATTATAAGTAAATTCAGATATTTAATTGTTTGTGGACTAAGTAATATCAGATTCCTTACAGAGAGTTTGTGGCTGGTGTGAACAAACATTCGATGAAGATATGAAATCTACCCACACTTGAAGAACAATTCGGGTAAAACCGTTAACTTTTGTTGAGCGCAAGCATGTTTTTTAATATGCTTGTTAAATAGGGTGGCAACGCGTAATGAGACCACGTCCCTTGTAATGAGGGGCGTGGTTTTTTATTTTGTCAGTTGTCCTCTAAAAATAAATCTCACTACTACACAAGGAAAGGATGTCAAAATATGTTAGACATTAAATTATTCAGAACCGAGCCTGAAAAAGTAAAAGAAAAGATTCAATTACGTGGAGATGATCCGGTAGTTGTTGATGAAGTGTTAGAACTTGATCAAAAACGCCGTGAACTTATTCAACAAACAGAAGAGTTAAAAGCAGAGCGTAACAAAGCATCTGAGTTAATCGCACAAAAGAAACGTAACAACGAAGATGCAGAAGAAGCAATTCAATTGCAACGTCAAGCGGGAGACAAAGTAAAAGCAATTGATGCAGAGCTTAAAGAAGTGGACAATGCATTACAAGATAAATTATCACGTATTCCAAACTTAATTCACGACGATGTACCACAAGGTGCTGACGATAGTGAAAACGTTGAACTTAAAAAATGGGGTACACCACGTGAATTTGACTTTGAAGCGAAAGCACACTGGGATATCGTAGAAGACTTAGGTATGGCAAACTTTGAACGTGCAGCACGTGTATCAGGTGCGCGTTTCGTATTCTTAACAGATGAAGGTGCTAAGTTAGAGCGTGCGTTAATGAACTACATGTTAACGAAACATACAACACAACATGGTTACACTGAAATGATGGTACCTCAACTTGTAAACCGTCATGCAATGTACGGTACAGGTCAATTACCTAAGTTTGAAGAAGACTTATTCAAAGTTGAAAAAGAAGGTCTTTACACAATTCCAACGGCAGAAGTACCATTAACAAACTACTATCGTGATGAAGTTATCCAACCTGGCGTGTTACCTGAAAAATTCACAGGTCAATCAGCATGTTTCAGAAGTGAAGCGGGATCTGCTGGCCGTGATACACGTGGTTTAATCCGTCTTCACCAATTCGATAAAGTTGAAATGGTACGCATCGAAAAACCAGAAGACTCTTGGAACGCATTGGAAGAAATGACAGGCAACGCAGAAGCGATTCTTGAAGAGTTAGGTTTACCATACCGTCGTGTAATCTTATGTACTGGAGACATCGGTTTCGGTTCAAGTAAAACATACGACTTAGAAGTATGGTTACCAAGCTACAATGACTACAAAGAAATCAGCTCTTGCTCAAACTGTGTTGATTTCCAAGCACGTCGTGCAAACATTCGCTTCAAACGCGACAAAGACGCAAAACCTGAATATGTACACACATTAAACGGTTCTGGTTTAGCAGTAGGTCGTACATTTGCAGCGATCGTAGAAAACTACCAAAATGAAGATGGTTCTATTACAATTCCAGAAGCACTTGTACCATTCATGGGTGGTCAAACAGTAATCGAACCTAAATAATTAATTATCGGTACCAATTTTTCTCTCTAAATTGATATATATAAGGCCTCTTAAAGTCGAACTTCTCTCTCACTTTAAGAGGCCTTTTTGTATTTAAGACGTCCTTCACACATGTTTTATCAGAAAATTATGTTAAATAAAATCGTTGTCATAACGGCATTTTTAGACAGTCGTGTGTATTCGGTCACTATGACGGGTGTGTCAGCGTGTAGATTTCATTAAATTTTTGTAATATAATACATTTAATTTTTAAGAAAGGGTGGACATCATGGCGTATACGACATTTAAGCAAGGTGTAAAAGATTGTATACCGACACTTCTCGGCTACGCAGGCATCGGATTTTCCTTTGGTGTTGTTGGGAGTGCGTCAGGCTTTAATATTTTTGAAATTGCACTTTTATCTATACTCATATACGCCGGTGCAGCACAGTTTATTGTTATTGCGCTCATGGTCGTACATACACCTGTATGGGTCATCGTATTAACGGCACTTATTGTAAACAGTCGTATGTTCTTGTTAAGTATGACGTTAGCACCAACGTTCAAACAAGAAACACTTTGTCATCGTTTAGGCATCGGTGCGTTGTTAACAGATGAAACGTTCGGTGTTGCGATTACACCTTATTCAAAAGGGGAGGCTATCGGACGTGCATGGATGCATGGTTTGAACGTGACAGCTTATACATTTTGGATTTTTGCCTCTGTACTTGGTGCGGTATTGGGCGATTTTGTAAGCCATCCTGAAGCACTCGGACTCGACTATGCAATTTTAGGTATGTTTGTCTTTTTGACAGCAGCACAATTTGAAGGATTACAGCAATCCAAACTGCGTATCTATCTGTTATTAATGCTCGTTGTGATTATCTTAATGCTTGTCTTTAGTCTGTTTATGCCTTCATATTTAGCGATTATATTTGCTTCAACATTAACAGCGACGATAGGGATGGTGATGGATAGATGACGTTATATTTTTTAAGTGCTGTTATTTTATCGGGGATTGTGACGTTATTAGTTCGCGTTATTCCGCTTGTATTGATTTCACGTCTTGAACTGTCAGAGAAAGTCATTAAATGGCTCTCATTTATTCCCATTACGTTGTTTACGGCACTCGTAGTAGATGGGTTAATTCAGCAACAAGAAGGTGTCTTCGGTTATACGTTTAATTGGATTTTTTTAATTGCCTTAGTGCCAACGATTTTGATCGCATTGCGTACACGAAGCTTAACGATGACGGTGATTGTTGGGATGGTCACGGTGGCCTTGCTAAGAGCTGCGACGTTATTTTGAGTATTAGTTGTTTTAAATACTAAAATCGTGTACAATAACACTTAATCTAAATAAAAACTTATTAAGAGAAGTTGAGGGATTTGGCCCGTTGACGCTTCAGCAACCACTTTTAACAAAGTACGGTGCTACTACCAACGATTGATGTCGAATGATAAGTCATATACATTTTGTGAGGCTGTATCATTGTTCATTCAATGATGCGGTTTTTTATTTTATAAAGGGAGGTACGTAGAATGACGAATTATATTGTGGATACGTTACATTTAGGTGCTTTTACGACAGAATCTGGTGAAACGATTAATGATTTACAGCTGCGTTATGAGTATGTCGGATATAAAGGGCAACCGCTTGTGTTAGTATGTCATGCGCTCACTGGCAATCATCTTACCTATGGAACAGACGATGCGCCAGGCTGGTGGCGAGAAATAATAGATGGAGGATATATTCCATTTCACGACTATCAGTTTTTAACATTTAATGTGATTGGCAGCCCATTTGGTTCGAGTTCACGTGCCAACGATGCTCATTTTCCAGAACATTTAACGATACGTGACATTGTGCGTGCGATTGAGTTAGGCGTAAAAGCACTCGGTTACACAGAAATTGATATTTTGATTGGTGCGTCTCTAGGTGGCATGCAAGTGATGGAACTATTGTACAATCGACAATTTCATGTGAAAAAGGCGGTCATTCTAGCGGCAACAGCAAAGACGTCTTCATATAGTCGCGCATTTAATGAGATTGCCCGCCAAGCGATTTATCTAGGGGGAACGGAAGGATTGAGTATTGCGAGACAGCTTGGCTTTCTAACGTATCGCTCTTCTAAAAGTTATGAAGCACGGTTTACGCCCGATGAAGTTGTCGCATATCAAAAATATCAAGGCGATAAATTTAAAAATATGTTTCATCTAAAGAGTTACTTAACACTGCTCGACGTCTTAGACAGTCATGATATTTATCGCGGTCGTGCGGATGTCAGTGCGGTTTATCGCATGATGGATACGAAGGTGTTAACGATTGGCTTTGCAGATGATTTATTGTATCCAGATGATCAGGTTGAAGCGGTCGGACGACATTTCCGCTATCATCGTCATTTTTTCGTGCCAGATAACGTCGGTCATGACGGCTTCCTACTAAACTTCAATGATTGGGCACCGTATTTATATCATTTCTTGAAAGTTTCTCGTTTTCGTCGCTAAACTTAGACGTATATCTTACATTTTGTTATAATCAAAGGAATGAAGAAAAGAAGAAGTAAGGACGCTAAGTATCAGTAGTAAAGCATGTACAAAGTGCCTTGCTTTTTTAATATAACCATACAGCTTCGTGACTTATATGCGTAGTAATGAAGCATATGTTCAAGTCATTGTATTCATGTTACAAAGCCTGTAAAATAAAGGTTATAGAAATAAAATAGTTTGGAAGTGGCGTTATTGTTTTCAAAAATTCAGTTTAAGCCAATGATATTATGCACACTTGCATGGATATTGGCTGTCTTAGTGATATACTTCGTACCGCCATTAGGATTAATTGTGGCGTTGTTTATGACACTCCCAGGCATTATATTGTGGCATCGCTCTATTCATACATTCGGATTGAGCGCATTCATTACATTTATCGTTGCCACAATGACAGGCAGTGTTTTCATGATGAGCATTATGATCATTATTTTTGTGCTAAGTGCATTAATTGGACGCATGTTACAAATGCGTGCATCAAAAGAGCGTATTTTGTATATGACAACTCTTGTGGCGAGCGTTTTGACGCTAGGTATTGTGATGCTGTTACAAAGCATACAGAAGTTACCGTACGCACAAGAATTATTACAACCGTATCAAAGTGTCGTTGACCAAACGATTGCAATGCAAGATTTAGATCAGGCCTCACAAGAAGTGTTAAACAACTCAGTACAACAGCTTGCAATACAGTTACCAGGTTTGATTGTTATTGCTTTAGCGTTGTTTATGTTTGTGACACTCATCATCATTTGCCCTATTTTACGTAAATTTAAGATTGCAACACCTGTGTTTAGACCGCTTTATTTATGGCAGATGCAACGTTCTATTTTTATTATTTATGCGATTGCACTATTAGTAGCGATTACAACAGAACCCGCAACGACAATGAATAGTGTAAGTATCAATTTCCAAATTGTCTTAGGCTTTTTACTCGTTATTCAAGGTTTGAGTTTTATTCATTTTGCATGTGTAGTGAACCGTCTACACATTAGCTTGTCTATTTTGTTTGTAACGCTAGGCATTATGTTTTATCCATTAACACGATTACTTGGTTTGTTAGATATAGGTTTGAATTTGAAAAGTATGATTAATAAACGATAAGAGGTGACAAAATGAATCGTCATGCCATAAAAAAAGCATTGGTCATCCCCTTTATATTGATGACGCTTACCGCAATTGTCAGTGTAGGTATTCTGTTGTTGTTCAACAAGATGTATGCACTCGTTGCAGGGATAGGCTTGCTTGTGATGTTGATCATTAGCGCAGTGCTTTTAAGACGTATGTATCAGCATTTTGATCGCTACATAGATAGTTTGAGCGCTAAAGTTTCATTGGGGAGCGAGCGTGCGATTCAATCAATGCCAATGGGGTTGATTGTTTTAGATGATGCTGAACAAATTGAATGGGTGAATCCGTTTATGACGGAGCGTTTGGATCGTAATGTTATTTCAGATCCAATCAATGAAGTTTATCCCAATATTTTAAAGCAATTGGAAAAGGCGAAAGAGATTGAGTTTCAAGATGGACCCTATGCGTATCGCGTGAAATATTCAGAAGATGAGAAGATTTTATATTTCCTAGATATGACGGAAGAAACTGAGATTCGTCAAGAGTACGAAGATCAACAACCGATTATTGCGACATTGTTCTTAGATAACTACGATGAAATTACGCAAAATATGAATGATACACAACGTTCTGAGATTAATGCCATGGTGACACGTGTCATTAGTCGTTGGGCGCAATCACACAATGTGTACTTCAAGCGTTACAGTTCCGATCAATTTGTCGCATATTTGAATAGACGTATTTTACGTGAAATTGAAGAAGATAAGTTTGATATTTTAAGCCAGCTACGTGAAAAAAGTAGCGGTTATCGCGCGCAGTTGACATTTAGTATCGGTGTGGGTGAAGGCTCTGAGAATTTAATTGATCTCGGCGAACTATCGCAGTCGGGTCTCGACTTAGCATTAGGTCGTGGTGGAGACCAAGTAGCGATTAAAAATATTAACGGTAACGTGCGTTTCTATGGCGGTAAGACTGACCCGATGGAAAAACGTACCCGTGTTCGTGCGCGTGTTATCTCACATGCATTGAAAGATATTTTGTTAGAAGGCGACAAAGTGATCGTCATGGGTCATAAACGTCCAGACCTTGATGCGATTGGTGCAGCGATAGGGGTAACCCGTTTTGCGATGATGAACAATCTCGATGCCTATATCGTATTGAACGATTCTGACATTGATCCGACATTGCAACGTGTGATGAACGAAATTGACGAGAAACCAGAGTTGAAAGAGCGTTTCATTACATCAGATGACGCGTGGAATATGATGACATCGAAAACGACCCTTGTCATTGTTGATACGCATAAACCAGAAATGGTTATTGATGAAAATATTTTAAACAAAGCAAATCGTAAAGTAGTCATCGACCATCATCGTCGAGGCGATAGTTTTATTTCAAGTCCGTTACTCGTTTATATGGAGCCGTATGCAAGTTCGACAGCAGAGCTAGTGACAGAGCTTCTTGAGTACCAACCGACAGAACAGCGTTTGACACGTCTCGAATCAACCGTGATGTATGCAGGTATTATTGTCGATACACGTAACTTTACATTGCGCACAGGTTCGAGAACGTTCGATGCAGCAAGCTATTTACGTGCACACGGTGCGGATACGATTTTGACACAGCACTTCTTGAAAGACGATATTGAGACGTACATTAATCGCTCAGAGCTGATTCGTACAGTAGAATTGCAAGACAACGGTATCGCCATTGCACGTGGTGCTGATAACAAAGCATATCATCCTGTAACAGTTGCACAAGCGGCTGATGAGCTGTTGAGCTTGGATGGGGTTGAAGCCTCATATGTTGTTGCAAGACGAGAAGACGATCTCGTAGGTATGTCAGCACGTTCATTAGGTGGTTTTAACGTACAATTGACGATGGAAGCACTCGGTGGTGGTGGCCATTTAACAAATGCAGCGACACAGATTAAAAATGTAACCGTAGAAGAAGCGATTCAACAACTGAAAGTAGCAATCGCTGAACAAATAAATAGGAGTGACGAATCATGAAAGTAATTTTCACACAAGACGTAAAAGGTAAAGGTAAAAAAGGCGATATTAAAGACGTACCAGTTGGTTATGCGAATAACTTTTTAATTAAAAATGGTTATGCGGTTGAAGCGACACCGGGTAACTTGAAACAATTAGAACAAAAAAATAAACGCATTGAAAAAGAAAAACAACAAGAATTTGAAGATGCGAAAGCGTTAAAAGAAAAGTTAGAAACACTTGAAGTAGAAGTGAAAGCAAAATCAGGTGAAGGCGGCAAATTGTTCGGTTCAATTAGCACTAAACAAATTGCTGAAGCGTTAAATAAACAACACGGTATTAAATTAGATAAGCGTAAAATGGATTTACCAAATGGTATTCATGCATTAGGCTACACAAACGTACCTGTGAAGTTACACAAAGATGTAGACGGCACAATCCGTGTTCATACAGTAGAACAATAATAGCGTGATGGAGCGTGTGAAGAGGCTGGGGCATATGAACATGTTCCAGCCTTAAACTTTCAACATAGCTGGAAGAAAAGCCGAGACATGATACGCAATGAAGTTAAAGGAGGTTGTTGGCATGGATGGTATGTTTGAACATAATCAGATGCCACATAGTAATGAAGCGGAACAATCTGTGTTAGGTGCGATATTTTTAGATCCTGAACTTATATCAACGACGCAAGAAGTCTTGTTGCCAGAGTCTTTTTATCGTGCACCACATCAACATATTTTCCGTGCCATGATGCATTTAAACGAAGATGGCAATGACATTGATATTGTCACAGTGTTGGACCGTTTAACACAGGATGGCGTTGTGAATGAAGCGGGTGGCGCGCAATATTTAGCGGAAATTACGTCTAGCGTACCGACAACGCGAAATATTGAGTATTATACGAACGTTGTATTTCGAGATGCATTGAAGCGTAAGTTGATTCATACAGCTGATAGTATTGCGAGCGATGGTTATAACAACGAACTAGACTTAGATACCGTTTTAAACGATGCAGAACGCCGCATTCTTGAGCTGTCATCTACACGTGAAAGTGATGGCTTTAAAGACATTCGAGATGTGTTGGGACAAGTGTATGAAAATGCAGAGCAGTTAGACCAAAATAGTGGTCAGACACCGGGGATTCCGACAGGTTATCGTGATTTGGATCAGATGACTGCAGGGTTTAACCGCAATGATTTAATTATTTTGGCAGCCCGACCTTCAGTAGGTAAGACTGCCTTCGCACTGAATATTGCACAAAAAGTTGCAACGCATGAAGATAATTACACAGTGGGCATTTTTTCGCTGGAAATGGGGGCAGATCAGTTAGCGACACGTATGATTTGTAGCTCTGGTAATGTAGACTCGAACCGTTTGAGAACGGGGACGATGACGGAAGAAGACTGGAATCGTTTCACAGTAGCGGTTGGTAAGCTATCACGAACAAAGATTTTTATTGATGATACACCGGGGATACGTATTACAGATATTCGTTCAAAGTGCCGTCGTTTAAAACAAGAGCATGGTCTGGATATGATTGTGATTGACTACTTGCAGCTGATTCAAGGAAGTGGCTCACGTTTTTCAGATAACCGTCAACAGGAAGTCTCTGAAATTTCACGTATGTTAAAGGCGATTGCACGTGAGTTGGAATGTCCAGTGATTGCGTTAAGTCAGCTCTCACGTGGCGTGGAACAACGACAAGATAAACGTCCAATGATGAGTGATATTCGTGAATCGGGATCAATCGAGCAAGATGCGGATATTGTTGCCTTTTTATATCGTGATGACTACTACAATCGTGGCGATCAGGATGAAGATGACGATGATACGAATTTTGAACCGCAAACGAATGATGAGAATGGTGAAATTGAAATTATCATTGCCAAGCAACGTAACGGCCCGACTGGTACAGTGAAGCTTCACTTTATGAAACAATACAATAAATTTACAGACATTGATTATGTGCATGCAGACATGGCATAAAAAATAATTTCAGTCTTCAAAACCGTACTTTCCGTTCTTTTTATAGAATTTTGTACGGTTTTTGTTTTGTATTTAAATGGCTTTTTCTGATTAAGTTAGGATTTTAGAGAAGATGGATTTTAGTTGAAATTGCGATAATCAGCACAACCATCAGTGTTCAAGAAGATATGACGAGCTGTGCGCATTTTGTAAAAGATGTGAAATTGAATGTTCGTTTTTTCGTTTGCATTCGTGTCGAGTTATTGGTAGAATACATGTGGTTAATTGAGAAAACTTGGAGGTGCTCTTATGTCATCAATCGTAGTAGTTGGGACACAATGGGGAGACGAAGGTAAAGGTAAGATTACGGACTTTTTAGCAGAACAAGCGAATGTGATCACACGTTTTTCAGGCGGTAACAATGCAGGTCATACTATTAAATTTGACGGTGAAACATACAAATTGCATTTAGTACCATCTGGTATTTTCTACAAAGATAAGTTATCAGTTATTGGTAATGGTGTTGTTGTAGATCCAGTGGCATTATTAAAAGAGTTAGACGGTTTAAACGAACGCGGTATTGCGACAGATAATTTACGTATTTCAAACCGTGCGCACGTTATCTTACCTTATCATCTGAAACAAGATGAGCTTGAGGAAGCACGTCGTGGCGATAACAAAATCGGTACAACGAAAAAAGGTATCGGCCCAGCATACGTAGACAAAGCACAACGTATTGGTATCCGTATGGCAGATCTTTTAGACAAAGAAGTATTTGAGAAACGCTTAAAAGAAAACTTGGCATACAAAAATGATTATTTCAAAGGGATGTTTAATGAAACGGCACCAACTTTTGAAGAAATTTTTGAAGAATATTACGCAGCTGGTCAAAGTTTAGCAGCATATGTAACAGATACAGCAAAAGTATTAGATGATGCATTCGTAGCAGATGAGCGTGTACTTTTTGAAGGTGCGCAAGGTGTGATGTTAGACATCGACCACGGAACGTATCCTTTCGTAACATCAAGTAACCCAATTGCAGGTAATGTAACAGTTGGCGCAGGTGTGGGTCCTACAAACGTATCTAAAGTGGTAGGTGTATGTAAAGCCTATACATCTCGTGTTGGTGATGGTCCATTCCCAACAGAACTATTTGATGAAGACGGTCATCACATTCGTGAAGTCGGTCGTGAGTACGGTACAACAACAGGTCGTCCACGTCGTGTCGGTTGGTTTGACTCAGTGGTATTACGTCACTCTCGTCGTGTGAGCGGTATTACAGACTTATCCATCAACTCAATTGATGTATTGACTGGATTAGACACAGTGAAAATCTGTACAGCTTATGAGTTAGATGGCAAAGAAATTACAGAGTATCCAGCAAACTTAAATGATTTAAAACGTTGTAAACCAATTTTTGAAGAGTTACCAGGTTGGACAGAAGATATTACAAGTGTTCGTACGTTAGACGAATTACCAGATAACGCACGTCGTTACTTAGAGCGTATTTCAGAGTTATGTAACGTGCACATCTCAATCTTCTCAGTAGGTCCAGACCGTAACCAAACAAATGTTGTTGAACAATTGTGGGTATAATTTAATATAGAGGTAAGACTACCGGTAACATTGCGGTAAGACTGCTTTCGTAAATAAAAAGCCTGAGATTTCAATATCTCAGGCTTTTTTATAAAATGTATTTACGTATTTAAGCACACATGGCATACGCACGTAAATAGATTTTATCGTTAGTGAATATCACGTTTTTTATGATTACCGCCTCGTACTTCAGAGACATTACCGATAGAAAGAAAGGCACTTTCATCGATTTCCATGACAATATCTTTCAGTTTTGCTTCTTCAAGACGTGTAATCACACAGAAGATGACGCGTTTATCTTCACCAGAATACGCACCTTCTCCTTTCAAATAAGTCACGCCACGACCGAGGCGAGAATTAATCGCTTCACCAATTTCTTTGTAGTCATCGCTAATGACCCATACAGATTTAGATTCATCAAAACCAAGTAGTACGGTATCAATCATTTTAGATGCAATGAAATATGCGACAACACTGAAGAGTGCATTTTCCCACGTAAAAACGAATCCTGCTGCTGCGAAGATAAAGAAATTAATAATCATTACAATTTCGCCGACAGAAAATGGCACTTTGTTTTGAATGAGAATCGATAGTATTTCAGTTCCATCAAGTGACCCACCATAGCGTAGAACGATACCGACACCAATACCTAATATCGCACCGCCAAAGATCGTGACTAAGAACTTATCACTAATCACTGGATCAATAGGATGTAGTAAAACGGTAGAGATTGATAAAACTGTAATGGCGTAAATCGTCGAAATGGCAAAAGTCTTTCCTATCTGTTTATATCCAAGAAAGAAGAAGGGTAAGTTTAAAACAAAGATAAAAAGACCCAACTTGAAGCCTGTTAAATGAGATAGAATAATGGAAATACCAACAATACCCCCATCAAGCAACTGGTTTGGTACAAGAAAAAGTTCCAAAGCCGTTCCCATTAATACAGCACCAAGTGTAATAAAGAAAAACCGTTTAATAAAATAACTCACGCCACGACGCGGTTTTTCTCTTTTGTAGGATACTGTTTGTTGCTCCGACATATCCATATATTGTCCCCCTTTTAATCATCTACAAAAAATTATACAAAAAAATACGAAAAAAATCTTGTCAACGAGATGAGTCGATGCTATAATAATTTTTGTGTTAAAGAACGGCTCCTTGGTCAAGCGGTTAAGACACCGCCCTTTCACGGCGGTAACACGGGTTCGAGTCCCGTAGGAGTCACCATGATGGTCCCGTAGTGGAGCGGTTTAACACGCCTGCCTGTCACGCAGGAGATCGCGGGTTCGATTCCCGTCGGGACCGCTAATTGCTCACCCAATCGGGTGAGCTTTTTTTGTTATATGAAAATATTAATACGTCAATTTGGGAAAGTGGAATGGTCATAACTGTTCCGCTTTTTTGTGTCTTCATAGCAAATAAAAGTAATAATTAGTAGCGAATGCGTAATAGATGTGTTATTGTTTGAGTTACAAAAATAAATATTTGTAACCGAGAAATGGAAATCATTCTAAATAACAGTGTATGGATAGAAAAATTAAAACAGAATGTCGTCGTAAGTGGCATATACAAAAAGCCCCCTAACATATGACGTGCATATAAGTTAAGGGACGATTTAAATACCTTTTTTAATAAGGTTAAACAATGTCTCAAAGCGTTGTGTATAGTCTGGTAAATCCCATGTGTCTTTAAACATAGGTAATGTGAAAGTAGCAAAAGCTGAGAGGATCATTTCAGATTGATACAAATCTTCTGCATCATAACCCATTTGTTGTTGGATGCGGATATAACAAGGTTTTAAGACTTCTCGTAGCATAAGCGGGTCTTTTTCAATGTAACGTGTGTTTAACGCAAACATTAACGGGTCTGAATGGTAAGTATTTTTTTTCGCATTTACAAAAGCCCAGAGATAATCGTGCAACCATTGCGTGCGGTCCGTATAAGCCGTGTCATCAATATCAATTTGATGAATGATATGTGACAGAAACCAGTCTTTACAAACGGCCGTCCATAGTGCGCGTTTATTGTCAAAATGCTTGTATATCGCTGCATGTGTAATATTCAATACTGATGCAATTTGAGAGAGTGAAATCTCCGCTTGCTGTGTGTCTTGAATCAGTGCTTGTGCAGTTTGAACGATTAATTGTTTTGTTATTTTTTGTTTTTCCATAAACCATATCGTATCACAAATCACTAAAATATACAGAGGTGTTTATTTATGAAGGCAGTACAACTAGAAAAATACAATAAAGATTTAAAAGTCAAAGTCAATGAAGTGGACGTACCAACGATTCAACCGAATGAAGTATTGGTGAAAGTCGCATATGCAGCGATTAATCCATTGGAAAAGTTAACAATTACAGGTAGTGTCAAACTGATTCAAGACTACCCTAAGCCATTTACGTTAGGGAACGAGCTAACAGGGACAGTTGTAAAAGTAGGAGAAAGTGTAAAAGATGTGGCTTTAGGAGAAGCGATTTATACGCGATTACCGATTGAAAAAATTGGTGCATTTGCTGAATATGTAGCGGTAGATGCACAATATATCGCACCACTTCCTAAAAATTTAGACTTTCAAACGGGTGCTGCTGCGCCGTTAACAGGTCTTACAGCATATCAAGTGTTAACAGAAGAGTTAAAAGCGGAATCTGGAAAAACTGTATTCATTTCAGGGGGGTCAGGTAGCTTTGGTCAGATGGCAGTGCCTATCGCAAAATCAATGGGGCTTAAAGTCATTATTTCAGGTAACCCGAGATTAAAAGAGACGTTTATCGCAAAAGGTGTTGATCAGTATATCGACTACACGACTGAAAACTACTGGGAAGTCTTATCTCATGTCGATTACGTGATTGATACGTTAGGGCCGAATGAGTTTGACAGAGAATTGTCTATTATGAAGCCAGGTGGCACGATTGTGAGTCTTATCAATGCGCCGAACAAAGCATTCGCAGAGAAGCACGGTTTATCAAAAGTTAAAACATTATTATTTGGTATTGCAGGACGAAAATTTGATCGTAAGGCAAAAGCGAAAGGGATGACATATCGTTTTATTTTCGTTCGTGCAGATGGTAAGCAGTTGAAAGACATAACAAATATGATTGAACGTGAACACATTGTACCAGATGTTGACCCGCAAACATTCACGATTGACCATATTGATCAAGCACTCGACTATACATTTAATCAACGTACGAAAGGCAAAGTGCTATTACAGTTTGACGCAGAGATGGAGAGAAAAATACATGGATAATACAACCTATCAAACGACACCGAATCGCTTTATTACAGCACGTGGTGCAAGATTCGCATATAGAGTGATAGGAGATGCATCTAAGCCCCCTTTGCTATTGCTTACGCATTTGGCGGCCACAATGGATGACTGGGATCCGGCTGTCTTAAATCAATTGCGTGAGCACTATCAAGTCATCGTCTTTGATAACAAAGGTGTCGGGCTGACTACTGGCACTGTTCAGTCAACGATAGAAGGTATGGCACAAGGTGTATTAACATTTATGGATGCGATGCGTCTGACACGTGTCCACTTACTAGGTCTTTCTATGGGTGGTATGATTGCACAAGAATTAGTCAAAATCGCACCTGAACGCGTAGAAAAACTTATTTTAGTAGGAACGGGGCCTAAAGGCGGTACTGGGATTGCGCATATTCGTCCAACCACGCATTTATTTACAATGAAAGCACTCATACATGGCAAAAATCCTAAGTTTTATTTATTCTTTAACTTAGTTTAGGCAGAAGTCGCCCATCCTCTAGGTGGGTGATGAATGCCGTCCAGTACAAAGGTTATCTTTGGTAACTTGAAAATTGTTATACATGGCGAATTGCCTTTTTGTTTTACTTGTGTTATTTTCAGTTTACATAAAAAGTGTTAATGTAATAATGGCATTAGATACAAATAGTCATTTAGAATTCTTTCTTTATTATCCTCTTATTTTGGTAACGAAATTGCGTAGACAAGTAATTGATAATGAAATATCTGATTACTTTAGTTGCGTAGAATCATGATAAAGACCCTATACACATTATGTTCAAATTTTACCCCAATCAAGCGAATCATCATAAATAGATAGGTGGTGTATCTAATGGAACGATTAAAAGCGTACAAATTTAGATTATATCCAACAGAGGAACAAGAGTTTTTCTTTGCGAAATCTTTTGGTTGTGTTCGGAAAGTCTATAATCTAATGCTTAATGACCGAATAAAAGCGTATCAAGAAAAAGCGAACAATCCCTCTAAGAAAATGCGTTTTCCAACACCTGCAAAATATAAAAAAGAATTCCCCTTTTTAAAAGAAGTCGATAGTCTTGCTTTAGCTAATGCACAACTTAATTTAGATAAATCCTACAAGAACTTTTTTCGTAATAAATCTATTGGATTTCCTCGGTTCAAAAGTAAGAAAAATCCTGTTCAAAGTTATACAACGAATAATCAAAATGGGACAGTTGCTTTGATTGATGATAAGTTTGTCAAAGTTCCTAAATTAAAATCCTTAATCAGAATTAAGCTTCACAGACAACCAAAAGGGATTATTAAGTCAGCGACAATATCACGTCGCACTAGCGGTAAATACTATATTTCTTTGTTATGTAAAGAAGAGATAAATGAATTGCCTAAAT
>NZ_JXWY01000177.1 GCF_000934465.1 Staphylococcus microti | reverse complement strand
GTCAGTTGCTCTACCAATTGAGCTAGGCCGGCAAATGGTGGAGAATGACGGGTTCGAACCGCCGACCCTCTGCTTGTAAGGCAGATGCTCTCCCAGCTGAGCTAATTCTCCAAATATTTTACCTGGCACCGTCCTACTCTTGCGGAACGTAAGTCCGACTACCATCGGCGCTAAAGAGCTTAACTTCTGTGTTCGGCATGGGAACAGGTGTGACCTCTTTGCCATAGGCA
>NZ_JXWY01000032.1 GCF_000934465.1 Staphylococcus microti | reverse complement strand
GCTTTATTTTTTTAAATAATATCTATAACGAAGGCCTGATTAAATGTCAAAAAACATTTAATCAGGCCTTCTTCGAAAAAAAGAGCCGGGAATTATGTCCCAGCCCCTTTTTTCGTGATGATATGATTGGGATGGTCGCTGTCTTGGTGTATCCAAGCGACTTTTACATTCATCACACATAAATGTTCGTATCGGATTATTTTTTAAACGCTTAGCGAGTAATGTGTTCTCGTCTAGTAGCACTTCCGTGTCACAAATAACACAAGTGACTTTTCGCATATGTTATAGCACCTCAATATGTGTAACATGTTGGAATTGATATTGATAGCCTTCGTCAGGCGTGTAAATAAAACTATCTACCCCGTTATCTTCATAAAGACGCTTACCATCTTTGGCAAATTGGAAGAACAAGTATGGCAGCATCGTAAAAGGGATATCGATATGATCTGAATCATTAGATAATCGAATTGTTGTCGCATTATCGTGCGGTTCCGCATTTTTGAAAAATGGTGTCATATTGATCGCAAATGACCCAGTTAAAACAGCACGCTTTTTGTATTCAATTTCAGAATTAAGTGTTGGTGGATTCGTTTGACCTTCTAAAATCGCACGGTTCCATTCACGATTGTCTTCAAACTTAATCGGTTTTTCACCTTCAAAAACCCCTTTTTCTAAATCTTCAATTGTTACTTTTCGATCGTCAAAAATCCAAGTTGTACTATCTAAAGTAATTGGAAATTTAACAGCACCTTTAATTTGAATCATAGTTTATGCACTCCCTTGTTATAGCTAGTTCTATTTTAGCATAGATGAACGTGTTGCCGTTCGGAATTTACTTGCTTTTTAACAATGGATAAGATAGAATTTTTACATGAAGATAAATTAATGGGGGGAGTCCGTCATGAGCAAGCAACATGATTATAGAACTGCTGCATATGACCAATTGAACCAAGATGCAGATCGCATTTTACAATTAATCAAAGTTCAAATAGATCATTTAACGTTACCGCAATGTCCTTTATACGAAGAGGTTTTGGATACACAGATGTATGGTTTACAAAAAGAAGTTAACTTTGCTGTTAATTTAGGCTTAGTTGATCAAGAAGATGGTAAGGCGTTAATGCAACGTCTTGAAAAAGAATTATCAAAATTACACGAAGCATTTTTACGCGTATAATAATGAATTTGGGACAACATAAACATTTCTAGGAATGAGGTTTAAGTTTGTCCCATTATCATTTTTTGTGTGTTTAAATGTAACGAATTGGATGACTTAAATATATGAACCGAATAAGAAACTTTTTTCGATATATTTTGAGATCTTCTAAATATATCGATTTTCCATTATTACTCACATATGTAGCACTTTGTCTCATCGGTCTAACAATGGTATATAGTGCCAGCATGGTTGCTGCAACACGCGGCACGCTGACAGGTGGAATTCCAGTGTCAGGCACGTACTTTTACATGCGTCAGCTCATTTATGTCATCGTCGGTTTTGCGATTGTATTTTTTATGGCGTATGTTATGGACGTGCGCATTATTAAAAACCGTAACGCACAATTAGGCATGATGGCCATTATCTTACTTTTACTTTTTGCGACTTTAGTATTTGGTAGTGAGATCAATGGTTCTAAAAGTTGGCTGAACTTAGGGTTTATGAACTTACAAGCCTCTGAGTTGCTTAAAATTGGTATTATTTTATATGTACCATACATTATCGACCGTAAAAAAATTCAAATACAACAAAATCCAATGGTAATTATCGGGCCGATTATTTTTGTCGGTTTCATTATTGCACTTGTATTACTGCAAAAAGACGTTGGACAAACATTGCTGATTGCCTCGATTTTCATCTGTATTATTGTTTATTCAGGTATCGGTATTAAAAACTTGCTGAAAATTATTACATACGCTGTCTTAGGTTTAGTGACAGTGTTAATCTTTATCATTATTTTCCGCATCAACGTATTGCCAGCATATTTAACGGCACGCTTTAGTGCATTGGAAAACCCGTTTAATTACGAATCGGGTATCGGTTATCACTTAGCAAACTCATTATTAGCGATTGGTAATGGCGGACTATTTGGTCGTGGTCTTGGCAATAGTGTGATGAAGTTAGGTTACTTGCCAGAACCACATACCGACTTTATTTTTGCGATTATTTGCGAAGAGTTAGGCTTTATCGGTGCATTGATTGTACTTTGCTTGATTTATTATATTGTTTATCGTGCATTGACTATCGCCTCTCGTACGGACTCTTATTTTTATAAGCTCGTCTGTGTCGGTATCGCAAGTTATATTGGTATTCAAGCATTCGTCAACTTAGGTGGTATTTCAGGCTTAATTCCATTGACAGGTGTGCCACTACCATTTATTAGTTTTGGTGGTTCTTCCATGATGAGTTTAAGTATTGCGATGGGATTATTGTTGCTCATTTCTAAACAAATTAAGTATGAAGAAGCGCGTGAACGTTATTATGCAAGACAACAGAACGTGCGACGTTAACACAACAGAATAAGGTAATTAACACGATGGCGTGACTGTATAGCGATACATTTGCAAAGTCGTGTTTTTTATTTATATATAAAATTTTGACAATTATACAAATGCGTTTTAAAATAAGATTGTTGATTATTAAACATTATTAACTAAGATAACTAAAACTTATCATAAGAATAATAATGCCTTATCAAGAAGTATGACCAACAAGTGAAGTACCGGTACATGTTATCATGTCTCACACTTCACAATCACTCATCAAATAGGGGGCTGATACAATGAAGCGTATCAACAAAATTTTAGTCGCTAACCGTGGAGAAATTGCAATTCGTATTTTTAGAGCAGCGACAGAGTTAGGGATTGACACAGTTGCTATTTATTCCAAAGAGGACATGCGTGCATTACATCGTTACAAAGCGGACGAGGCTTATCTACTCGGTGAAGATCTCGGTCCAGCAGAGTCATATTTGAATATCGAACGCATTATTCAAATTGCGAAAGAAGCGGGAGCAGATGCGATTCATCCAGGCTACGGCTTTTTAAGTGAAAATATGCAATTTGCAAAACGTTGTGCTGAAGAAGGGATCATCTTTGTTGGACCAGAGCTTGAACATTTGGACATGTTCGGCGACAAAGTAAAAGCACGTGCAACAGCGATTCGTGCGAACTTACCAGTCATTCCAGGTACAGACGGACCAGTTGCTAATTTAGCAGAAGCCGAAGCGTTTGCTGAAACGGCAGGCTATCCGCTGATGATTAAAGCAACAAGTGGCGGTGGCGGTAAAGGCATGCGTATCGTTCGAGAAGCGTCTGAATTAGCTGAAGCTTTTACACGTGCGAAGTCTGAAGCGGAAAAGTCTTTCGGTAGCAGTGAAGTCTACATAGAAAAGTTTATCGACGAGCCAAAGCATATTGAAGTGCAAGTGATTGGAGATACAGCGGGTAATATCATTCACCTTTATGAGCGTGATTGTTCGGTACAACGACGTCATCAAAAAGTAGTGGAAGTCGCACCATCTGTAAGTTTATCTAAAGCAATGCGTGAAGCTATTTGTCATGCAGCAGTAGACTTGATGCAACAAATTCAATATGTCAATGCCGGAACAGTAGAATTCCTCGTATCGGGCGATGAGTACTATTTCATTGAAGTGAACCCACGTATCCAAGTGGAACATACGATTACGGAAATGATTACAGGCGTTGATATTGTTAAAACACAATTATTAATTGCAGATGGCGAATCATTACATGGCGACTTAATTGCGCTGCCACAACAAGCAGATATTCAAACGATGGGATATGCGATCCAATGTCGTATTACAACAGAAGATCCGACACAGGACTTTATGCCAGATACGGGGCGAATTGTTGCTTACCGTTCAAGCGGTGGTTTTGGCGTGCGTCTTGATGCAGGCGATGCATTCCAAGGTGCCGAAATTTCTCCGTATTACGACTCATTACTCGTTAAAATTTCGACGCATGCAATTAACTATAAAGAAGCACGTGAAAAGATGGGACGCTCTCTTCAAGAAATGCGTATTCGTGGTGTCAAAACGAACATTCCATTTTTGTATAACGTGATTCAGCACCCACAATTTGCATCAGGGGATTATACGACGAAGTTTTTAGAACAAGCACCCGAGTTGTTTGTAATCCAACCTTCAAGAGACCGTGGTACGAAAACACTCGAGTATATCGGTAATGTCACAATCAACGGCTTCCCAAGTGTGGAAAAACGTCCAAAACCACACTTTGAACCGGCTGATGTTCCGACAATTAAACAAAGTGAAATCGCACAATTACGTGGTACGAAACAATTACTAGACGAACAAGGACCTGAAGCTGTGGCGAAATGGGTGAAAGCACAAGATGAAGTGTTGATTACAGATACGACATTCCGTGACGCACATCAATCCTTATTGGCGACACGTGTACGTACGCATGACTTATTACAAATCGCCCCTGAAACAGCACGTGTGATGCAAGACAACTTCTCGTTAGAGTTATGGGGTGGGGCAACGTTTGATGTTGCGTATAACTTCTTAAAAGAAAACCCTTGGGATCGCCTGAAATTATTAAGAAAAGCGATACCGAATGTGTTGTTCCAAATGTTATTACGTGCATCGAATGCAGTTGGTTATAAAAACTATCCTGATAATGTCATTCAGAAGTTTGTTAAAGAAAGTGCCGAAGCAGGCGTTGATGTCTTTAGAATATTTGACTCACTTAACTGGGTTGAACAAATGAAAGTGGCAAATGAAGCGGTACAACGTGCAGGCAAAATTTCAGAAGGTGCGATTTGTTACACTGGCGATATTTTAGATACGACACGCTCGAATGTATATACGTTAAAATATTATGTAGACTTAGCGAAAACACTAGAACGTGAAGGCTTCCATATGTTAGCGATTAAAGATATGGCAGGCTTATTGAAACCACGTGCAGCGCATGAATTAATTGGTGAGTTGAAAGCAGCAGTCAATCTACCAATTCATCTGCATACACATGATACGAGTGGTAACGGTATTTTAACGTACAACCAAGCGATTAATGCAGGTGTTGACGTTATTGATACAGCTGTCGCAGCCATGTCAGGTTTAACGAGTCAACCAAGTAGTAACTCGCTTTACTATGCGATGAGTGGTTTCTCACGTGATATTCGAATGGATATTGATGGGCATGAACGTTTGTCACATTATTGGGATGCAATTCGACCTTATTATCAAGATTTTGAAAGTGATATGAAGTCACCGCATACTGAAATTTATCAACATGAAATGCCGGGCGGTCAATATTCAAACTTACGTCAACAAGCGAAAAGCCTTGGTTTAGGCGAACGCTTTGGCGAAGTAAAAGATATGTATCGCCGTGTGAACTTATTATTCGGTGACATTGTAAAAGTAACGCCATCGTCTAAAGTTGTAGGCGATATGGCATTGTATATGGTGCAAAATGATTTAGACGAAACACAAGTTGTATCAGAAGGTCATAAACTCGACTTCCCAGACTCAGTCGTGTCATTCTTTAAAGGAGAAATCGGACAACCTGTTAATGGCTTCAACAAGCAATTACAAGATGTCATTTTAAAAGGGCAAACGGCATTGACAGAACGTCCGGGAGAATATTTAGAACCTGTCGACTTCGACGCATTAAAAGCAGAGTTACAAGAGAAACAACAGCGTGAAGTGACTGAACAAGATGTGATTAGTTATGCATTGTATCCAAAAGTATATGAACAATACATGCAAACATTTGAACGTTTTGGCGACGTGTCATTACTAGATACGCCAACATTCTTCTTCGGTATGCGTGATAATGAAACGATCAAAATCGAAATCGACAAAGGAAAAGTACTTGTCATTACATTACAAACAATTACGCAACCAGACGATAAAGGAATGCGTACCGTGTTCTTTGAAATGAACGGTCAAGCACGACGCATTCAAGTGAAAGATGAGAATATCCAATCTGTCCATCATGCGAAACCGAAAGCAGATAAAGGCAATCCAAGTCATATTGGGGCACAAATGCCGGGAACTGTGATTGATGTGAAAGTATCAGAAAATGATGTGGTAGAAGCAGGGCAGTCACTCATTATCACAGAAGCAATGAAGATGGAAACAACTGTTCAAGCACCATTCAATGGTACGGTGAAAGCAATCCACGTACAAAATAATGATGGTATTGAAACAGGAGACCTATTGATTGAGATAGAGAAAACAGATGCATAAAAAAAGCAAGTCACCATGCGCGGTGACTTGCTTTTTAACTATTGTTCGCCTCGATTTGTACGTATAATGAGTAAAATGAAATAACTGATCAAGCCAAATAGTAATGTAATAAATAATGCGTGTAATAAAGCGATAATCAGGTTTACTTCGGTAATAATAGATAAAGCACCTGTTGTCACTTGTAAAATAATTAAAATGAAGCTTGCTGTATAACCGTATTGAATTGTACGGATATTTGGATAATGTTTAACCGCATGCACGTACGTCAACAAAATAATAATGAATGCGAGCATCGCCATAATGCGGTGTGCCAGTTGTACCCAGTCATGAACACCGTGTGGTACGATATCCCCGAAAGGAAGTGGCCATGCACCATACGCTAAGCTTGATTCTGTATGTCTTACGAGTGCCCCAGTATAAATTGTCACATATACAATCCCCGTCATAATCCAAGTATAGACTTGTAACGGCTTTTTAATATGAACAATGTTGGCTTCATATTTCTGATCAAGGTCAAAAATAATGAGTGTTAAAACAAATACAGATGAAAAGCTGATTAATGAAATACCAAAGTGCAATGCTAAGACGTAATCATTTTGTTGCCACATAACTGCTGCAGCACCTACTAAAGCTTGGATTAATAAAAATCCAACACTAATTTTGCACAGTGGTTTTACTTCTCGAATATGCCCAATATTTTTCCACGCTGTTATAACAAGCCATGACACAATAATCAGTGATAAGCCAGATACAGCTCTATGACTTAATTCGATAATTGTTTCAATAGGAAGATTTTGAGGCAGTAATGCGCCATGACAGAGCGGCCAGTCAGAACCACAGCCATCTTCAGATCCTGTTTTCGTAACAAGCGCGCCACCGAGTTGCACCCATATCATCATGAGTGTCGCGAGTACTGATAACCATTTTAGGTTGCGCTTTTTAAACAATGCTAAACACCTCGATATGTTATTAAAATCTTACAGAGCGGAGATCAAGATTGCATTGCTGTTATCAAGATTTATGTTGCCGCCCAGTAGAGTTTTGTTCTTTTACATTATATCAAAAAGCATACTTATATTGTGCATCAAATCGCAACGTTTTTTGAATGTCGCTAAAGTGTCACAAAAATTTCAGAATAAAGCTAGTCAATTATATGACTTTCATATATCATTGATATATATGACAAAAAAGGGGGGTAAATCAATGTCGAAATCAGAGGTAGTTCCCGAAACTACTGGACGTATTTCATATAAAGAGCTCAAACAGGTCATTAAGTTAGGGCTTGTACAAGGGAACTTAATTCCTGCGTTTGCGGGTGCATGGCTTGCAATTGTGATGACACATCATGGCTTTTTAGCTTCTATGCCACAGCTCATCATTATGATGATTGGTTCAACACTCGTAATGGGTGGTTCATGTGCGATTAACAACTATTACGATCAAGACATCGATGCGTTAATGCCAAGTAAACAGAATCGACCTACAGTGAATGACCGTATTTCAGACCGTCAACTCGTAATACTCAGTCTTGGCATGATGGTTGTAGGTGAACTGCTCTTATTTATGATTAACGTCCCAGCTGGCGTCATTGGTTTAGCTGGTATTATTGGGTATGTATCATTTTACTCAATATGGTCTAAACGCCATACAACTTGGAACACAGTTATCGGTAGTTTTCCAGGCGCGGTGCCACCACTTATCGGTTGGGTTGCAATAGAAGGTCATTTAAGTGTCATGGCATTAGCACTATTTGCTGTTGTCTTTGCATGGCAGCCAATTCACTTTTATGCATTAGCAATTAAGCGCCGTGATGAGTATCGTCTTGCGAACGTACCGATGTTACCATCCGTAAAAAGTTTCAACAGAACACGAATCGGTATGTTTTTATGGTTGTTTGCACTCTTACCTTTACCATTCGTGATGCACGAGCTTGGTATTACATTCATCGTGTTAGCAACATTGCTTAACCTTGGCTGGATTGCACTTGGCTTAACAAGCTTCAAAGCATCAAGCAACGAAGAAAAATGGGCAACGAAAATGTTCATCTATTCTTTAAATTATCTAGTGGTATTTTTTGCACTAGTCGTTGTAATTTCATTAATTAATATGATTTAAATGATAAATGAGTGAGGATGAGAATATGAGCTTACCTATTTTACCTACTATTAGTACGACATGTATCGTCATCAGTGCGATTCTCGTAGCAATTGGTTGGCGTTTAATCTGGAAACGTCAATTTGAACAGCATAAAAAAGTAATGTTATGGGCAGCAGCTTTTGCTGTATTATTCTTTGCAATTTACGCAAGTCGTACGATTTTCATTGGTAATACCGCATTCGGTGGTCCAGATTCAGTACGACTTTACTACACAATTTTCTTGTTTTTCCATATTACACTCGCAACAATCGGTGCCGTTTTTGGTTTGATTCAAATTTTCACAGGAATCAAGGACAAATATGACGTACACCGTAAAACAGGCCCTATCGCATCGGTTATATGGTTCTTTACTGCGATTACAGGTGTCGCTGTATTTATTTTGTTGTATGTGTTATATCCTGGTGGCGAAACAACGTCATTAATTAAAGCAACATTTGGTTTTTAATTTCTAAGGTACTCATTTTCGTAAATGGGTGCCTTTTTTATTGGACACTTCAATCGTGATGAAACAATGATATTGAAGGTAGCATAATTATAAAGAATTTGATACGCTAAATTTAAAGATTTCGGATGCTATATGCGCAGAGAGAGGCGAGAAGATGTTAAAAACAGATCGATTCCAAGCAATCATGTCTTTATTAGAAAGAAGCGGTACAGTTAAAGTCAGCGACATTATGGAGAAGTTATCGGTATCTGATATGACCGTGCGTCGTGATTTGGATGAATTGGAAAAACAAGGGTTGTTGGAACGTGTGCATGGTGGTGCCAGACTAAAAGATTTATATCGCCAAGTGGAACTTTCCCATAATGAAAAACAGATTATGCATAAAGAAGAAAAACAAAGAATTGTTGAAAAAGCGAACGCGTTGATCAATGACGGCGATACGATTTTTTTAGGACCCGGGACGACGTTAGAACTTTTGGCGAAAGTAATTGACCACAAAGGGCTGCGTATTGTGACGAATTGCTTACCAATATTTCAAGAGTTGAATAAGCATAAAGAACACCATAAAGTGTATTTACTAGGTGGGGAATTGCGTGAGACAACGCAATGTTTCATTGGCGAAATTACGAACAAGTCACTTGAAGATATGAACTTTCATAAAGCCTTTTTAAGCTGTAATGCGCTAAGTGAACATAAAATTATGACGTCTACATTTGAAGAAGGACAGACGCAGAAAATTGCATTGGACAATTCAGTGGAACGCTATTTATTAATTGATCATTCTAAAGTAGGTAAGAAAGATTTTTCTGTATTTTACAGCTTACACGATATTACAGCAGTCATTACAAATGATGATGATCAAAAGCATTATGAAAAGATTGAAACAGAAGAAAAATATATCGTATAAAAAAACAAGACTCGGATATACTCTGAGCCTTGTTTTTTAAATTATTATTTTGTATTTGCATATTCAGTGTTACGCTTTTTCATTTGGCGTGCATACCAAACGAAAATAAGTAGGTATGCGACAAGTGCAAGGATAGTGTACAATACAAATGAAATTTGGCCTTGAGACATGTTACCTACGAGATAGCCTAGAAACTTTTCAATCGGACCTTCCATCGTTGTATGAGAAATCATGACGGACTCACTCAAACCGGAAGGGAAAGCGCCAACTGCTTTTGCCGTTTTCGTAACGAACGGTGCGATTAATGTACCTGACCATAAGAAGAGTGGTAACTCAACAGCACCGATAACAATCATGCGAATCAGTTTACCGCGAGTCACAACGAGTAATGCAGGTGTGACACCCATTGCAATAATACCACCGAGTGGTAAAAGTTTGTTGCCTGGTAAGAAAATAGCTTCTAGCAGCATGATTGGTGCTAAAACGTTAGCTGTCGCCCAAATTTCAGCACGACCTGCAATGAAAGGCCAGTCTAGTCCGATATTAATTTCGCGACCTTTTAGACGTTTGTTCGCAAAATCAGTAATACCTTGTGATAAAGGCTCAACAGCCGCAATAAACCAAGAGCCGATAAGAGAGAACAACTCTAAACAGACAGCAGCTGTAAAGGCGAGTGTGAAAATTTTAGTAGGTGATTGACCGGCAAGTAAACCTACAAACACCCCTAGATAAATACCAATCGCGAATTTTGATCCCCAGAAACCGATTTTACTGTTAAGTTTTGCAGCGTCAAAATCGTATTTATCTAACCAAGGGAAAATTTTATCAAAAATCTTGTCGAACACCATAATAACCGGATTCATCATATAGTTCATATGTGTTGTTGTCATCGGGTTATTGTCTGGTGCATTTAACAAATCATTGAATGTTGGTTTCATTAAATCGGAATTCCAAATTTTTAACACGCCGATAAAAAGTACGAGCAATGTGGCAGTGAATAAATTTGCACCACAGAAAATCGCGAATAAACCAACAATGGCTAAATGCCAAATATTAAAAATATCAACATCTAACGTATCTGTTTTCTTAAGGGCTAACATCACGATATTTAAAATAACCATGATTAATAAGAAGTAAAGTGTGTAAGGCGAACCCCAAGTAATCGTTGCTAAAGGTGCCCAACCAACATCTGTAATGTTTAATGAAATACCTGTTCTTTCAACAAAAGCAGTCATTGCTTCTGAAAAAGCAGTTGTTAAAATCCCGATAATTGCACCGATACCAGTCAATGCAATCCCTAGTTTAATACCGCCTTCTAAAGCACGTGCAGGCTTCACTTTGAAAAACAATGCGATAATCGTCAAAACAATGGTCATTAACGGTGCAGCACCTAAGTTAATAAGTGGGTTAAATATACTATTTGCGATATCAATAATTGTATTCATTTTGTCATCCCTTCTGAATCTGTTAAAAAGTCAACATATCTTGGTGTGTTATTTATTTAATGACTTAATAACGTCTTCCATTTTTTGATAAACCGGTTCGGCCATAGAAGGAATACGGTATAGAATTGCCCCAGCATCTACAACCGGAATATTAATATCGAATCCTAAGTCAGTACTAGCAATTTGTGCAAAAATGTCATAGCGTGATAACAATTCTTGATTGACGTCTTTAATCATCACAGCGTCACATGTCACGTCATAACCACGATTTTTCAATTCAGTTTCCAATGCACTTTTGATTTGGTGACTTGAGTTTACCCCAGCCCCACAAGCCGCTAAAATTTTAATCATAACAATCCCTCTCCTTAAAAAATAAATTTTATCTACAATTTATGCAGAATGTTCTGCATGAAAGTGTTCCTCTAAAAATTGATAAATGTCTGTTGGATTTTCCAGATTAAAGAAGTGAATTAAAGATTCGTTATCTACAGCATTAATAAAATCCATAATGTTCGCTAATAATCCCGCTTGTGCTTCGCCGTTTTCATTCAAAATCATAAACAGAAATGAAACATCAATCGTTGCATCCGGCGAAATCATATTGTGAAAGGTTAAAGTATGTTTTAAGTTAATTGGAATAATGCGTGATGCTTTCACAAAATCACTTTCAGTATGCGGAATCGCAATGTTTGGTAACGCACTAGAAACAGGCGATAAATCTAAACCTGTTGGGTATTTTTGTTCTCGTTCCAAAATGTTCTTCAAGAAATCTTCAGTGACTAACTGCTTTTTCAACAAATCTGTATAGATCTCTTCAAAAACTTCTGCTTGCGTCTGCTTGTCGGAAACATACACTGTATCCTCAAAAAATAAAGTATTCAAACAGAACAGCTCCTCCCTAAGTTTAAATATGTTTATTTATTAGATTACACTTTTAGAATAACCGTTTACAAAATGAGTGTCAACACAAAAACAAAACCAAACAAACATGATGTGTTGATAAATGTTTGATTATGATTTATTATGTGTGTGTAGCGAGGTTAAATGCTTCAAAAAGTGAAATTTCAACACCCTTTGATAGAAAAGTGAATGGGGTGCGTGTTTGAGAGTGAGACAGAAATCTCGCATGTAAAAATTTTTAGGAGGTAGTGATAATGCGCGTAGTAATTGGTTCGGATAGTGATGGTATGAAATTAAAGAATGTTATCAAGGAAGATTTAATGGCGCGTGGTTTTGAAGTTGTAGATAAAACGGAAACGGCGGCAGTTGATTTTGTTGAATCGACGTTAGCAGTTGTTAATGACTTGAAAGAACATGATGAGAGTATGGGCATTGTGTTTGATGCATATGGTGTCGGAAGTTTTATAACAGCGACCAAAGTGAAAGGCATGATTGCTGCAGAAGTATCGGATGAGCGTTCAGCATATATGACACGAGAGCATAACAATGCACGTTTGATTACGTTGGGTTCAGAAATTGTCGGCAATCAATTGGCACGTAACATTGTAAAAGAATTTTTAGCGGCAAATTATGACGGAGGTCGTCATCAAATTCGTGTCGATATGTTAAATAAAATGGCTTAAACAGGAGAGGATGAATGAAATGAAAATTGCAATTGGTTGTGACCATATTGTAACAGATACGAAAATGGCAGTTTCAGATTTCTTAAAAGCAAAAGGCTACGAAGTTTTAGATGTTGGAACATATGATTTCACACGCACACATTATCCAATATTCGGTAAAAAAGTCGGCGAGGCTGTGACAAATGGCGAAGCAGACTTAGGCGTTTGTATATGTGGTACGGGTGTTGGCATTAACAACGCTGTTAATAAAGTGCCGGGTGTACGTAGCGCACTCGTTCGTGATATGACGTCTGCTATCTATGCCAAAGAACAATTGAATGCGAATGTCATTGGATTTGGCGGACGTGTGACAGGCGAATTTTTAATTTGTGACATTATTGAAGCATTTATTAAAGCTGAATATAAAGAAACGGAAGAAAATAAAAAATTGATTGCCAAAATTGCACATGTTGAACAGGCGAGTGACAAACAGGCAGATCCACATTTTTTTGATGAATTTATTGAAAAATGGGATCGCGGAGAATATCACGACTAAGCGGGTGACAAGATGATTTTAACAATTACGATGAATCCTTCCATCGACATTGCGTATCCATTGACTCATTTTCAAATTGATGACGTGAATCGTGTCGCAGATGTTCGCAAAACAGCTGGTGGTAAAGGTTTGAACGTTACACGAATTTTAAATCAACTTGGGTCGAATGTTGTCGCCAGTGGTTTGCTCGGTGGTGTATTAGGTGAAGCGATTAAAAAAGACTTAACGTCAGATGGCATTCAACATGATTTTTTGCCGATTAGCGGTGAAACCCGAAATTGTATCGCTATTTTACATGATGGTGCACAAACTGAAATTTTAGAAAGTGGTCCCGTTATTTTAGAAAGTGAAGCATCAACTTTTTTAACGCATTTAAAAAAGTTAGCTGACAAAGCCGATGTTATCGCAATATCTGGCAGTTTACCCAAAGGATTACCAACAAATTTTTATTGTGACATGTTAGCAGTATGTCATGGTAAGCAAGTCGTTTTAGATTGTGCGGGACCAGCATTAGAGGCTGTGCTAAATGGCGATATAAAGCCAACAATGATTAAACCGAATATTACAGAACTTTCAGCGTTATTAGATCGAACGATTACAACACAACTGTCGGATTTGAAAGCTGCTTTAAATCATCCATTATTTGAAGGGATTGAATGGGTTGTTGTGTCACTTGGTGCAGATGGCGCATTAGCAAAACATGCCGACACTTTTTATCGTGTTACGATTCCAAAAATTACAGTAGTGAATGCGGTAGGTTCAGGCGATGCGACGGTAGCGGGTATGACTGCTGCATTAGAACAAGGTGCATCGGATGATGTGGTGTTAAGACAAGGCAATACGCTCGGTATGTTGAATGCACAAGAAGCAATGACAGGTTATGTAGAAATGGAAAATTATAAAGCGTTATATACGCAAATCAAAGTTGAAAACGTATAAAAGGAGTCGTGAAGCAATGAAAACACGTGAAGAAAAAAAACAGTTTCTAAAACGATTATGTAATGACCAAGGGATTATTGGCGCATTAGCGATTGATCAACGTGGTGCTTTAAAAAAGATGATTGCAAAAACAAAAGGGTCAGAAGCAGATGATAACGAGATTATTGAATTTAAACAAATCGTGTCATCAGAGTTAACAAAATATGCGTCATCTATTTTATTAGATCCTGAATATGGATTGCCGGCAGCCGATGATAGAGCTGACAATACGGGCTTATTGTTGGCATATGAAAAAACGGGGTATGATGCCTCTACACCGGGACGCTTACCGGACTTGTTATCCGTATGGTCTGTCAAACGTCTGAAAGAAGCGGGTGCAGATGCGTGCAAATTCTTGCTCTATTATGATGTTGATGAACCTGAAGCAATCAATCATCAAAAACAAGCATTTGTTGAACGTATTGGTTCAGAGTGTCGTGCTGAAAACCTACCATTTTTCCTTGAACTTGTGTCTTATGATGCAGATATTGCAGATGCAACTTCTAAAGCATATGCGTTAAAAAAACCACATAAAGTGAACACAATGATGAAAGAATTCTCAGATCCACGATATGGGGTAGATGTGCTTAAAGTAGAAGTGCCTGTGAATATGAACTTTGTTGAAGGTTATGCGACGGATGAAGTCGTATATACAAGAGCAGAAGCAGCAAAATATTTCCAAGAACAAGCTGAAGCAACCCATTTACCATTTATCTTTTTAAGTGCCGGTGTGAAGTCAGCATTATTCCAAGATACGTTACGTTTCGCAAAAGAGTCAGGATCAACATTTAACGGTGTGTTATGTGGTCGTGCAACATGGACAGATGGTGTCGCACGCTATGTGTCAGAAGGTAAAGAGGCAGCAATCACATGGATGAATGAAGAAGGGCGTCAAAACATTGAAGCACTCAACGAGGTGTTAGCAGAGACAGCAACGCCCGTGACATTTGAATAAATGATATTTTATCAGGTTGTTGACGTTTTAAACGTTGATAACCTGATTTTTTAGCGTATTTCGTAAATTTTAAGTCGGTAAGTTTATTTTTCTAAACAAAATACGATACAATAAGATATACTAGGATATTTATGGAAAAGGAGTGTGCTATGAAACGATTAATTATTAAAATATTGGGCGTGCTATTGCTAATCGGCTTTCTAGTATACTTGTTCTACTCGCCACGCCTTGAATTTGATGTTTTGGAAAATCCTAATAAGCAGACAGAACATCAATATGAAAAAGCACAACAACCGGCACAACCGTCAGATGTAGAAACGCCTAAGTTGAAAGAAGGATTCGGGATGTTAGTCGGTCAATCTATGGCAGAAGTCACGAAAAAGTATGGACAAGCAGACCGTGTGTATCACTATCTTGAAGATTATCGAACGTACGTATTTCATCGCCAATCAACGTATATGTTAATTACAGTTAAGGACAATGTTGTAAAATCAGCGTATATGACAGGACGTCCTGAACAAAAAGAAAGTGGCCCTATTGCGATTGGAGACGATGCAGCGAATTTATTCGATAAATATACATTGATTACCGAACCTGAATTTCAGCTTAATGGCAAGCACTATCATTATGAATTGTCGGATAAAGATGTGAAAACACAAGCATTAATTCAATTTGAAGGGCTTTTTGCGCAAGTATTTATTGATCAACAAAGTAATAAAATTACAGGGATACGTTACTTGGATAAAGAGGCGTTAGTTGCAATTAACGCATACGCTTCTAATGAAGAAAATGCTAAAGCGATACAAGAGAGTGCACAGGCTGACAAACAACAACCTGATCAAAATGCGAATCAATTGTTGACCTTATATGAATTGACGAATGAAATGCGACGATTGCATCATCGGGAGCCATTAGATATTAATTCTACGCTTGAAAATGTTGCGACTGTCAATTTGTTCCAATCTGTAGATGGTGCAAGTGCTGAGTTTACGGAAAATAACTTAACAGACTTAATCAATCAAACACCGTTAACGTATCAGTCTATTACACAAAACGTTGGTTATAATTTCACTGATATTCCAACACTTGTCCATAGTTGGATGAACTCAGATACGCACCGTTCACGTCTGCTAAGTGGAAAATATGATGAAATGGGCGGCAAAATAGACGAAAATTACTTTATACTCATCTTTTTAGAGCGAGGAGAGGATCAAGATGATGTTTGATGAAGCGTTTGTCAATGTATTAGATGAAACCGATGTTTTAGCGGCAATGATTCAGCAGTCGGACGTGTATCAAAATTATCTCACTGCTAAAAAGCGTCTTGATAATGATGAGGTTGCACAGCGCTATTATGACGTATTTATGAAGTCGAAAGAGAAGTATGAAGAAGTGATGCGCTTTGGCCGTTATCATCCTGATTATCAAACTGTTATGTTGGAAACACGTCGTCTAAAGCGCGCTTACGAAACGTACGAGACAGTTGTGACATTTAAACAATGCGAACATGAATTGCAATTGATGCTAGATGAAGTCGTCACAATTTTAGCATCAAGTGTTTCGGAACATGTGAAAGTCGATGCGGGGACGCCATTATTCAACCAAACCGGTTGTGGTTGCGGTTCGGGGAATGGTTGTCAGTGTCATGCTTAATTCAATAACAAACTATAAAAATGGCGTAGTCATGAAAGTTTTAGATGACTACGCCATTTTTTGAATTGATAAAGTTATTTTTGATAAAAACTTAAAAACTGTTTACCGATAGTTGGACGATCTGTTACGAGTGTATGCACGCCTAGATTTGCCAGGTCTACCATTTGATCAACATTATTGACGCCATAAAAACCGGGCGCAATGTTTTGAGCGTTCAGCCATGCAATAAGTTTACGTTGTGTCAACACAAGCCCTTTATGAACCGTTGGCATCTGGAATGTATCCGCTTTGCCTTGATACAAATGCCCAAGACCGCTGTAACATTTTAAAATGCCTTCTGTCACTTCTGCTTGACTTGCGCCAATTGCAATGTCGCCATGATTAAGTACATTGAAACGAGCAATTTGTTCTTTGTAGAAACTTGTCACAAGCACGCGAGATTCAGCGTTGTTTCGTTTAATCACTTCGTAAAGTCGTGCTGGGGCAATATGCCCTTCGTAACTATCTGGATGATCTTTAATATCAATATTCACAAGTTGATCAGGATAATTTTGTAATAATGCATCCATTGTCATAATTTTGGCTTTTGGATGATTTTGATAGGGTTTATGCCCATTAATATCGGTAAAGCGATAGCCAGCATCAAGTTGTTGTAGCTCAGCTAACGTATGGTTCGCAACATAACCAGAACCGTTCGTTGTACGATCTACTGTTGCATCGTGAAAGACAATCACTTGTTCATCTTTTGTCAGGCGAATGTCCGTTTCAAATCCAGTCAATCCCATTGCAGCTGAATGATCAAACGCAAGCGCTGTCGATTCTGGACGTTCTTGCATGCCGCCACGATGACTAAAGACGTATGGCGAGGTATGTTGGAAAAACGGTTTGATATCTCGTTTTTGAATAGTTTTGGTTTTGTTCGTTAAATAAAGTGCACCGCTCACTAAGCTTGCGATACCAATCATAGAACCCGTAAGAATTCGGCGTGTTTTCGTCATAAAATCCTCTCCCTAAAATGTAAAGTAACACGATATTATTGCTTTTCTCAATACTTCAACTCATGGTACGATATGAGGTAGAGTGCGAGGTGAAAAAGTTGGAAATCGTACAACGAGAAAAACTCATTATTTATTTAAAAAATATGAAGCACGAACGACATATTCGTAAATATGGCCACATTGTTTACAGTAACAAGCAACACAAATATGTATACATGTATGTCAATGCAGATCGTGTAGATGACATTGTAGACAAATTGAGCAAATTAAAATATGTTACGCAAATTAGTGGCTCACCTTATAAATATTTAAAAAAAGTTTATGATAAAGAAAAACATGAAACAACGTATTAATCATTCGAGCGGTGGTATCCAGCGTTGGAGTCTGAGTACGCTTTTTAAGTAATTAAAGTATAAGTCTCTTTCAGGGTAATCATCAGGTGCATGGACATCTATGCCTACCATTTCGATATGATAAGGTGCTGCAAAAGATTGAATCATTGTATATTTTTTGTTGCCATCAGGATAAGGATATTTCATGGCATCGAGCATCATATAAATCGCTTGAAACTTACGATTCGGTGTTGGTTTCATAATGATTGCAACCGATGAGCGTTGATGTTTTGATTTCGGTGTATGAAAAAATACAATGCGATCAATACGTTCGTGATTGTAGTCGATCAATGCTTGGAATTCATACAAGTCAGTTAAGCCATTGCCTAATACGATAAAAGATTGTTGCATGGTGTGACCTCCTTATCCTAAAGTATAGTAAAAATAAAATGAGATTGGAAGTGTCAGAGGATGCGTGTCATTGCAGGCAAGCATAAGAGTAAAGCTTTGGAAACATTAGAAGGGCGTAACACACGTCCGACGATGGACAAAGTAAAAGAAGGTATCTTTAACAGTTTACAACATATCGAGGGCGTAGGCTTAGATTTATTTGCCGGCAGTGGAAGCCTAGGTATCGAGGCGTTATCGAGAGGGATGGACAAAGTCATTTTTGTTGATCAAAATAGTCGCGCTGTTAAAGTTATTCATAACAATTTAAATCGTCTAGGCTTAGATGCACAATCTGAAGTTTATCGAAATAATGCAGACCGTGCCTTGAAAGCATTGAGTAAACGTGAGGTGCAGTTCGACGTTATTTTTCTAGATCCGCCGTACGACAAAGGGCTGATTGATAAAGCGCTCGAACAAATTCATGCCTTTGATTTATTAAAAAATAATGGTATCATCGTTTGTGAGTTTAGCCATCGTGAAGTCATTCAAACGGCACCTTTTGAAGAAGTGAAACGTTATCACTATGGCCTGACTGATACATGCATCTTACGAAAAGGGGAAAGTCATGGTTAATACAAAAGCGGTCATCCCTGGGAGTTTTGACCCCATCACAAATGGCCATATTGATATTATTGAAAGAAGTTCAGATCGATTTGACGAATTGCACGTCTGTGTTTTGCGTAATACGAAGAAAACCGGGACGTTTACAGTAAATGAACGCATTGAGATGATTAAAGCATCTGTGGCACACTTACCGAATGTGCACGTTCATTCTTTTAACGGATTACTCGTTGATTTTTGTGACAAAATTGGTGCAACGACAATCATACGTGGTTTGCGCGCGGTCAGTGACTTTGAATATGAGTTGAGACTGACATCTATGAACAAAAAATTGAACAGTCGTGTTGAGACACTTTATATGATGAGTTCACCAGAAAATTCATTTTTAAGTTCCAGCATCGTGAAAGAAGTGGCGCAATACGATGCGAATATTTCAGAATTTGTCCCAAAACATGTTGAGGCTGCATTGCTTGAAAAATTCAACACGTCAACGGATAAATAAAAATAGTGAGAAGTGATGGCATTGTGTATCACTTCTCACTATTTTTATCGTTTAATAACAGGCGTATTAAAGTCATTTTGTGTTTGCTTAGTTAATACATTATAAATACGTGTCGCTTTAATCTCGTTTTTAATAAGAGACGCATTTTTTTGATTGACGTTCGTAATAATTTGTTGATCTGGTGCAGTTTGTTTAAGCCATTTCAAATACGCTTGTCCTTGAGATGACATGGCAAGCACGCGTGCGGCTTGTATCGTGTCGCTGACATCACTGTGTGGTATATTAAGCAGAACGTTCATCAGCACTCGTTGAATATGTGTGTACGTATAGCGCTTCGTTTTTAATTGTTGCATTAAATCTGTATAGGATGTTGCTGTTTGCATACATTTCATCAAACGATACTCAAATCCTTCAGACATTGTGTAAATGTTGCGTAGTGAGTGCACATCATGTTGTGCGACTGTCAAACGTAAAAAATCAAACAGACGCTTTTCGTCATCAAAAGGATGGTTAAAAAGTGTGATGTTTTCTTTAGGCACCATACTCTGCCAACGTGTGTCATGGTTGTGCAAAGCTTGACGAATCGCAGAGCCACTCGCATATGATTCGTGGTTCAAGTCTTGTTGATGGTGCTCAGTATGTTGACGTTGAAGTGTATAAGGATGAATGTTGCTGTTCAATGCTTGTAACTGTTTGAGATACGCAATCCCTAAAATATTGTTAGGAGAACGCATTAATGTGTCATCTAAATACTCCGAGACGATACGTGCATAAGATTTGCCTTGTTTAATCGCTTGATGAAAGGCGGGCGTTGTTTCGTAACTTAGTAATTGTGTCGCTATATGTTGTAACGCTTTTATATCCCCAGATTCGCTACCAAAACATAAAGCGTCAGCAGCAAGATAGTCAGCCATGCGGACACCCATTTTTGCGAAATAGTCGCTTGAAGAAAGTGCACCAATGACTGGGAGTTCAACGACTAAATCGACGCCTGCAAGCGCCATTTGCGCACGTTGAAACTTATTGAACATCGCAGGCATACCACGCATTACAAAATTGCCACTCATGATCGCGATCGTTACATCGGCTTCTGTCATTTGTTGTGCCATTTGCGCATGGTAAAGATGCCCGTTATGAAAAGGATTATATTCGGTAATCAAGGCAACGCTTTTCATTTGCATTCTGTCCTTTCATATATCATTATGAGTATTGTACCAAAACTTAACATGTTAAGAAAAAATCTTGACAACTTGCCTAGCAAAAGTTAAAATAAATTTTGTGCTTGTTAGAGGTGAAGCCATATGAAATGGTCAATAACACAATTGAGAAAATACCAAGGACAACCTTTTAAATTTAATCAAACCGTTGAATTTAATGATTTGGCGCGTCAATTAGATATTATTAACTTGTCAGAAGTACAGGTTGATGGCGAATTGAACGTTAGATCGACAGAAGTTGTAGCAGATATGCGCTTGCGTGGGTCTTATACGATGCCATGTGCTCGGACGCTTGTCCCTGTTGAAGTGCCATTCGATACAACGACAACAGAAGTGTTTGATTTAGATGGTTTGTACGAAGATGAGGACGATGAACATTATCATCTTGTTACAGATGGCATGATTGATTTGCGCAGTATTGCCGAAGAGATTGTCATGCTTGAAAAACCAATGCGTGTCGTTGCTGAGGACAGTGATGAGATGCTGACTGGTGGCCGAGGTTGGGAAGTTATTGACGAAGATGATTTGGATAATGACCCATCTCAAGATGAATCAAAGGTGCAAGTCGATCCGAGGCTTCAAAAATTACAACAATTATACGATGAGAATGATAACGCACACTAAGCTTTAGTTGCAATGCGTCGTAAGGAATCGAATAAAAGGGAGGATTAATCATGGCAGTACCAAAAAGAAGAACTTCTAAAACAAGAAAAAACAAACGTCGTACACACTTTAAATTAGCAGTACCAGGTATGCAAGAATGCCCAAGCTGTGGTGAATTAAAATTAGCTCACCGCGTATGCCCAAGCTGCGGTTCTTACAAAGGCGAAGAAGTCGTTTCTAAATAATAGATAACACTTTTCGATATTTGAATAGCTGTTTTATATAAAAGGCTCAAAGGATACATGTTCGCATGTTGACTTTGGGTCTTTTGTTGTTTATCAAGGTGGTTACTACTGAACACGAATGGTTCATGTTACAATGAAAGCACGAAGAATAATTAAAAGAGGTTAGTTATGGAAGAAATTACATCAATTCAGAATGCAAAAGTTAAAAATTACAATAAGCTAAAAAAGAAAAAAGAACGTGATAAACAACAGCGTGCGATTATTGAAGGATTTCATTTAATTGAAGAAGCGGTTGAAAGTGGTGTGACGGTTGAGCAATTATTTATGATTGAACCGTCACGTGTACCTGAAAAGTTACAAAATGCCGCACAAGCATGTTATGTCATTAATCAAAAAGTGGCAGAAGCTTTATCAGGAACAGTCACACCACAAGGTATTTTTGCGGTTATCCAAAAAGATACTGTTTCTGTAGACAATGCACAACAAGTTTTAATTTTAGACCGTATCCAAGACCCGGGCAATCTAGGGACGTTATTGCGTACAGCTGATGCAGCAGGGCTTGATTTAGTCGTACTCGCAAAAGGGACGGCTGACGTTTATCAAGAAAAAGTGTTACGTGCGAGCCAAGGTAGTGTATTTCATATTCCAACGATTGAAGTTGAAGATATAGAAGCATACGTTAGAGATTTTGCAGGTCCTGTATATGGAACAGCATTAGAAAACGCAGTCTCATATCACGATATTCCATCAAAACAACAAAGCTTTGCACTTGTGTTAGGCAATGAAGGGCAAGGCATGTCAGACGCCTTACTTGCAGCGACAACACAAAATGTCACAATTCCTATTTATGGTCGTGCGGAAAGTTTAAATGTTGCGATTGCTGCTGGTATTTTGATGTTTCATTTAAAAGGTTGACCCGTATATTTGAGATGTATATAATAGATTTGTTAATAATTAAACATGTGCTTATAAAAAGGCGTAAACTATTATCGAAGTTCGTGCAGGGAAGGATGAACGTGACTGAGAGTCATCCTCGACTTACATAGTTTTGTTCACCTTTTTGGCTACTTAAAGAGATTTAAGTCGGGTGTTATGATCCGTTATCAACATATCTTCAGAGTGTATGCATGATTTTGTGCATAAAACTGGGTGGTACCACGGCAAGGCTTCGTCCCATATTTCAGGGGCGGAGTCTTTTTTCGTAGCAGTGACATGTAATGACGAGATATAAGGAGGCATTGTAATGGTGCAAACAGATGAGATGACAACAATTAAACAAGACGCATTAGACGCCATTGAACAGGCACAAGATGCACAAGCGTTACAAGCGGTTAAAGTGCAATATTTAGGTAAAAAAGGGCTTGTGACAGGCTTGATGAAACATATGAAAGACTTGCCAAAGGAAGAAAAGCCAGCGTACGGTCAACAAGTGAACGAAGTGCGACAAGCGATTGAGACGGCGATTGAAACACGTCAAGTGACATTAACTGAGGAAGCATTGAACGCACAATTGGCACAAGAATCTATTGATGTGACGTTACCAGGACGCAAAGTGGCGAATGGGGCAAAACATCCTTTAACAAGAACAATTGAAGAAATTGAAGATCTATTTTTAGGGCTTGGTTATGAAATCGTGACGGGGTACGAAGTCGAACAAGACTACTACAACTTTGAAGCATTAAATTTACCAAAATCACATCCTGCACGTGATATGCAAGATAGTTTCTATATTACAGAAGACATTTTAATGCGTACGCACACGTCACCTGTGCAAGCAAGAACAATGGAGAAACGCAATGGTAAAGGCCCTGTGAAAATTATTTGTCCGGGTAAAGTTTACCGTCGTGACTCTGACGATGCGACGCACAGTCATCAATTTACACAAATTGAAGGACTTGTCGTTGATGAGAATATTAAAATGAGTGACTTGAAAGGGACGCTTGAACTGTTAGCGAAATCACTTTTCGGTGCAGATCGTGAAATTCGTTTGCGCCCAAGTTATTTCCCATTTACAGAACCATCTGTTGAAGTCGACGTATCATGTTTCAAATGTAAAGGTAAAGGCTGTAACGTATGTAAGCAAACCGGTTGGATTGAAATTCTTGGTGCCGGCATGGTACATCCAAATGTGTTAGAAATGGCTGGTTTTGATTCTAAGAAATATTCAGGTTTTGCATTTGGTATGGGTCCTGACCGTATCGCTATGTTGAAATACGGTATTGAAGATATTCGTCATTTCTATACGAACGACGTGAGATTTTTAAATCAATTTAAAGGTGTAGAAGATCGAGGTGAAACAACATGTTAATTTCTAAAGAATGGTTACAAGATTATGTCGCAATTGATGCGCCAATCGACGCATTAGCAGAGAAAATTACACGCATAGGTATTGAAGTGGATGAAGTCATTGACTTAACAGAAGGGATTAAAAACCTCGTTGTTGGTTATGTCGAAAGCATTGAAAAACATCCAGATGCGGATAAATTAAACATTTGCCAAGTGAATATTGGCGAAGAAGCCCCTGTACAAATCGTCTGTGGTGCCCCTAATGTCGACGAAGGTCAAACAGTCATCGTTGCCAAAGTAGGCGGACGTTTGCCGGGTGGTATTAAAATTAAACGTGCTAAATTGCGTGGACAAGTATCAGAAGGTATGATTTGTTCATTACAAGAAATTGGTTTATCAAGTAATGTTGTTCCAAAAGCGTATGAAGCAGGTATTTATAATTTTGCATCAGCTGTTGAACCGGGTACGAACGCATTACAAGCATTGTACTTAGAAGATCAATTGATGTCATTCGATTTAACACCAAACCGTGCGGACGCATTAAGTATGATTGGTACTGCGTATGAAGTAGGCGCGTTATATAACTTACCAGTGCAACGTCCGACAGCAACACCAACAGAACAAGCAACACAAGCGAGTGACGTATTAAAAGTGGCGGTTGAAAATGAAGAAAAAGTCCCTTATTACAGTGCACGTGTTGTTAAAAATGTCAAAATTGGACCATCACCTGAATGGATGCAAGCGCGATTAATGAAAGCCGGCATGCGTCCAATTAACAATGTTGTTGATATTTCTAACTATATCTTATTAGAATACGGTCAACCATTGCATATGTTTGACCAAGATCAAATCGGCTCAAATGAAATTGTTGTACGCCAAGCAAACGCTAATGAAAAAATGACGACATTGGATGACCAAGAACGTGAATTACTGGACACAGACATCGTGATAACAAATGGACAAGCACCTATTGCTTTAGCAGGTGTTATGGGTGGCGACTTTTCAGAAGTCACAGATCGTACGCAAAACGTCATCATTGAAGGCGCGATATTCGATTCAGCATCCATTCGTCACACATCACGTCGTTTAAACTTGCGCAGTGAAGCATCAAGCCGTTTTGAAAAAGGCATTGCGACAGAATTTGTGGACGAAGCAGTAGACCGCGCATGTTACTTACTTGAAACACTCGCATCTGGTGAAACATTGGCAGGTCGTGTTGCAAGTGGTGATTTAGGTGAATTGGTTACTGAGATTGATATTACAGTAGACCGAATTAACCGTACAATCGGTTTTGATTTATCACAAGCAGATATCGTTGCTATTTTTGAACAATTAGGCTTTGAAACACGTGAGAATGGTACATCGTTAACAGTTCGTGTTCCGTCACGTCGTCGTGATATTACGATTGAAGCGGATTTAATTGAAGAAGTGGCACGCCTATACGGTTATGACAACATTCCATCATCGTTACCAGTGTTTGAAGAGGTAACAAGTGGTGCGCTAACAGACCGTCAAAGTAAAACACGTATCGTACGCCAAACGTTAGAAGGTGCTGGTTTATCACAAGCCATCACATATTCACTTGTTGATAAAGCACGCGCAACAGCATTTACAACAACACAACGTGACACGATTTCATTATTGATGCCAATGAGTGAAAGCTATGCAACGTTACGTCAAAGCTTAATTCCACATTTAATTGACGCGACACAATATAATGTGGCACGTAAAAATAACGATATTGCACTTTATGAAATTGGTAATGTTTTCTTCGGTAAAGCAGATAGTGCAATGCCAGACGAAGTTGAATACTTGAGCGGTATTATGACAGGCGAATACGTCGCAAACGCATGGCAAGGTAAGAAAGAAGACGTTGATTTCTATCTTGTAAAAGGTATTGTTGACCGTGTGGCAGACAAATTAGCGTTAACGTTCGATTATGAAGCGGGTAACGTTGATGGCTTACACCCTGGACGTACAGCATATGTTGTACTAAATGGCGAACGCATTGGTTTCATTGGTGAATTACATCCAAGCGTTGCGAAAGCATATGATTTAGGACGCACTTATGTCTTTGAATTGAACTATGATCAGTTAATGCAACAAGCAGTAGGTTACATCAACTATCAACCAATTCCACGTTTCCCAGGCGTGACACGTGATATTGCACTCGTTGTAGATACAGAAGTACAAGCAGCACAACTAGTCGCAACGATTCATGAACACGGTGGCAAGTTGTTACAAGACGCAACCGTATTTGATGTCTATGAAGGCGAACATATGGAACCAGGCAAAAAATCTGTTGCCATCCGTTTAGCATATCTTGATCCAGAACAAACATTAACAGAAGAACAGGTTACAGAAGTACACAACGCAATCTTATCAGCACTTGAAGCCCAAGGTGCGACACTTAGAGGATAAGATAACGTATGAAAATAACCCGTCTAACAGACACTTCAAAGGAGGTTTTAGTTAGACGGGCTTTTTGATATCGTTTGAATTTAGTTATTATGGTATATTAAATAAAAAGAGAAATATGTTGGAGCATGTTTCTCAGAGTCCGTTAAAAAGACGATGACTTTTTAGTAAATAATATCTATACAAATATAACCATCAGACTCGTCAAAGTTGAGATGGTTATTTTTTTCTGTCTATTTTATGCAAGGTGTACTACAGAGTTTGTTCGAAGGTAGCAAGTTCTGTAGTACGCTTTAGCATTTTAGAATATAGTTTATTTTGATGACATACTGTGTTTTTAAAATTGCGGCTTGTATATGATATAAAGAAGCAGCTTTGTGCAGTAGATATTGAATAGATTTAGTTATTATGTTATATTAAATAAAAAGAGAGACATGCTGGTACATGCCTCTCAGAGCCCGTTAAAAAGACGGTGACTTTTTAGTAAATAATAATAACCATTTCACCTACTGAGTCAAAAATTGGGAATGGTTATTTTTTTCTGTCTATTTTATGCAAGGCGTACTACAGAGTTTGTTCGAAGGTAGTAAGTTCTGTAGTACGCTTTAGCATTTTAGAATATAGTTTATTTTGATGACATACTGTGTTTTTAAAATTGCGGCTTGTATATGATATAAAGAAGCAGCTTTGTGCAGTAGATGTTGAATGGATTTAGTTATTATGTTATATTAAATAAAAAGAGAGACATGCTGGTACATGCCTCTCAGAGCCCGTTAAAAAGACGGTAGCCTTAAAGATTATTAAAATAACCTTACATCAGCTAAAGTTGGAAGGTTATTTTTTTCTGTCTATTTTAATCATTGAGATGACTAGACCGAGAAAAACAACGATAAAAGTACCGAAGTCTATCATCAACCTTAGCACATCTACAATAGATATCATAAAGGCGTCTCCTTTCTAAAGATTTCAGTCATGCCAATCATAGGCACCACCTCCTTATACTCAGATAGCCACCATCTATCCAACTCGCTCTGGTATTATATTACCATATTTACACTTTGGTTGTAATTATATTTATAAAGATATTTGAATTCAATTTTGATGAAGTATGCTATGCTGTTTAATAGCTCTGTTAATATAATGTAACGATTTTCAAACATAAAATTTCGTTGCTGTTTTTAAACTCTTTTATCAAATCATAGTATCTAAAGAATAATATATAGCTATCACTGGTGGGATATTTGATTGGAAGGGAGTCCTTTCCTAAGTCATAAGAGATAGTGACTTATAGGTCATATTAAATATATAGTATAATAAGTAAAGTCTGATTTAAGAGGTGTTGTTATGAACCTTGATGTCAATAAAGAAAAATTAACAATTTTAGGCGTGCCGTTTGATAGCTTTGCAGATTTTGATGCTGTTTGGTATGTGATTGGTTCGTCTATGATAGAAGGTTACGAACCAACAGTACAAGATGTTGTTAACTTGAAATCATATGTAGCCGAAAAGAGAAAGGAAATGAATCTCGTTTAAAAATGAATATAAAGGAGATTCTTACATTGATCGGATTATCAATAGACCTAATAGAAAATATAATAATTAAAACAACGCAACGAAAGTCAAACTAAAATTTCGCTGCGTCGTTATTTTATTGATACTTCTGTTTCAAAATCTTCAAAGCTTTATCTCGGTTTTTAAAGTCTTTTTTCGTAATGTTATCAACCGTTTCAATACCGTGTTTAGCGATGAGTTTGGCTGCTGCAACATCAACTTTAGGCCCAGCCCCTTTTAAGATGGTTGTCCCGTAACTTTTTGACAATGCATCCATATGTTTTACGAACGCATAGCGGGAGATAATACTGGCTGCAGCAATCGCTAATGATTTTGATTCGCCTTTCGTTTCATAACACGTTTTGTTTTTTAAAGGCACGTCGCCCAGCGCATAACGCTCATATGTAGGCCTCGGTGTAAATTGATCAATAACAATGTAATCAAGTGTTGCCGTATCAATTTTTTGTAGTACGTTTTTAATACATTCGTTATGTAGTACAGCTTTCATTTTCACTTGTGACCAGTTTAATGCTTTGCGTTCGTTGTATTTTGGGTTATCCAACACAAGTAATGAGTGGGGAAGGAACGTAACGAGTTGTTCCGCCAATTCAACAATTTTTGTATCTGTTAATTTTTTAGAGTCATCAACACCTAATGTTTTGAGAACCTCAATATTTTCTTTTGAGACATAGCATGCACAGACGGTTAACGGTCCAAAGTAGTCGCCACTGCCGGCTTCATCACTACCGATACAGTTATACGTATTATAGTTGATAGTTGAGGGTTGTGTTTTTGAACTCGATGTTTTTGATGCAGATGCCTTTCTGCCGACGATTTGTTCTGCGACTTCTTCGTTGTTGGCACCTTGAAACATGACTTTTCCTGACTTGTAAATACTGATTGTCACGCCTTGATGTTTGGTGCGAAATATCATGCCCGGTGGTAAACTTCGACGATCGGCTTTGAAATTTGCACGTATTTGAAGTATTTCTTCCTTTGATAACGTCATGACAAGATTTGACATTTATTTCACCGCTTTCTCATTATGTACTTTCAAATAGTATCATATTTTATCAAAATAAATGAACTGTTGCGTGAATCATACACAAAATATATGAAGTCGTGTATAATGTATCATGATATATAAATTTATTGACAATAGGCTAGGTGAATGTAGATGGGTGAGTTCAAAAACCGAATCAATGTTACGATAAATGATCAGCACTATACGATTGTTGGCGAAGATGATCCAGAACACATTCGCTATGTTGCAGATCTAGTAGATACGAAAATTCGAGAGCTTGGTAGCCGTAATGCAGGGCTGGACTCAGTGCGTAAATCTGTCTTGACAGCTGTGAATGTCATGCACGAATTGGTATTATTAGAAGAAGAAAATGCACGATTAAGAGAAGAAATACAACGCTTAAAACATCGAGGCAACTAGTATGTTTGTAGTATGCGCTAGCGTTGTCACACTCGTATTTATGTTGGTAGGTTTTCATCGCGGGTTACTTTCGAGTTTATTACATCTTGCTAGCACCATTTTAGGATTGTGGATGGCTAAGCAATATTATGAACCGTTCAGTGACTATTTACGATTGTTTTTACCGTTTCCAAAAACGCTAGCATATGATACGCATTATGTCTTGGTGCTAAATCAACCAGAATTGCGTTTTGATCGTTTGTGTGGCTTTATACTGATAGTACTCATAGTCAAAACGATGATGTATTTGGTGTTAGGTAGCTTTGCGCCATTTCTAATTTCAAGGCAACGTGGCGTTATGACGCGCATATTAGGTGCAGCTTTAAGTATTGTGTCTGCGATCGTTGTCATACATTTAGTAAGTCATGTAGCGGTTTTAATACCAGATCCACAACTGCAAACACATGTTGCGAAGTCGTCGGTGGGGCAATGGTTCGTATTAAAAGTACCGTTACTTTCTGAGATGACATTGAGCTTGTAGTAGGTGACAGCATACCGGATAATGTATGACTGTAATGAATAATGTAAAAATATGGAGAATGGCATGTACGGATTGAAGTGAGATTTGTACTTCAGTGAGTGCAGCCGATGTGGGACAACGAAATCTTTTCATTCATAAGGTTTCTGTCCCACTTTTTAATGAGGTGATGAGATGTTAACGAAAAAAGATATAATACGTTTACTAGAAGAAATTGCGACATATATGGAATTAAAAGGGGAAAATGCTTTTAAAGTGTCCGCGTATCGCAAAGCAGCGCAAAGTTTAGAAACGGATGATCGTACACTGGATGAAATTGACGATGTGACAACACTGAAAAACATCGGTAAAGGTGTAGGAGAAGTGATTAATACGTACATTGCTACACAAACGTCACCAGTGCTAGACTCATTAAAAGCGGAAGTACCAAGTGGCTTAATCCCGTTATTGAAAATTCCCGGATTAGGCAGTAAGTGTATCGCACGTTTATATAAAGAATTGAACATTACAGATAAAGCATCGTTCCAAGCGGCATGTGAAGCAGGGCAAGTATCGGCTCTTAGTGGTTTCGGTAAAAAGACGGAAGAGAAATATTTAACTGAAGTCAAAGCACTGGGTGCCAAAAAAGAGCGTTATCCAATTGATCAAATGATTGGTTTGAATCAGCTGATTGATGATTATTTAACGCAAATTCCTGAAATTCAACGTTTTGAAGTAGCGGGTAGTTTTCGTCGAATGAAAGAAATGAGTAAAGACTTAGACTACATTATTAGCACTGAAGCACCGTTGAAAGTACAAGCACAACTACTGGAAATCCCGCAATTAGTTGAAAAAGTGGCAGTCGGCGAGACAAAAGTATCACTCACATTGGCATATGATGATGAAACAATTGGCGTTGATTTTCGTATGATTGAACCGGCAGCTTTCTACCATACATTACAACACTTCACCGGTTCAAAAGACCACAATATTCGCATTCGTCAACTGGCGAAAGATAAAGGCGAAAAAGTGAGTGAATACGGTATTGAACAACCAGATGGCTCACTTTTACAGTTGGACAGTGAAGTGGCGATTTATGCGCATTTTAATACGCCATGGATTGCACCGAGTATGCGTGAAGACGGTTCCGAGTTTGATAAAGACTTGTCATCAATCGTCACTTTAGAAGATATGCGTGGAGACATTCATATGCATACAACAGCAAGTGATGGGGCGTTCAGCTTACGTGAAATGGTTGAAGCAAACATCGCCAAAGGGTATGACTATATGTGTATTACCGACCACTCGCAAAGCTTACGCGTCGCAAACGGCTTATCTGTCGAGCGTTTATTGAAACAACGTGACGAAATTCATGCGCTTAACGCAGAATATGATGAAATTGATATTTATTCAGGCATTGAAATGGATATTTTACCAGACGGTTCCTTAGACTATGATGATGACGTATTAGCGCAACTGGATTATGTGATTGCGGCGATTCATCAAAGCTTTAATCAAAGTGAAGCGGAAATCATGCACCGATTGGAACAAGCATGCCGCAATCCATATGTTCGACATATTGCGCACCCAACAGGTAGAATTATCGGTAAGCGTAAAGGGTATGAACCAAATATGGACCAATTAATCAAATTATGTCGTGAAACAGGCACGGTTTTAGAAATTAATGCCAATCCTAAACGACTGGATTTGAGTGCAGATGTATTGCGCCAAAATCCAGATTTAATGGTCACAATTAATACAGACGCCCATCATGTTGATCACCTCGACTTTATGAAATATGGTGTCGCAACAGCACAAAAAGGATGGGTGAAAAAGGAACACGTTTTAAATGCAATGTCACGAGAAGCGTTTAAAACATTTATTACACAACCAAAGCAACTTAAATAGAAATTGAGGGGTTTTTAATGAAAGCAAAAACTTTAGAGATATTAGAGTTCGATAAAGTTAAAGAGAGCCTTGCACAAGAAGTTGTCAGTGATTTGGGACGCACAAAGGTGCAACAACTTACACCGGCAACTGATTTTGAAACAGTGACTTGGCAAATGGATGAAATAGATGAAATTGCACAAATTTATAATCAGTATCGCATACCAAGTTTGAGTGGTTTATCAGCTGTTGCAACATATATCAAACGTGCACAAATCGGCGGCACATTAAATGTTCAAGAATTGAATGCGATTAAACGACTCATACAAGTGCAAAATCAATTTAAAACATTTTACAATCAACTTGTTGAAGATGAAGAAGGCGTACATTACGATATTTTGGATGCACAAATGCAAAGATTACCCGTGTTAACGCCATTGTATCAATCCATTCATCAAACATGTGATACACATGATTTATTTGATTCCGCAAGTACAGAATTACAAGCGATTCGTAGCCGTATTTCTAAGACGAATCAACGTGTGAAAGCGCAACTCGATCGTATTGTAAAGTCAACGGGTAATCAAAAGAAATTATCTGATACATTGGTTACAGTGCGTAATGAACGCCACGTTATTCCAGTTAAAGCAGAGTATCGCCAAGATTTTAACGGGATTGTGCACGATCAGTCTGCATCGGGTCAAACCTTGTATATTGAGCCGTCTTCAGTCGTCGAATTAAACAACCAAGTAAGTCGTTTAAGAAGTGAAGAAGCGACTGAAATGAATCGTATTTTAATGGCGTTAACTGCTGAAGTTGCAGAATATGGCGACGGGTGCTTAATTGCTGAAGAGATTATGGGACATTTAGACTTTTTAATCGCTAAAGCACGTTATGCAGCGAAAATTAAAGGGACAAAGCCGACATTTTCAGAAACACGCAAAGTGTATTTACCGAAAGCATTCCACCCGTTATTAGATCGAGAAACAGTTGTCGCAAATACGATTGAATTTGAAGAAAATATTCAAACAGTCATTATTACTGGGCCGAATACAGGTGGTAAAACAGTGACGTTAAAAACGCTTGGTTTGATTATTGTTATGGCACAGTCGGGCTTGCTTATTCCAACATTAGACGGTAGCCAATTAAGTGTATTTGACAATGTTTTCTGTGATATTGGTGACGAACAGTCAATTGAGCAATCGTTATCAACATTCTCCTCTCATATGAAGACAATTGTGAGCATTTTAGAAGAAGCGAATGCGAACAGCCTGATTTTATTTGATGAGTTAGGTGCTGGGACAGACCCAAGTGAAGGTGCAGCATTGGCAATGAGTATTTTGGACCATGTGCATTCACTCGGGGCATTAGTGATGGCAACGACACACTATCCAGAGCTAAAAGCGTATAGCTACAATCGTGAAGGTGTTATGAATGCGAGCGTTGAGTTTGATGTCGATACGTTAAGTCCAACATATAAATTATTAATGGGCGTACCGGGACGTTCAAATGCTTTTGATATTTCCAAGCGTTTAGGTCTTGGTTTGAAAATTATTAACCATGCGAAAACGATGATTGGTCAAGATGAACAAGAAATTAATGAGATGATTGCTTCATTAGAACATAATGCGAAACGTGTCGATGATCAGCGTATTGAATTAGAAAGACTCGTACGTGAAGCGGAAACGATTCATCGTGATTTAACACAACAATATGAGAAGTATCAAAACTTTGAAAGTCGTTTGATGGAAGAAGCGAAAGAAAAAGCGAACCAACATGTGATTGCTGCAACGCAAGAAGCAGATGATATTGTGAAGTCATTACGCCAAATGCGTGATCAAAAAGGTGCAGAAGTGAAAGAACATGAATTAATCGACAAAAAGAAACAACTTGAAAGTCAATATGAAGCGAAGTCGATTAAACAAGATGTGAAGAAACAACGTTGGGATGAAATTAAAGCAGGCGATGAAGTTAAAGTGCTGTCTTACGGTCAAAAAGGCGAAGTTTTAGAACTGCTTGATGACGATGAAGCCGTCGTACAAATGGGTATTATTAAAATGAAATTGCCATTGAAAGACTTAGAAAAGAAAGAAAAGACCAAACAACAGCCGAGCAAAATGGTCACACGTACAAACCGTTCAACAGTCAAAATGGAGTTAGACTTACGAGGTTACCGCTATGATGAAGCAATGGTAGCACTCGATCAATACTTGGATCAAGCGGTATTGAGTAACTATGAAGACGTCTATATTATTCATGGTAAAGGAACCGGTGCATTACAAAAAGGGGTGACACAACACCTCAAGCGTCATAAAAGTGTGGCGGACTTCCGCACGGGTATGCCAAGTGAAGGTGGCTTTGGCGTTACAGTCGCGACATTACGCTAATGAGCATTAAAAGTGAAAGGGATGAACCTATTTGTTATAATTTGTTCATCATTAATAACGAGGAGGCTATAACTTATGGCTATTATTGAAGCAACAGATGCAAACTTTGATCAACAAATCAATGAAGGTGTTAAATTAGTAGATTTCTGGGCAACTTGGTGTGGACCATGTAAAATGATTGCGCCAGTATTAGAAGACTTAGCAGCAGACTACGATGGTAAAGCAGACATCTTAAAATTAGATGTAGACCAAAACCAAGCAACAGCTGCAAAATTTGAAGTAATGAGTATTCCAACATTAATCGTATTCAAAGACGGTGAACCAGTAGACAAAGTTGTTGGATTCCAACCAAAAGAAAACTTAGCGCAAGTTTTAGATAAACATTTATAAGATGTCAGCATGAAGCGTGTTAATGCATAAAGTGAACACGTAAGTACACTCATGAAGCCTATTCGTATTTATTGCGGGTAGGCTTTTCATACGCATAATTTTAAAATCATACTTTAAATAGCACTATCTAATAATGAGATAAAAGCGTATGAACAGAATAGGTTTTTGTAAAGAAGGTGAGAACGATTGGAAGATGTGAAAGCGAATATTAAGAAGAAGTTAAGTGTATTGCCCACAGATCCCGGCTGTTACTTGATGAAAGATCGTCAAAATCAAGTCATTTACGTCGGAAAAGCAAAGCGACTGAGAAATCGTGTGCGTTCGTATTTTACGGGGACACACGATACGAAAACAACACGACTCGTCAAAGAAATTGTCGATTTTGAATATATTGTAACGTCGAGTGAAACAGAATCGTTATTGCTTGAATTGAATTTAATTAAAAAATACCAACCACGATATAATATTTTATTAAAAGACGGCAAAACGTATCCCTTTATTAAAATTACGAAAGAACGTCATCCGAAGTTGATTGTGACGCGTACGGTACGCAAAGGAAGCGGGAAGTATTTTGGTCCTTATCCGAATGCTTACTCGGCGGTTGAAACGAAAAAGTTATTGGACCGCATCTATCCTTTCCGCAAATGTGATCATATGCCGAATCGTTTATGTCTGTACTATCATATTGGGCAGTGTCTCGGTCCATGTGTGTATCCAGTTGCCAACGAAGAATATGAACGTATGTCACGTGAGATTTCCGACTTTTTAAATGGCGAAGACAAGACGATTTTGCATCATTTGGAAACGCGCATGCAAGAAGCGAGCGAACAGATGGCCTTTGAGCAAGCGAAAGAGTATCGTGATTTGATTCAACATATTAAAAACTTAACGAACAAACAAAAAGTCATTTCAACTGATCAAACGATACGCGATGTATTTGGCTACAGCGTCGATAAAGGTTGGATGTGTATTCAAGTGTTCTTTGTACGTCAAGGGAATCTCATTGAGCGTGAAGCGACAATGTTTCCGTTACAACAAACACCTGAAGAAGAGTTTTATACATTTATCGGGCAATTTTATCAAGTAAATCAGCATTTCTTACCAAAAGAAGTTCACGTTCCAAAAGGATTGGATACGGAGATGATTCACTCCGTCGTCGATACCACAATCTTAACACCGCAACGTGGACAGAAAAAACAACTCGTTGACTTAGCGAACAAAAATGCGCGTATTGCATTGGAAAATAAATTTGAATTAATCGCACGAGATGAGTCGCGAACGATTAATGCGATTGAAGAACTCGGTGAGGCGATGAATATTCAAACGCCAATTCGCATTGAAGCCTTTGACAACTCGAATATTCAAGGGGTAGACCCGGTTTCTGCCATGGTGACATTTGTCGACGGAAGACCGGATAAAAAAGGGTATCGCAAATTCAAAGTGAAAACAGTAGAAGGTCCCGATGACTATAAGACGATGCGAGAAGTCGTGCGTCGTCGTTATACACGTGTCTTAAATGAAGGCTTGCCATTGCCAGACTTGATTATTGTTGATGGTGGGAAAGGGCATATGAATGGTGTCATGGACGTTTTGGAAAACGAGTTAGGCTTAGATATTCCTGTTGCCGGCTTAGCGAAAAATGATAAGCACCAAACTGCAGAATTGTTGTACGGACAAGAAGCTGAAATCATTCCATTGAAAAAGAATAGTCAAGCATTCTATTTATTACAACGCATTCAAGATGAAGTGCATCGTTTTGCGATTACATTCCATCGTCAAACACGTCGCAAAACAGGTATGCAATCTGTTCTTGATAATATAGAAGGTGTTGGTCCAAAACGTAAAGCCAACTTGCTAAGAAAATTTGGATCTATTAAGAAAATGCGTGACGCAACTGTTGAAGAATTACAAGCGGCAGGCCTACCGAAACAGGCGGCTACGAATGTCTATAACGCCTTAAAATCGACATCATGATAAATTTGGTATGAGAATCATTCTCATACCCAAATTTGTCACATTTAGTGTTACAATAATAGTGAATTGATTTCTTTTTTTTATACGTTGATGCAAACGTTTTCTAAAGGCAAGGGCATTCGCCGGGAAAAGAAATCAAAAAAATTAATAGTATCGCAGGGGGGACTTCCTTTGACACAATCAAAGAACCAATTCTACCTTAGACGTCTACACTCGTTACTCGGTGTTGTGCCATTAGGTGCTTTCTTATTAGTACATTTAATGGTGAACCACCAAGCAACTCAGGGGGTAGAGGCATTTAACAAAGCGGCAGGCTTTATGGACTCGTTACCGTTTTTGTACGCCTTGGAGATCATTATGATTTACATTCCAATCTTGTATCACGCGGTGTACGGTGTGCATATCGCATTCACAGCGAGCCACAACATTGGCCATTATTCATATATGCGTAACTGGATGTTCTTATTCCAACGTTTATCTGGGTTATTAACGTTTATTTTCGTAATGGTGCACATGTGGCAAACACGTATTCAGAAGCTTATGGGGCATGAAGTGAACTTCGATATGATTCACGATATTGTGACAAACCCACTTTGGTTAGTTTTCTATATCGTATGTATCGTAGCAGTCGTATTTCACTTTGCGAATGGCTTATGGTCATTCTTAGTGACTTGGGGTATTTTACAATCAGCAAAGTCACAACGTATTTTTACATGGGTATCATTAGTGATTTTCTTAGTAGTATCATACATCGGTGTAAGTGCGATCTTAGCGTTCTTATAAGCGGTTTAATCATTTCAGGGGAGTGACTATTTTATGGCAGAGAATAAAATTATTGTTGTCGGTGGTGGACTAGCAGGTCTCATGTCAACAATTAAAGCAGCGGAACAAGGTGTACATGTTGACTTGTTCTCAATCGTTCCAGTTAAACGCTCTCACTCAGTTTGTGCGCAAGGCGGTATCAACGGAGCAGTCAACACAAAAGGTGAAGGCGACTCACCATGGATTCATTTCGATGACACAGTATATGGTGGCGACTTCTTGGCTGACCAACCACCTGTTCAAAAGATGACTGAAGCAGCACCTAAGATTATCCATTTACTTGATCGTATGGGTGTTATGTTTAATAGAACGAGTGAAGGTTTATTAGATTTCCGTCGTTTTGGCGGTACACTTCATCATAGAACAGCATTTGCTGGTGCAACAACTGGGCAACAATTGTTGTACGCATTAGATGAGCAAGTGCGTAGTTTTGAAGTGGACGGACTTGTGACAAAATATGAGGGCTGGGAATTCCTAGGTGTTGTTAAAGATGATGACAACGCAGCACGCGGTATCGTTGCTCAAAACATTACAACATCTGAAATCAAAGCATTTGGTTCAGATGCGGTAATCATGGCAACAGGTGGTCCTGGTATCATCTTCGGTAAAACAACGAACTCAATGATCAACACAGGTTCAGCAGCTTCTATCGTATACCAACAAGGTGTACAATATGCGAACGGTGAGTTTATCCAAATTCACCCAACAGCGATTCCTGGTGATGACAAGTTACGTTTAATGTCTGAATCAGCACGTGGTGAAGGTGGACGTATTTGGACATATAAAGACGGTAAACCGTGGTATTTCTTAGAGGAAAAATATCCGGATTACGGTAACTTAGTGCCACGTGACATCGCGACGCGTGAAATCTTTGACGTCTGTGTAAACCAAAAGTTAGGTATCAATGGTGAGAACATGGTATACCTTGACTTATCACATAAAGATCCACATGAGCTTGATGTTAAGCTTGGCGGTATTATCGAAATTTATGAGAAGTTTACGGGTGATGATCCACGTAAAGTACCAATGAAGATCTTCCCAGCCGTTCACTACTCAATGGGTGGTTTATATGTAGACTACGATCAAATGACAAATATCGACGGTCTATTCGCAGCTGGTGAGTGTGACTTCTCACAACACGGTGGTAACCGTCTTGGTGCGAACTCATTGTTATCAGCAATTTACGGTGGTACGGTAGCAGGACCGAACGCTGTAAAATACGTGAAGAACGTTGAAAAGTCTTATGTTGATATGGATGATAAGATGTATCAACAACGCGTAGATGAAGAACAAGCGCGTTTTGAAAAGCTTTTAAATATGAAAGGCTCAGAAAATGCGTACAAACTTCACCGTGAACTTGGTGAAATCATGACAGCCAACGTAACGGTTGTACGTGATAACAAGCGTTTATTAGAAACTGACAAGAAAATTGTCGAGTTGATGAAACGTTATGAAGATATTGACATGGAAGATACATCACAATGGAGTAACCAAGCGGTGTTCTTCACACGTCAATTATGGAACATGCTTGTGTTGGCACGTGTTATCACAATCGGTGCATATAACCGTAACGAATCTCGTGGTGCACACTACAAACCAGAATTCCCAGAGCGTAACGATGAAGAGTGGTTGAAGCATACATTGGCACAATACCAAGGTCCGCATGAAAAACCAGCCTTTACGTATAAGCCTGTTGATGTTAGCTTAATTCCACCTCGTAAACGTGACTACACAAGTAAGTCAAAAGGGGGTAAAAAATAATGACTAGCACAAAAGAGCAAGTGACAACACAACAACCCAACCAAAATTCAAATAGAACGGTAACGTTGATTATCAAACGTCAAAAAGATGAAAATTCACAACCGTACGAAGAAAAATTCGTCATTCCTTATCGTGATAACATGAACATTATCGCTTGTTTGATGGAAATTCAACGTAACCCGTATAATGATAAAGGGGAAAAAACAACACCAGTTACTTGGGATATGAACTGTTTGGAAGAAGTATGTGGTGCTTGTTCAATGGTTATCAATGGTCGTGCACGTCAATCATGTTCGGCAATCGTTGATCAACTGGAACAACCGATCCGACTTGAACCAATGAACACATTCCCAGTCATTCGTGACTTACAAGTTGACCGTACACGTATGTTCGACAACTTGAAACGTATGAAAGCATGGGTACCAATTGATGGTACGTATGACTTAGGACCTGGACCACGTATGCCAGAGAAAAAACGTCAAACAGCTTATGAATTATCTAAATGTATGACGTGTGGTGTATGTTTAGAAGTATGTCCAAACGTTACACGCAACAACAGCTTCGTTGGTGCGCAAGCTATTTCACAAGTACGTTTGTTCAACTTACACCCAACAGGTTCTATGACGAAAGATGAGCGTTTGAACGCATTAATGGATATGGGCGGTTTACAAGCATGTGGTAACTCACAAAACTGTGTACAAGCTTGTCCAAAAGGTATTCCATTGACAACATCAATCGCAGCATTAAATAGAGAAACATCATTCCACATGTTCAAATCATTCTTCGGTTCTGACCATTTAGTGGACTAATAAATATAACAGTAAGGCTGGAGCACATTGTTGTTCCGGTCTTATTTTTTTGGATTTACACAAGTAATTGGGACATATTGAAGCACATCATAAATCATATTCGATTGAGCTTTCTGTCCCGCTCGCAAAATAGCACTTTCTAGCGTAGGACAAACATCAATGTTAAAATGGTCTTTAAGAAATACAGAGAAGAGGTTGAAAGCCATGGAAAGACCAATTGGCGTCATGGATTCGGGCGTAGGTGGACTGACGGTCGCTAAAGAAATAATGCGGCAGCTTCCGAACGAAACCATTTATTATTTGGGAGATGTGGGACGGTGCCCATATGGCCCAAGAAGTGCAGATCAAGTCAGAGATTTCACGATTCAAATGGCTGAATATCTCTCACAATACAACATCAAAATGCTTGTCATTGCTTGTAACACCGCAACAGCAGTCGCATTGGAGCCACTGCAAAAACAATTGAAAATACCCGTTATCGGTGTTATAGAACCGGGAGCACGTACAGCAATCATGACGACAAACAACCAAAAAGTCCTCGTGCTTGGAACGGAAGGAACGATTAAGTCAGAAGCCTATCGTCATCAAATCAATCGTATCAATCCACATGTAGAAGTACGCGGTGTCGCATGTCCGGGCTTTGTGCCATTAGTGGAAGAAATGAAATATAAAGATCCAACGATTACAAATATCGTTATACATCAAACATTAAAAAGTTGGCGTCAATTTGAAGCGGATACGGTTATTTTAGGTTGCACGCATTATCCATTGTTGTATCAACCGATTTATGATTACTTTGGAAAGCGTAAAACAGTCATTTCTTCAGGGCTAGAAACCGCACGAGAAGTCAGCGCGTTGTTAACATTCAGTCACGAACATGCGCATTACAATCCAGCACCACAGCATCGTTTCTTTGCGAACGGCGACGTGACACATATGACATATATTATTAAAGAATGGTTGAAACTCGATGTAGATGTTCGACAAATTTCATTAACATAGGAGGGATGGACGATGGCAGAAATTGTAATCGCATCATCTAATAAAGGAAAAATAAATGATTTTAAAACAATTTTCGTGTATGATAAAGTTATCGGAATTAACGAATTGATTGCGGATTTTGATGTTGAAGAAACAGGGACAACATTTGAAGAAAATGCACGTCTAAAGTCAGAAGCAGCAGCCAAAGCGCTTGGCAAAACAGTGATTGCGGATGATAGTGGATTGGAAGTTGCAGCATTGAATGGCGAACCAGGTATTTACTCAGCGCGCTATGCCGGCGAAGCAAAGAGTGATGATGCCAATATCGATAAACTATTAGAGAAATTAGAAGGAATTCAAGCGCGCGATGCACGTTTTGTATGTGTTATTAGCATGACAACAGCTGAAGGCGAAACACATACGTTTAAAGGGACAGTTGATGGCGAAATTACCTTACAACGCAACGGTGAAAATGGCTTTGGCTATGATCCAGTTTTTTATGTACCTGATAAAAATAAAACAATGGCACAGTTGACAGCCGAAGAAAAAGCGAAAATCAGCCATCGACGTCGCGCAATCGATCAATTACAAGCATTTATTCAAGGTGATGAGTAAGCATGAAAAAATGGATAGCAGTGAGTGACAATCACTCAGAAACAGGTATTCTATATGATATTTATGAACAACATCAAGATGCAGACGGCTTTTTTCATCTCGGTGATTCAGAATTCAAATATGATGATACCGAGTTAAGCTTGTATCGTCGTGTCAAAGGCAACATGGACTTTTATCCGGAATTCCCAGAAACAGACCGTGTAACCTTTGATAACGTACGCTTATTTTTAACGCACGGTCATCTTTTCGGTGTGAATGGTTCAAGAGAAAGACTAGCAGATCAAGCACGACAACACCGTGCACAATTTGCATTATACGGGCATACACACGTTGCACGTTACGAGAACATAAACGGTGTACACGTCATCAACCCCGGCAGTATTTCACAATCTCGTAGCAATATTGAAGAAACGTATGCAGAAATTCAATATGATGGTAACAAAGGCATTATTAACTTTAGAAATCGTCATCATCAAACGATTGAAAGTATCGAAATAAAAGGATAAGGAGCATCTGAAACATGAGTATTGAGAAAAATAAAGAAACAGCTAAAAATTTTTATGAGACAGCATATTTAGGCAATCCACGCTTGGCCATTGAAAAATATGTTGGGGACAATTACTTTCAACATAATCCTGCTGTAGAAGATGGCAAACAAGGATTTATCGACTATTTTGAAGAAATGCACGCGTATTGTCCAGATAAGCAAATTGAATTTTTACGCATTGTTGGCGAAGAAGATTTAGTGTCACTCCATACGCATCAAACATGGGGAGCACCAGATAATAAAGAATACGTGACAATGGACTTCTTCCGTTTTGAAGCAGGCAAGATTGTGGAACATTGGGATGCAATTCAAGAAGTTGTACCAACAAAATCAGGTAGAAGTATGTATTAATCAAGAAAACGATCGTTATAAGGCAACGTAAGAACCAAAGATTAATTCTTATTTTAAGGTGAGCATCATGACAAATATGAGCAAAACTAAAATTAAAATCATGTCGAATTATGTATTAGGCTTATTCGCATTAACTATCGCAGCCTACTATGTGATTGATTCATTGATTGCTTTATTATCATCAAAAAAGTCATAAACAACTTGAAAACAGAATAGGAAGACATGAAAGAGTGAGCGAGCTGATCAGTTTCGCTTGCTCTTTCATTTTTTTGCCCTTAAAGCTAGCGCGTTCTAAGCGTATCAATACTTCTAATTTATTTACTTTAAGGCAAATTTATGATAACATTCATATGAATTAATTGTATAAATCACTAATTCATTTTGTTTATTTCTGGTGTGAAGGAGGGATAACGATGGATGATAAGAAAAATATTTTAGTTATCAAGTTATCGAAAGAACATGATGAAGCTGATAATGAATTCAAAGAGAGAGTAACAGGGAAATGGAAAATATCTCCAAAAAGATTGGATGATGTAGATTATGTTGTTGTATTAGTACTACAAGAAGTAGTTGCAACATATAGATTAGGTGATGAATTCAAATACAATCGTTCTACAGGTAGAGTGGAAAATTTAGAATTACTAGAAGATGATACGTATGCGAAATATATTGGACAGTTCGTGGATTATAAAACAAGTAATCCAGCAACACTGTCATCTGAAAGTAATTTATTTGGTGAAGCAGAAAAATAGTTTGATTGCGCAATCGCTGTTATTAAAAAACAGGGTTGCGTTTTTTACATTGTATAATTTCGAGCGTGCTGTATGCGTTTTGAAAGTGTTACTTACTTTCATTTCGTGTACAGCACGTTTTTTTATACAAGTACCGATAGAATTAGAAGGTAGCTTCCTAAAAAGTTCAAATTTAGACTGGCAAATTTGATGAATACTATATTCGTATTTTAACTTATATGTTAATATAAATATGTATTGCAATAATGAAAAAATGATGAAGTAATTTAAAAGATTACTAATGGGTGTGTAAGGAGAGGGTGTTATGAAGGACCTATTAATTTTAAAGTTAACTGGTCAAAAGCCTGATAATAAAGAAGAAATGTTAGAGAGAATTAAAGGGGGATGGAAAGTATCACCAAAACGTTTAGATGACGTGAAATATGTCGTGGTACTTTTTGAACAAAAAATTGTAGGGACATTCTTACTTGGAGAAGTCATCACTTACAACAAGAAGATTGGTAAAGTGACGCATTTAGATCTAATTGAAACCGATGACTTGGATATTATCGGTCAAAGAGTATCATATCGAACAAGTAATCCGGCGACTTTATCATCTTTTGAAAATCTATTTGAAAATAAATGACAGATTAATCAATCAGGGAGGAACAATTAATGAAAAAATTAATAGCATTATCATTATTGATGATGGTTTTACTTGCAGCATGTGGAAACAAATTAGATGGAACATATGAAGGTAAAAATGACAGAATGGATACACAGCTTAAACTAGATACTAAAAGTGACAAGGCAACACTTTCCATGACATTCAACGAGAGTGGTGTTAAAGCGAATGTATCATTTGATGGAACAATTGATCAAGAAAATGAGCACATTGTTTTTGACATAGATGGTGAGAAACACGAAACAAGTTACACAGTGAAAGGTGATAAATTGATTCTTGAAGCCCCAAAAGGTGAAGAGGGTGATTTAGAATTCACTAAAGTAGATTAATTAAATAAGTATTAAGAAGTGTTGTAACATTTTTTAGTTTAATAAATGAAATGTTACAACGCTTCTAAAGAACGATGACATTGTTGCTAGAAATTTAAATTATTTAAAATTAAAAATCGTAATATTTTGATTTTTTTGAGTTGCAATAAAATATTACACGTTTTATAAAAACAATCTGTTTGGAATGACAGGGCGATAATGTACAGTGATAAGTCAACATTAATGGCAATGAATCAAAGAAGTGTGAAGCATTTTTCCTTTCAATCTATTAACAGAACAACTGATAGGTTGAATGTAAAAATATATAAAATCATTCAATGACGAAAGGGGACATTTAGATGTCACAAAAATTATTTATACGAACACTTATTACAGGGGTAGCAGCATCTGCGTTATTAGCAGGAGGACAAGTCGCAAAAGCCGCAGAAGAAACATCAGCCGAAGATAACCAGCTTAACAACCAAGAAACATCTCAAAATCAGTCAAATCAAGTAGATGGCATGCAAGCAGACGAAGTGACAACTGATACAGTAGATAATCAAGATGAATCTGAAACATCAGAGCAACCATCCAACGAAAGTGTTACAATGGATCAACCACCTGTTACTACTGATGAAGCAGCTAATCCAGAACAACCTACAGAACAGCCAACAAATGCAGAACCTGCCCAACCTAAATTATCTCCAGAAGAATTAAAACAACAAGAAATTGAAAAAGCACAAACAAATTTAAACCAAGCGACAGCTGAAGTCAATGAAGCACAAGTGGTTCGTGATAAAGCATTCGCTGAGAAAACGAATGCTGACAAAGCACTTACTGATGCAAAAGCGATTGGAACAAAATCAACAAAACAAGTTGATAAGCAAATCGCGGATGAAACAAAAAAATTAAATAACACGAAATCTAAAGCTTCAACAGCTCAAATTCAACTGGACAAAAAACAAGCAGAAATTACACAAAAAGAACAACAACTTAAAAATTATAAACCTGAAGTAAAAGAAGCAGTTACTCATACTTCTGACGTACCAACTGATCATGAAAAAATTCATACTCATAAATGGGCAGAAGATGTGAAGTACTCGGGTACTCCTCAGATTGTTAAATTGCCTGCAAATAAAGACCAGTATGTTCCTAATTCAGAACGAGTAGGTCAAATTTTCGTTGATTATTTAAATGAGTTAAAACGTATTAATGGTTTACCGGGTCGCGTAACATTATCAAAGGACCCCGCTGTACAAGCATTTTCAAAAGCGAGAGCAGATGAATCTGCAGCCAACTATAGAGCTCATTATACTGAGTTACCTGGTAAAGATCAGTATCAAGGAGCAGAAAACTTAGCTCGATCTTTTACTTTCACTGAAAATCCTTATTCAGATGAAGAGTTAGCTTATTATATGTTATTATCATGGTTCTCAGATTATAATAACGCTGAATATGGTTATGGCCATCGATCAAATTTACTTGGAATTGATGGGGACATTGGTTTTGCGACTGTAGAATATGGTGATGGTGAATATCTTTATCAGTTCCTCGCAGTAATGAACGTTCAAACTTGGGATAAAGAAATTTACAATAAGATCACGGAAACTAAAGTCGGAGATACATTGGAGTATCGTATTGATGGTAAAGAAATTTATTTCGTACCTAAGAAAACTTTCAAATATGTTACAACAGAAACAATTGACAAATCAGGTGCAATTAAAAATGAATTAGCTAAATTAAATAAAGAAAAAGCTAATTTGGAGTCTCAAATTAAATCTTATAATGATGAGATTGCAAAAACAGAAAACTTAATTACTAATTTAAAAGAACAACGTGCGTTAATTAATGCAGATCAAGCTAAGAAACAAAAAGCAATTGCAGACGCAAAAGTACTTGTTGAGAAAAACAATAAAGCATTAGCTCAAGCTGAAAAAGATCTTGCTGAAGCAATGAAGAATAAAACTGATGCACAAAAAGCATTAGATAAATTGCTAGGTAAAGAAGAAACAAAACCAACTAATACAAATAAGCCAACTAATAATAAACCTGTTGATACAACAAAACCAACAGTGAAACCGGTCAATGAAAAACCAGTTGTAACGGGTACAAGTAATCATAAGCCAGGTTACATGGCAACAAACACATCATCTACAAATGTTAATGTAACATTACCAACGGGTGAAAAAGTTACTATGCCAAAATATACTGTTGGTAAAACTGGTTTGAACGTGAAACAGATGAGTACAGGAAATGTTGTTACAAATGATATGGAAACAAATGCTGTGGCTCAGCCAACAAGCACAACTAATAATATGGCTATGTTACCAAATACAGGTCAAGAACAAAGAAATAGTATGCTAGCAGGACTTATGGCATTACTTGCAGGTGTTGCAACATTCTTCGGATTCCGTCGTAAATCATCACAAAAATAATACACAAAGAAAAAGACCTCAGTTCTAGTGACTGGGGCCCTTTTTTACCTTGACAAGTTAGATGGTTATTTTCAACTATAAATAGTCACTGTCTTTTTAACGGAATCACAAGAAATGTCTGATCAAGTATCTCTTGCTAAATTGATATACCGAAATAAATAATAACAATAAATATAAAAGTTTATGAAATTTAAGTGAGTGTGAATCCGTAGTATAAACTTAAATATGCAAATAGCTAAGTTTTACTAATGAAGCGGGGGATGTATTTACAGATAAGCATGCCTAACTGTTTTCCATTTTTTATTTGGTAACAGTTTTGAATAGAATATGATGAGTTACGCAAGAATCCTCATATATACATATGTTTCCATTACAATAGAATTAAGAAAAACAAAGAGGAGGTTACAATCATGACTTGGGCAAGTATCATTTTAGGTATTGTAAAATTAATTAAAGGTTTAGTGGACACATTTGCAAAATAAGCAATTATTACAGAGATAATGGACTGGAACATAGTTTCCAGTCCTGTTTTTATCTAAGCCACAATATTCATTAAAACTAAGATAACTAAAAATCTCAAAAAGATGTTGCAGGCAAGTATGTTTTAACAAGCAATGGCTAGGGATATCAATAAGGGTGATTTTTATGGATAGAGTTATTTATGCATGTAAATTTGGTTTGACATTTGCTTTAGTATTTTCCACTCTGCGTTATTTACTTCCGTCTCCAGTGAGTATTTTTGGTTCATTTATTTTTTCTTTAAGTGCAACTATTTTAACATTTCTCGTATTTTGGTTTTTAGTAGGAAAACGAAAAGAATAAGTATCTTTTTAACGAGAAAGACCTGATTTAGTGCCAAAAACATTTAATCGGGTCTTTGTTATAGATATTATTGAAAATAAAGCACTTCCTTTAACCACCACAAAAACACAAAGAGTACCTTATATGTATCGAAAGTGTAGCGTGCTTCAATCTAAACGCTATTAATTTGATTCATATAAATTTTTTACAGTGGATTTATCATAACGCATATTGTTGTAATATTGCTTGATATAAGTCAAATGGAAAGAAATTTATTCAGTGATCTGTTGATTTATTGATTAGAGTTGGTTATAATGAATTTTGTGTTACTTGTCCTGGTAGCTCAGCTGGATAGAGCAATGGCCTTCTAAGCCATCGGTCGGGGGTTCGAATCCCTCCCAGGACGTTAAATTATATGAACTTATCAACATTTCGAAGGTGTAAGCGTCAAATAAGTGTCAGGAAATATTTTTCCGACATGCTGAGCTTGCATCTTTTTTATGTTTTCCTAAGCGATGAGTATAAATAAATAACGCTCATCTGACTTTATATCCTCATATATAATGCAATTAGCGATCTATCATTGAACAATAAAAAGCGAGACTGCATATGCTATCCCACCGCAAAAATCAACTTTAGTTTATTAAGTATTCTATTTTACTGTCTAGCTCACTATAATTAATAGTATTGATTTCATTTTCATTAAGAAATTTTTCGTTTTGGATATTAATTTCTTTAGCATCATTTAAAATGAACACAAATTCATTAGGTCTATGTCTTTTTATTTTTCTTGCTTGCATAGCATCTGTTAGTTTTGATTTTATGACCATTGAATTATTAGGATTTGAAATCACGTTAATAAACTTTTCTTTTTGATTTTTATTAGCACTGATAAAGAAATCAAAACTATGAACAATGCCACTTGTGCCTATGATAGGTAGGTCTCTTCCATATGATATATTATGTTCATCTAATTTAGATGCCACTGATTCTGAAAATATATTTTGCACTCTGGACTTTGAGAGAACATACATATCATTGATAAAAATAAGGCACTGTAATAAATTATGTTTGGACAGATTGAAGTTTTTATAATTTGTTTTTATGAAAATATCATCTGTTGAATGGTTATACATAACGCCGTATGCAGAAAGGTGTTCCTCGAATGCTTTTTTACGTTCTTTAGATTTGTTTATAAAAATGCCATTACGCTCTAACCCGAATATAGTATATCCATCGTCACTTAAAGTGATAGTGTTACTAGACTGATCATATAGAGCGTATATGACTATGTTATCTAAGGCGCTATCTTTAAATGGTGTATCTATGCGAACTGTATTACTAGACAAATCGGAAAATTCTAATTCTTTTTCGTACCAAGTTACGTACTCTTTTTTCAATAAAACAGCATTGAATGTCGCCATATTCATACGCCTCCTTTATTTAATACTTTGTATATTATTATAAGCCAAAAATGAGTGATAGGCACTATACAAGTTATATAGCTCAGGGAAATCTTTTGGGCTTATTTTATATACATATCTATCTTTTTTCTCATGAGTGTTGCTGTAAATGTGAATATGACTTTTGGGGGCAGTTGTACCATCTGGATTTTTATGTATACCACCATTAACATCAATTCTAACTAAAACATGGTGTGTATCTTTAAAAATAAGTGAAATAGAAAATCTGTCCTTTTCGATATTCCCTCTTTTTAGAACAATGAAATATTTTATACCAAGTCTAAAACTTACTACATCTTGTCTTTCATTAATTCTAGATACAACTGATTCCTGTAGTTTTCTTTCATTTATAAAATTTTCTAGATATTTCAATTCATTAATCAATGCTTTAACATGGATTTCTTCTAAACTATTTAAGTCTAAGTCTTTCATCACTTGTCCTCCAATCTTTTTGATTTCATTCACATACATTGTGTGAAGTGAGAGGGTAGGCATGTTAACTTGTAAAATGTAATAAGCAGTATAACAGTGAATATTATTGTGTTTCGTGGCACGTAATGTAATAAGACTTCTAAAGAAATGGATGACAGATGAAACTTCTAATTAAGCTAACCTAAGATATGAAGTGATTAACACATGGTTGGAAAAAAGGAGATAAATGCACTGTTGCTAGTGTAAATAGAGTGATAAATAGTACTGAGGTTACATCACAATTGTATTCTAGCACATTTTAGTTTAAAAATAAACATGGTTTTAATTATGATATAATGTGGTGTAAAATGTTTAACAAGTACTCTGATAAATTGATTTGTTATATCAAAAAGAAGGATAGTACTTTTTGGGATTTACTTAATTAATTAGGTAAAATACAACATGGGAAGAATCCTTAACTTGATTAATTTACTTTATATAAATTTCGAAATTAAATTAATATGTTGATTTAGCTCAAAACTTATGATACATTGAATATGAAAAGGGCATGCGGGAACATGTCTCTAGTGAGTCCGTTAAAAAGACGGTGACTGGTTATATTTTATAAAATGACTATCGTACCTATCAAAGTTAGCGATAGTTATTTTTTATGATTACGATTACCAACCCTAGAAGAGTGACGACAAATGAGCCGAAACTTATCATAAAAACTAATATATCATTCATAGAATCAAATCAAGATGTTGATTTAGCCCAAAGCTTATGATATATTAAGTATGAAAAGAGACATGCGGGAACATGTCTCTAATGAGCCCGTTAAAAAGACGGTGACTAATATTAATAGCATAAAAAATAGCCATCGATACTAACCAAAGTATAAGCTAGATGGTTATTTTTTTATGGCTACATTTATGATTACGATCACCAACCCTAGAAGAGTGACGACAAATGAGCCTAAACTTGTCATAAGACCTAATGTATCATTCATAGAATCAAATCAAGATGTTGATTTAGCCCAAAGCTTATGATACATTAAATATGAAAAGGGACATGCTGGAACATGCCCCGAAAGAGCCCGTTAAAAAGACGGTGGCTTTGTTAAATGGTAAAAACCATCTAGTTACTAACCAAAGTATAAGCTAGATGGTTATTTTTTTATGGCTACATTTATGATTACGATCACCAACCCTAGAAGAGTGACGACAAATGAGCCGAAACTTATCATAAGGCATAGTGCTTCCGCAACTGTTACCATAGGGGCGTCTCCTTTCTAAAGATTTTGAGTAATGGCACCATAGGCACCACCTCCTTTATACTTGGATAGCCACCATCCACTTAACTTGCTCGGTTGTATTTTAACACAATTACATACAGAATGTTACTTTGTGTTGCGCGTAATAATATACAAAGATATTTTGTTTGAAAATAAGTATATTAACTTATTACGCTCTTTAATTCTTCCATTTTCTTACTACATAAATAAATTCCCTTTGGCATTGCGATAATGGACTTTAGATTCTCTTTGAAATAGCATAAGCAAGCTTAACACGCCAACTTTCCCAACAATCATTGTCATAATAATTAATATTTTGCTCAATGTTCCGTAACTAGCGGAGATGCCCGTAGATAATCCAACTGTACCAAATGCTGATACGACTTCAAAGGCGATATCTGCTAATGACAAGTTAGGTTGTGTCAATGTAAAGCCAAAAATAATGAGTAGCACAAAAGTAATAGCGGATAATGTAACTGCCAATGCTTTGTGTACTTGCTTGTTGTCGATAGAACGATTTAATATGTGAATTTGTTGTTGTCCTCTAAGTTCATAAACAACAAAAAGAATAACGACGGCAAAGGTCGTGACTTTAATCCCACCGGCCGCACTAATTGGACCTGCACCTATAAACATTAAGCACATCATCATGATCATTGTGCTTGGAGAAATCATCTGCATATCTACTGTATTAAATCCTGCTGTTCGTGCACTAGTAGATTGAAAAAATGCAGCTAACCATTGCTCGCCAAATGAAAGTCCTTTAAGTGAATGACCTTGTTCCAATACAAAAAATAAAATTGTACCTATAACTAACAATAGCAACGTCATGATGATTGTGACTTTACTATGCAACTGCAGTTTTTTAATTCTGCGTGTTGTTATCAAGTCGTAAAGGACGATATAACCAATTCCACCCATAATAATTAGAAAGGCGACGATTAAGTTAACGGCTGGCTGGTTTACATACTGCATCAGACTATCTGGAAAAAGAGAGAAGCCTGCGTTATTAAAAGCAGATACAGATGTGAAAAGGCTCATAAATAGCCCTTTAGACCAGCCAAATGTTGGGACGAATTCAAATGCTAACAAAATTGTACCTAACGTTTCAAAAAATAATGTGAAATAAAAAATGAGTCCAATTAAATGTTGGAACACACCGATATCATCTATATTGAATTGTAGTTTTAATAGCTTATTATTTTTATACGATAAATGTTGTTGTGTCATTACTAATAACATCATAGAAACAGTGATAATCCCCATGCCGCCAATTTGAATAAGTAGCATAATGATGATGTCGCCCCATATATTGAATTGTGTTGTAACGTCAACAGTTGAGAGGCCTGTTACGGTAAAGGCACTCGTTGCCACGTACATGGCATCAATAAAGGAAATAGGTTTACGCCCTGTAAAGGGGAGTGATAACAAAATGGATCCTATCATTGTAGTCGCAATAAACAAACTGAAATAAAGTCGAATAGGTTGTTTAAAGAAAGACATGTCTGCGCCTCGGTTCTTTTTGATGTAACTATAGCACCATGTAAATCGAACGGCAATTATTTTTATAAAATATGTGCAAGCATAAAATGACATTTGTCACATGATATTCATGACAAATGCGACTGCCCTTATATATACGCACAACTTAAACTATATATAAACAGTTGAAAGTAGGTGGCGTTGATGATTGAAGTTCAGCAGATTACAAAGGTATACGGCGAGAAAAAAGTGTTAGATAATGTTTCCTTTCAATTGAATGAAGGAACGTGTATGGCACTGATTGGACCCAATGGGGCAGGGAAATCAACACTTATTGATGTCTTGATTGGTAATTTACATGCGAGTAGTGGCGCAGTTAAGAGCGAGCATAATTTACGAGATAAACAACATATTGGGATTTTGTATCAGAAAACATCTTTTCCTGAATACGTTAAAGTTAAAGAATTGTTTCAGCTGTATCGGACATTTTATAAAAACAGTATGTCGTTTGAAATGTTTCAACGTGTGACACGTTTTAACCAACAAAAGTTAAATCAATATGCTTCAAATTTGTCAGGTGGAGAGGCAAGACTATTAGATTTTGCGTTGTCAATTATGGGGAATCCACGCCTAATGATACTCGATGAACCGACAAGTGCGATGGATACAGAAACACGTCAACATTTTTGGCAACTCATTGAGGAAATGAAACGACAAGGAAAGACAATATTATATACGTCGCATTATATTGAAGAAGTTGAAAGGATGGCGGATCGTGTTGTCGTGCTTGATCAAGGTCGACTTAAAATAGATAGTACACCGCATCAAATTCGTTATCAGCAGATGGCAACACATATTCAGTTACCTTATGTAGATGACAAGATTATTTCGGAAATAGCGAAAATGGAAAGTGTCAGCTCAGCTAATGACAATCAAGAAGGTTATCTTGTTGTCACAACAGATGTGACGCCGATAATCCAACTACTCATTGCACATCATATTGATTTAAACCAAATTGAAATATCGAAATCTTCGCTGTTAGATACTTTGTTTTCAGCTGATGAAGAAGAGGAGGCACTGCAATGATTTGGGCATATTTTAAACATGAATTGTTACTTTTAACGAGAAAGCGCATATCACTTGTATTATCTATCTTATTACCGATTATCTTTTACATCATTTTTACAACGATTATTCAATTACCTGAGTCTTATGAGGCAAAATTTTATAAAGAATATATGTTCAGTATGGCGGTATTTAGTTTGAGTAGCTTTTGTCTGTTAACCTTTCCAATTGATTTGATTAAAGACAAGCAAACAGGTTGGCAAAAAAACTTATTCAAAACGCCTTTATCGCCGTCTTCATACTATTTAGGAAAAACAATGAAAATTATGTTGTTATTTTGTGTGGCCATTATTTTATTGTTTGTGACAGGACATGTGTACAAAGGGGTCTCACTCTCATTAGATAAATGGATCGTATCCGGCATTTTCTTATGGCTTGGTGCAAGTACGTTATTATCACTAGGTATATTGATTGCACAAATACGTGATATTGAAAATGCGAGTCATATCGCAAATTTAGTGTATCTCGTTTTAGCGATGATTAGTGGACTTTGGTTCCCTGTAGATCAATTTCCACAATGGTTACAAAAAATTGCCTATGTCATGCCAACATATCACATTAAAGAACTGGCACAAGTGTATGTTGAAGAAAGCAAGGTGCATATTGTATCTTGTTGTGTTTTAATTGCATACGTTATACTATTTTTAATGATAACGTATGGCATTCGTAAAAAACGGAAGTGATCTCGCATAATGTTTTTAGAAAAAATAAAGCAAAATCCAATCGCAACTGTCAATATGGTTTATTGTATTTTCCCGATACTTAGCTTAAGTATGATGCAGTCTTCTGGGCCGTTGTGGCTAGGTGTTTTAGTGACGATTCAGTTTATTCTAGGGTATGTGTTGTTGTGTTACCGTGATATGTCGCACAATATCTTACTAAGAAGATTAATACTGCTCATGCATTATGTAGGTATTATTTATTTTATTTATTTTTTTGATGGCTATTATTTTTACTTTTATTTCTATTCAGCATTTATTTTGCCTTTTGCGTTGCGTGTGACATATAAATCATTAGAAATGCAGCTTTATGTCAGTGCGATGCTGTTCTCATTTGCAATTATAACGGTAAGATACCCATCATTATGGGTTATGATGTTGGCGATACTTATTGTATTACTCGGGATGACGATGGCGAACTTTAGCAGTGTGAAAACGCAAAAGTTGAAAGATGAACTGATGAAGAAGAATGCACATATCAATATGTTAATTGCTGATTACGAAAGAAATAGAATTGGTCAAGATTTGCATGATACGCTTGGACATATTTTTGCGAGTTTGAGTATCAAGTCAGAGTTAGCAACGAAATTGTTAGAGAATAAACGGGTGGATCAAGCAAGGGAAGAGCTAGCAAGTATTCATCAATTATCACGGGACGCACTCGTAAAAGTACGTGCTATCGTGGAAGATGTGAAGTTTCAGTCATTTGAAGAAGAAGTACAGACGATGGCGATTTTGTTAGAAAATGCGAATATAACATTTCAATTTGAACATGCGGAAAGTACTCAATCACTGCAGCCTACAATACAAGCAACGTTAGCGATGATTTTGCGTGAGATGGTGAATAATGTGATTAAGCATGCGAAGGCTAAAACGGTAACCGGGCAAATGATAGAAGACGGTAGTCAAATGATTTTCATATTTGAAGATGATGGTGTCGGTATGACGCATATCACACAAGATGATTTTAAAAGTATTCGTCAGCGTGTCCAAGCATTGGATGGCGTGTTTGATGTTCAAAATTTAGAAAAAGGGTTGCGTATAGTTATAACATTTTCAAAAGGGACTGAATGCAAATGATTTCAATTGTAATAGCAGAAGATCAAGAAATGTTGAGAAAAGCAATGGTGCAACTATTTGAGCTACGTGATGATATTAATGTTTTAGCAGATGTTGCAGATGGCGAAGCGGCGTTAAAAGTGATTCAAGATCAGCGACCAGATGTTGCGATATTAGATGTAGAAATGCCTAAAATGTCAGGGTTACAAGTATCGCAGGCGATTAAAGATGCTGGATTACCAACGAAAGTCATTATTGTAACGACTTTTAAGCGACCAGGTTACTTTGAACGTGCAGTTGTCAACGATGTCGATGCCTATGTATTAAAAGAACGTTCTGTTGATGATTTAGCGCAAACGATTCACAATGTGATGGCGGGTCAAAAAGAATACAGTGAATCTTTAATGACGTCACTATTACAATACAAAAACCCATTAACAGAGAAAGAACAACTTGTGTTGAAGGAGATTGGCAGAGGGCTGACGAGTAAAGAAATTGCTGAAACACTCTACTTATCTAACGGCACGATCCGCAACTACACATCGGTTATTATTGAAAAACTGCATGCAGAAAATCGATTCGATGCATGGCGTAAAGCAATGGACAAAGGATGGCTCTCGTAGACAAGGCTAATGATGTATACCAATGAGCGAAATAACTTACTGAGGTCATCCGTTTATGATGTAACTTATCCAACAATTAGGCAGCCTAACTGTTCAATGCAAGGCGTCTATAACACAGTTAAGCACGGATTATAATGAGTTAGGCATTATTTAGCATGACATTCGAAAAGTGAGATAAACTTGTGGTTAAAATATCAAATTCAAGTCTCAGCCAGATGCGACAGGCCAGTATCTACTTGTAGCGCAAGTGTGGGGCTATCAATAAGGGTGATAGTGATGAGCAGACTACTTTATGCGATTAAATTTAGTATCATACTTATGTTAGTTTTAAGTACGGCACTGTATTTTGTCCCTGTCCCTGATGGATTTCTTTACAAATTAATGTATTCGGCATGTGTAGGTATAATGACTTCATTATTAACATTATTTTTAGTGGGTAAACATCCTAATAAATGAATATAAAATAGGCGAAGCAATCTATTACAGTAGGCGGCTTCGCTTTTTTATTTGTGGAAGTTGAACAGTTGGGCATCGTAACTGTTAGAAATTGTCTGTCAAAAATACAGTTAGGCATGAAATATGATGAGTTAAGAATGATTCAACATAAGATGAAAAGGATAAGCTATAGTGTAATTAACAAAACGAAGTCATCATACATAGTGATTTGTTTTGAAACTATCTTACTTAAGGAGTGTACAGCGATATGACAGAAATTATTAACGCAATTAAAGACACAGTACAAGCAGGATTAGATCAAGATTGGTTATCAATGGGAACAGGCATTGCTAACATCGTAGCACAAGGTATTGACTTTGTTTCAGGATTCTTCGGCTAAATATACGAAGTGTCAATGATTAAAATAAACGAGAGGTGTATACTATGACAGAAATTATTAATACAATTAAAGATACAGTACAAGCAGGATTGGACCAAGACTGGTTATCAATGGGAACAGGTATTGCGAACATTGTAGCGCAAGGCATTGACTTTATTTCAGGATTTTTCGGTTAATCTCCCTTTAAAAATATAAATGATGGGCTAGAGTTGCATTGAGAGATGTACTCTAGCTTTTTCGTGTTTGAATCTTAAAAAGCAGTAGAGCGCGTAAAAATGCCACGAAGCTAAGACATCATGACTTTATGCTCTGGGAAACCGACAATCGGTGTCCCAAAAGCAGGCGTTTGTCTCAACCTAGCGGCATTCATCATTACTATTCGCTTTCTGGTGCCCAAACAAGAATATCGTGACCATCATCATTCTTGGCGTTTAAATCTTCAAAGCCGTTTTTGATGAAGAAGCCTTTTGATTCGAAACGAGCGATTGCTTTAATTGGGTGACCGAGTGACTTCGCATATTCAAGTAATGCTGAGCCATATCCTCTGTTCCAATAGGCTTCGAGTACTTCTAACTTCCAAACGACTAGGTAATCTTCGTAATCAGGGAAGTACGTTTCTTCAACTTCTCCTTTACGATACAACGCCATACGTGCAACAAGCTTTTCTCCAACGTAAATACCATAAAATGGAGAGTCGGAGCTTGCATCAATCATTTCCCCATGCAGTTCATTAACAAGGTAAAGATCTTTGTTGCCGAAGTCTTTACGGAATGCTTCAAATAGTTCTTCTGTCTTATAATTGATATCAAGATGTGTTACTTTTGCCATGTGATGACCCCCTTTGTTCTCTTTCTTCCATTATAACGCAATTCTGAAAGTTATTGAAGTAAGCCGTTAAATTGTCAGATGCTTGTATAACCATTATACTGATATCGAATACTAGTTAAGGAGATATGAGCATGGAGTGTTTAAATATCACGATGAATGAGTCGGATTCGTTTATTAAAGACTACACGAATCATAATGCGCAAATTTTACAATTTTATACCTATGATCCTAATCAAACTGAAAGCTATGACCGACGTATGGCGCATCAGAACAATGGGAGAGAGGCAGTTGTTGCCGATGTGATTCGTGATTATATGTCAGATTTAATGCTCACAGACACCCAAAAAGAGAATATTAAAGCCTTATCAGAAGGGGCTAAAGTCGTGATTGGTGGGCAACAAGCTGGATTGTTTACAGGGCCGCTGTATACGTTTCATAAAATTTTATCCATTTTAACAAAGGCGGATGCGTTGTCTGCTGAATATAATCAACCTGTTGTGCCGGTGTTTTGGATTGCAGGAGAAGACCATGACTTTGATGAAGTGAACCATACATACGCAATGAATCAGCGTGTAGGTCAACTGAATAAAGTGAAATACCATACGATGACGCCGCCGGAAACAACGGTTTCACGTTATACGCCGGATAAAGAAGCGCTACGCGATGTATTGGCGCAGTTTTTTGCGTCATTACCTGAAACACCACATTCTAAAACTTTATTTGATGAAGTGGAACGTATCATTGAACAGTCAGAAACTTGGGTAGATTGTTTTAAACATATAGTCCAACGTTGTTTTGGTGCGCAAGGTATTTTACTGATTGATGCTCAGCACGCGTCACTGAGAAAGTTGGAAAAACCGTTATTTGAACAGTTAATTCAACGTCATAACGATGTGGATCATGCATTTCGTGATGTACAACGTCAAACGACTGAAGCGGGACTAGCACAGATGATTCAAACGGACACGAATGTGCATTTATTCTTGCATGAAGAGGGGCAACGCCAACTACTCACTTTCGAGAATGGTGTATTTAAGTTGAGTAAAAGTGGACGTACGTATACGGAAACGGAATTGTTGTCGCTCGTTGAAGCGGAACCGGAACGTTTTTCAAATAACGTTGTAACACGTCCATTAATGCAAGAATGGGTGTTTAATACGGTTGCTTTTATTGGCGGCCCAAGTGAGATTAAATACTGGGCAGAGTTACGAGATGTTTTCAAGCTGTTTGATGTACAAATGCCAATCGTCTTGCCACGTATGCGTATTACGTATGTATCGGCACAAACTGAGAAGTTGCTAAATCAATATGAATTAACACTAGAAGAAGTGATGGTGTCTGGTGTGGATTCAGCGCGTCAACGTTTCGTTCGTGCACAAGCGTCTGATGTTGTACTTGAACAAATTGAAGAAATGTTACACAAACAACAAGCCTTTTATGAGACGTTAACAGAAGAAATGTCAGATACAGAAGATAACCGTAACTTATTGAAGAAAAATCATGGCATTCAAATGTATCAATACAGCTATTTGAAAAATCGCTATTTAAATAATATTGCACGTGAGAATGCGATTAGTATGCGCCATTTTAAAGTTCTGGGAGAGACGTTGCATCCAATGGGTGGCTTACAAGAACGTGTGTGGAATCCACTGCAATTATTGAATGAAAATGGGCTGGATATGTATGCGTCCACCACTTTCCCTCCACTTCGCTACACTTTTGATCAAATAATCGTGAAACTATAGATATATCAAGCTTTTGAGGATGATTCGCTATATGCGGATGATCCTCTTTTTTTATTTTTTAGATAAAATTTGATGATTTTTACAGAATTAGTGGAGGATAGTGGTGAGATGTGGTAAATTATAAATAAGGTGAGGTGAGAAGAAATGTTCATGGGCGAATATGAAAATAAGCTTGATGCAAAAGGGCGTATGATTGTTCCGTCTAAGTTTCGTTATGACTTAAATGAACGTTTCATTATCACACGAGGCCTTGATAAATGTTTGTTCGGTTATACACTTGAGGAATGGCAAACGATAGAAGACAAAATGAAAACCTTACCTATGACTAAACGTGATGCGCGTAAATTTATGCGTATGTTCTTCTCCGGTGCCATTGAAGTGGAAATTGACAAGCAAGGACGTATAAATATTCCGGCAAAGTTGCGTGAATATGCGAATCTCGATAAAGAATGTACCGTTATCGGTGTTTCAAACCGTATTGAGATTTGGGATCGTGCGACATGGAATGATTTTTACGATGAATCTGAAGAGAACTTTGAAGCAATTGCAGAAGATTTAATTGATTTTGATTTTTAATATATCGGAGGTTTTGGCGTGTTTCATCATATAAGTGTTTTACTACGAGAGACAGTCGATCAACTGAATATCAAAGAAGACGGTGTCTACGTCGATTGTACGCTTGGTGGTGCTGGACATGCGCAATACCTTCTCAGTCAGCTGTCTGATCAAGGGCGATTGATTGCGATTGATCAGGATACAACGGCGATTGAACATGCGAAAGAAAAGCTACAAGATGACTTGCATAAAGTCACTTTTGTACATAGTAATTTTAGACACTTAAATCAAATTTTGGATGATTTAGGAATCGAAAAGGTTGATGGTATTTTGTATGATTTAGGCGTTTCAAGTCCACAACTTGATGTGCCTGAACGAGGCTTTAGTTATCATCACGATGCGAAACTTGATATGAGAATGGATCAGACACAAGCGTTATCAGCGTATGAAGTCGTTAATGAGTGGTCATACGAAGATTTGGTTAAAATCTTTTTCCGATACGGTGAAGAGAAGTTCTCAAAACAAATTGCACGTAAAATTGAAGCAAGACGCGAAACACAACCTATCACGACAACTTTAGAGCTTGTGGAATGTATTAAAGAGGGTATCCCGGCTAAAGCACGACGCAAAGGCGGTCATCCGGCGAAACGTGTATTCCAAGCGATTCGCATTGCAGTAAATGATGAATTGGCTGCATTTGAAGATGCATTAGAACAAGCTATCGAACGTGTGAAAGTCGGCGGACGCATTTCAGTCATTACTTTCCATTCTTTAGAAGATCGCTTATGTAAGCAGATGTTTCAAGAGTATGAGAAAGGACCTGACGTACCGAGAGGCTTACCAGTCGTTCCAGAGGCATACACACCTAAGTTGAAACGTGTCAATCGCAAACCAATTGTGGCGAGTGATTCGGATTTAGAAGATAACAATCGTGCAAGAAGTGCAAAACTTCGAGTCGCAGAAATATTAAAGTAAAGGAGCTAGTGAGATAATTATGGCTGTAGAAAGAATTTATGAACCGTACCAACAGCAAATGGCAGAGCCGCAAAGCGTCCCGAATGCGGCACCAAAACAAAAGACTGTAAAGAAGCAAGTCGTTGTAAAGTTTACTCGTTTTGAAAAGCTTCTATACATATCGTTAGTTGCAATTATTGCTGCAATCAGTATTTATATGTTGTCACTAAAAATGGACGCGTATGATACACGTGGAAAAATTGCAGATTTGGAACAAAAAATCGAACAACAATCTAGTCAAAATAGCGCATTAAAATCTGAAACAATGAAGAATGCTTCATATGAACGTATCTATGACAAAGCTCAAAAGCAAGGCATGAGTCTACAGAACGAGAATGTAAAGGTAGTGCGTAAAGATGGCGAAACGAAAAATTAAAATTAAAAAAAATAAACTAGGAGCAGTCCTCCTGATTGGTTTTATTGGGCTGCTCTTTTTTTCATTGGTTTTAAGGTATGGTTATGTCATGTTATCTGGCCAGTCTTCTGGCGAAAATTTAATTATGCGTGCCAATCAGAAATATTTGTCACAGTTAGATCAGTCGGCAGAACGCGGAAAAATATACGATCGCAATGGTAAAGTACTTGCCGAAGATGTCGATCGTTTTCGTTTAGCAGCGGTTATTGATAAACGTGCAAGTGAAGATTCGAAAGAGCCACGGCACGTCGTTGATAAAAAGAAAACAGCGAAACAATTAGCGAAAGTCATTGATATGTCCGAAAAAGACATTGAAAAACGTCTAAACATGAAAAAAGCTTTCCAAGTTGAATTTGGAAAAGCCGGTCAAAATTTAACATATCATGACAAAGAAAAAATTGAGAAAATGAAACTTCCTGGCATTGCGATGTATCCTGAAGTGCAACGTTTCTATCCGAACGGTAATTTTGCCTCTCACTTAATTGGTATGGCGCAAAAAGACCCTGACACAGGAGAATTAAAAGGGGCACTCGGTGTCGAAAAAATATTCGATAGCTACCTGTCAGGTGAAAAAGGGCACGCTTCATATACGAGAGATATTTGGGGGTATATCATTCCCAATTCTAAAAATGAAGTCGCACCAAAACGTGGTGATGACGTCCATTTAACAATTGATGCCAACATCCAAGTGTTTGTCGAAGAAGCGTTAGACAAAATGGTTGAGCGCTATGAACCAAAGGACTTGTTTGCGGTTGTAATGGATGCAAAAACAGGCGAAATCTTAGCATACAGTCAACGTCCAACATTTAATCCTGAAACGGGTAAAGACTTTGGTAAGAAGTGGGCGAATGACTTGTATCAAAACTTATACGAGCCAGGGTCTACGTTTAAGACGTTTGGATTGGCAGCGGCGATTCAAGAAGGGGCGTTCAAACCAAACGAGAAATACGAATCAGGCTACCGTGACATTCAAGGTTCACGCATTTACGACTGGAATAAAAAAGGGTGGGGCGAAATTCCGATGAGCCTCGGTTTTACGTATTCTTCCAACACGTTAATGATGAAATTACAGGATATGGTCGGTGCGGACAAGATGCAGTCGTGGTATGAAAAATTCGGGTTTGGCGAGTCCACAGGCAGTTTGTTTGATGGCGAACAAAGTGGTAACATCGCATGGGAAAATGAACTGATGCAAAAAACAAGTTCGTTCGGTCAGTCAACGACCGTTACACCGGCACAAATGCTTCAAGCACAGTCTGCGTTTTTCAATAAAGGAGAAATGATTCGTCCATATTTTGTAGAATCTGTAATGAATCCTGTATCAGATGAAACGTTCTACAAAGGAAAACGTGAAGTAGCAGGCAAACCGATTACGCCTGAAACAGCGAAAAAGGTATCTGAGGAACTTGATAAAGTCGTTAACAGTAAAAAAAGTCACGCGAGCCACTACAAAGTTGAAGGTTACCGTATTGCAGGTAAGACCGGGACTGCACAAGTCGCCGACCCAGAAAATGGTGGTTATGTGCAAGGACCTAACCCGTACTTTTCAAGTTTTATCGGTCATGCACCAAGCAAAAATCCACGTGTTGTTGTGTATGCGGGCATGAGTTTAGCACAAAAACGAGATCAAGAAGCATATGAAATGGGTGTTAGTCGCGCATTTATACCAATTATGAAAAATACGTTGCAATATTTAAATGTTGGCGATGATGAAATCAATGAGAAAGTGACGATTAACAAAGTACCAGATGTCACAGAAAAAACGGTTGAAAAAGCGGAACAAGCATTGACCGATAAGTCATTGAACCCAGTTGTGATTGGACAAGGAGAGAAAGTTGTCAGCCAAAGTCCAACATCAAGCACGCGTTTATTACCACATAGTAATGTATTGTTGTTGACGAATGGTGACTTAACAATGCCAAACATGACAGGATGGACACGTGATGATCTCGTCGCATTTGAATCATTGACAGGTGTGAAAGTGAAAGTGAAAGGTAGCGGATTTGTGTCATCACAATCTCTAGGTTACCAATCACCAATAGATAAGAAAACAACGATAGAAGTCGAATTGAAATCTGAAGAGCCAGAGTAAATGATATGGAGGAGGAACATGTTTCAGCATAGCTGCGTTGGAGAGTGGGAACGAAGGCACATTTCGTTGCACGCATCTCTTCGTACCTAGCACTTGTTCCTTTCTCTATACGTATCAATAGGAATCTTAAATATTAGGACAAAATTTAAAGGAGACTATCATGGGAATCATTAGTGCAGTTATCGCATTTATTATTACAGCAGTATTAGTACCAATTTTAATTCCAACTTTGAAGCGAATGAAGTTTGGACAAAGTATTCGTGAAGAAGGACCACAAAGCCATATGAAAAAAACTGGAACACCAACAATGGGCGGTTTGACATTTTTGATTGGTGCAATTGTTACAACGATTATCGCAAGTATTTTTGTTGAACCGGCAAGTCCGTTATTATTATTGCTCTTTGTAACAATTGGGTTTGGTTTGATTGGTTTTATTGATGATTATATTATTGTTGTTAAGAAGAATAACCAAGGTTTAACGAGTAAGCAGAAGTTTTTAGCGCAAATTGCCATTGCTGTCGTTTTCTTTATTGTCGCAAAAGGTTTCAATGCGTTTGATTTCTCAACAAGCATTAATTTACCGTTTACAGATGTATCAATACCGTTATCATTTGCGTATGTCATCTTTATTGTATTTTGGCAAGTCGGTTTTTCTAATGCGGTTAACCTAACAGATGGTTTAGATGGTTTGGCAACAGGTCTATCTATTATTGGTTTTACGATGTATGCGATTATGAGTTTTGTGTTAGCGCAACCTGCTATCGGTTTATTCTGTATTATTATGGTGGCAGCACTTGCTGGTTTCTTACCATATAACATTAACCCTGCAAAAGTCTTTATGGGCGATACAGGAAGCTTAGCACTCGGTGGTATTTTTGCGACCGTATCTATTATGTTAAATCAAGAGTTATCTTTATTATTTATCGGGCTCGTATTTGTGATTGAAACGTTGTCAGTGATGATTCAGGTTACATCATTTAAATTGACAGGTAAACGTGTGTTCAAAATGAGTCCATTACACCATCACTTTGAACTTGTTGGTTGGAGTGAATGGAAAGTTGTAACAGTATTTTGGTCAGTTGGGTTAATTACAGGTCTTATCGGCTTGTGGATTGGAGTGAGCTAATTGATAAACTATACAGGTTTAAAAGGAAAAAAGGTACTCGTGCTCGGCATGGCGAAAAGTGGTTATGAAGCCGCTAAATTGTTGCATCGCTTAGGTGCAGATGTGACAGTCAATGATGGCAAAGACTTATCGCAGGACCCACATACAAAAGATCTTGAGTCATTGGGCATCAATGTTGTCAGTGGGTCACATCCGATTGCATTGTTAGATGAAAGTCCAGTCATCGTGAAAAATCCGGGTATTCCATATAGCGTACCATTGTTACAAGAAGCCCAAGCCAAAGGGTTAAAAATTCTGACTGAAGTGGAGCTTAGTTATTTAATTTCTGAAGCACCTATTATCGGGATTACAGGTACAAATGGTAAAACAACTGTGACATCTTTACTTGGCGACATGTTTAATAAAAGTCGTGAAACAGGTCATCTAGCTGGTAATATTGGTTATGTTGCTTCAAAAGTGGCACAAGATGTGCGTGCGGATGAATATTTAGTGACGGAATTGTCATCATTCCAATTACTAGGAATTGAACATTATCGTCCACACATTGCGATTATAACGAATATTTACGAAGCACATATCGACTATCACGGGTCATTGGTAGAATATCAAGAGGCGAAAAAACAGATTTTTAAAAATCAAACAGAAAGCGATTATTTAATTTTTAATTACCAACAACGTCATCTAATCGACCCAACACAGATTAAAGCGAAAATCTTATACTTTTCAACAGAGCATCCGGTTGACGGCATTTATGTAGAAAATGATTATATCGTATACAAGGGTATTCATTTAATTCATTTAGATGATATTGTATTACCAGGTACGCACAACTTAGAAAATATTTTAGCAGCAACCATGGCGGCGATTTTAGCAGGCGTTTCAGTGAGCGCAATCGTGCAATCACTGACGACATTCTCTGGTATCTCACATCGTCTTCAATATATTGGTAACAATAAAACGAATAAATATTATAATGATTCAAAAGCAACAAACACATTGGCAACACAATTTGCCTTGAAATCATTCAAACAACCGATTATCTGGTTGTGCGGTGGGCTAGACCGCGGCAATGGTTTCGATGACTTAATACCGTATATGGACAATGTTCGTGTCATGGTTGCATTTGGTGAAACACAAGAAAAGTTCGTGAAGCTCGGAGAAAGCCAAGGTAAACTCGTCATTCGAGCGATTGACGTTGTTGATGCGGTCAACAAAATTCAAGAAGTAATCGAACCGAATGATGTGGTGTTATTATCGCCAGCATGTGCAAGTTGGGATCAATATGATACATTTGAACAACGTGGTGACATGTTTATTTCAGCGTTTCGCAGTCACTTGCCATCACATTAAGGATGTGGATTGAATGACAGAAGAAATCCCAAAAATTGATAATACATTTCTTAAAGAAAAACGTATGCGCCAATTGAAAAAAAGGCGTCGTATACAACTCGGTATTGTTGGAAGTCTCTTACTATTAGTCGTGCTGATTCTCGTCTACATGTATTCGCCGATTAGTATTGTGAAACAAGTGACAGTGAGTGGGAATCATTACGTTGCTACTGACAAAATCGAAAAAGCATTGAAAGTAGGTAAAGAGACACGCGTGTATTCGTATGATAGTGGTGCAGCAGAAAAACGTATCGAAAAACATGCGTTGATTAAGCAGGCGGATATTCATAAAGGGCTATTCAATTCGCTACATGTTGAAATTAAAGAACATGAAATTGTCGGCATTACAACTGTGAAAGATAAAGAAGTGCCGATTATCGAAAATGGACGCATTTTGAAAGATTTTAACGAAACATTGCCAAACGAAGCACCTTATCTTGAAGGCTTTAAAGGTACAGAAAAGCAGAAGCTTGTTGAAGCGTTAGAAAAGATGAGCCGTACAACGAGAGCACAAATTTCAGAAATTGTGCATGAGCCTAAAAAGAACCAGCCACATTTGATTCGTTTGTACATGCGTGATGGTATTGAAGTATTAGGTAATACGAAAACCATTGCGAGCAAACTCAAATACTACCCGAGCATGTCACAAGCATTAGAAAAAGATGAAACTGGGAACTTAAAAAAATCAGGCTTTATTGATTTATCTGTCGGTGCAACATTTATTCCGTATGAAAATCTAAAAAATGATGCGAATGGTTCAGCAAGTTCACAGCAGATTGAAACGAAAACACAGCAAGAAGATGAAGCAAAAGACGAATTGCAAAAAGCATTGAACAAAATTAAAGAGGGCGAACAACAAAATAATTAAGCTTTGTATGTTATGGCTGAACACAGTCATGTAACAAAACAAGTGTGATGTTCGTATGAACGCTGGAATAATGAACAAAAAAGTTAGAAATTAAATAGGTTTATAGTTCACATTAGTAGAGTGTTATTGTAAACTTATAATAGTGTGAAAATGTAAAGAACTGTCAGGAGGTGCCTATCTATGGAAGAGCATTATTATGTTAGTGTAGATATCGGCTCATCAAGCGTGAAAGTAATCGTTGGTGAAAAATTTCATAACGGAATCAATGTGATAGGTACAGGGCAAACCTACACAAATGGAATAAAAAATGGTTTGATTGATGACTTTGATATTGCGAAACAAGCAATCAAAGACACGATTAAGAAAGCATCTATTGCGTCAGGTATTGACATCAAAGAAGTTTTCTTGAAATTACCAATCGTGAGTACAGAAATATATGATGAATCAAATAAGATGGAGTTCCATGAAGATACTGAAATTGATGGAACACATATTGAAACAGTTTTAGAAGGTATTCGTAACAAAAATGATGAACCTGACTCAGAAGTTGTCAATGTCTTCCCAATCCGTTTTGTTGTGGATGATGACAATGAAGTATCTGATCCGAAAGAACTTGTTGCACGTCATTCATTACAAGTCGATGCAGGTGTCATTGCGATTCATAAATCGATTCTAATCAACATGATCAAATGTGTCGAAGCGAGTGGCGTAGATGTGTTGGATGTATATTCTGATTCATACAACTATCGTTCAATTTTAACGCCGACAGAACGTGAACTCGGTGCATGTGTTATTGACATCGGTGAAGACTTAACGCAAATTGCCTTTTATGAACGTGGTGAACTATTAGATGCAGATGTCATTTTAATGGCAGGACGCCAGATCACAGACGACATTGCGCAATTTTTAAATACGACGTACGATGCTGCTGAGAAGATTAAACAACAATACGGACATGCGTTCTATGACTCAGCTTCTGATCAAGACGTGTTCACAGTCGAACAACTTGATTCTGATGAAGTTGCACAGTACACGCAAAAAGAGTTGAGCGATGTGATTGAAGCACGTGTTGAAGATATTTTCTTTGAAGTATTCGACGTGTTAGAAGCGCTAGACTTAACAAAAGTTAACGGCGGATTTGTTATCACAGGTGGCTCAGCCAACTTACTAGGTGTGAAAGAACTACTACAAGACATGGTGAGCGAAAAAGTGCGTATTCACACACCATCACAAATGGGTGTGCGCAAACCTGAATTTTCTTCAGCAATTTCTACAATTTCTAGCAGTATTGCTTTCGATGAGTTGTTAGATTATGTTACAATAAGTAATCATGATAACGAGGAAATTGAAGAAGAAGTCATCGAAAATGACACAAGATCACATGAGTCAAAACCAAGCGGCTTTGAGTCATTCTTTAAGAGAAAACCGAAAAAGCAGCCACAAGCACAGTCACAAGAAGCGTATTCTGACTATGACAATGGCGACGCACATGTAGAAAACACAGACGCTGAAAACGGTGAACCAAAACAAGAAGAAAGTAAATTCAAAAAAATTATGAAATCTCTGTTTGATTGATTGGCTACAAAGATTAGGAGGAAAATTAAATGTTAGAATTTGAGCAAGGATTTAATCATTTGGCGACACTTAAAGTTATCGGTGTCGGTGGCGGCGGTAACAACGCTGTAAACCGTATGATCGACCACGGTATGAACAACGTTGAATTTATTGCAATTAATACAGACGGTCAAGCTTTGAACTTATCAAAAGCTGAGTCTAAAATCCAAATCGGTGAAAAATTAACACGTGGTTTAGGTGCAGGTGCCAACCCTGAGATTGGTAAAAAAGCAGCTGAAGAATCACGTGAACAAATTGAAGATGCAATTCAAGGTGCAGACATGGTATTCGTTACAGCAGGTATGGGTGGCGGTACTGGTACAGGTGCAGCACCAGTTGTAGCCAAAATCGCTAAAGAAATGGGCGCATTAACTGTAGGTGTTGTCACTCGTCCATTTAGCTTTGAAGGGCGTAAACGTCAAACACAAGCAGCTGCAGGTGTAGAATCTATGAAAGCGGCTGTTGATACATTAATCGTTATTCCTAACGATCGCTTATTAGACATCGTTGACAAATCAACACCAATGATGGAAGCATTCAAAGAAGCTGACAACGTATTACGTCAAGGTGTACAAGGTATTTCTGACTTAATCGCTGTATCTGGTGAAGTAAACTTAGACTTTGCTGACGTTAAAACAATTATGTCTAACCAAGGTTCAGCATTAATGGGTATCGGTGTATCATCAGGCGAAAACCGTGCTGTTGAAGCTGCGAAAAAAGCTATTTCATCACCATTACTTGAAACATCAATCGTTGGTGCACAAGGTGTGTTAATGAACATCACTGGTGGCGAATCTTTATCATTATTCGAAGCACAAGAAGCAGCGGATATCGTTCAAGATGCAGCTGACGAAGATGTTAACATGATCTTCGGTACAGTGATCAACCCAGAATTACAAGATGAAATCGTTGTAACAGTTATCGCAACTGGTTTTGAAGACAAGCCATCATCACAAGCACGTAAACAAGGTCATTCAGGCTTTGGTGCAAGTGCAACACAAGCACCTGCAAAAGAATCAAGCTTTGGTGGCGGTATGGCATCATCTAGTCAAGATAAAGAAGCAGATAGCGGACGTGCGCACACAACTGCTGATGATGACATTCCAAGCTTCATCCGTAACAGAGAAGAAAGACGCTCAAGAAGAACTCGTCGTTAATCTGAAGCGTTATGATAAATATAAGGTTGCCCGTTGATTTGGGAACCTACTATGAACTTACGAACAAAAGTGCTAGGGCAAATGTCATTACTTCATTGTCCTAGCATTTCGTATTTCAGGGAATAGGACAGAAAACGCAATGTTACAAAAAACTTTCGTAGTCTAGCCCTATTACAACATTGAAGGGAGTGTATGCGATGGAAGTATTTGTCCAACGAGCACACCATTTATCCTATGAACTGGCACGTACGCAAGGCGTTACAATTGGCTTTACGACACGACAAGGTGGACAGAGTCCGTATCCGAAAGGTGCGTTTAACATGGCACGCTATATTGATGATGCGCCTGAAAATGTTACGCAACATCAACAAATACTTGCGGATGAGATTGGGATACCGCGTGAGCAATGGGTATTTCCTATCCAAACGCACGGTCATAACGTTGTTGAGATTACGTCAGCCGATAGAGGGAAAAATATTGACGCATTAAGTAACGATGTCTTGTACGGTATTGATGGTATGTATACGTATGATAGTGATACCATGTTGACGATGTGTTATGCAGATTGTGTGCCGATTTACTTTTATAGTCCGAAACATCATTTTATCGGTTTAGCACATGCGGGTTGGAGAGGGACAGTACAACAAATTGTACATGAACTTATTAAGCAGTTTCCGTATGACTTGCAAGATTTACATGTTGTCATTGGACCAGCTACGTCGAGTTCATATGAAATAAATGATGATATTCTCAGTCAGTTTCAACAACTCCCGATTAACACCACTGACTATATTGAAACACGTGCACCTAATCGCCACGGCATTGATTTGAAGCGCGCGAATGCAGAACTATGTATACACTATGGCATACCAGCAGCCAATATTGATACGACGAAGCATGCGACATCTGAAGAATTGGACCGTTTTTTCTCATATCGTGTTGAACGTGGACAAACAGGTCGGATGCTTGCTTTCATAGCACAATCAAGCGAAAGAGAGTTGAATGAAGATGTCTGTTAAAGAGAATTTAGCTGAGATTGAAAAGACACTAATGGCACATACACCGAATAATGATTCGTCATCATTGCCGAACGTGATTGCCGTTACAAAATATGTTACAATAGAGCGAGCTCAAGAGGCTTATGATGCAGGGATACGTCACTTCGGTGAAAACCGATTAGAAGGCTTTCTCGAGAAAAAGGCAGCATTACCAGATGATGTCACAATGCATTTTATAGGGTCGTTACAGTCACGCAAAGTGAAAGATGTCATCAATGAGGTTGACTATTTACATGCGTTAGACCGTAAAAGCTTGGCGAAGGAAATTAACAAACGTGCAGAACATGAAGTGAAATGTTTTGTACAAGTCAATGTATCGGGTGAAGCTTCAAAACATGGTGTGTCTTTAGACGAGGTACGTCCATTTATTGAGATGCTTGAAGCGTATGAACATATTCGCGTTGTTGGTTTGATGACAATGGCACCTTATACAGATGATACAGCTTATTTAAAGTCGATTTTTGAACAACTTAAACATAAACGTGATGAAATCCAAGCGCTTAATCTCTCGCATGCCCCATGTACAGAGTTATCAATGGGGATGAGCAATGATTACGCACTCGCAACAGAAGAAGGCGCAACATTTGTAAGGATTGGCACGCGTCTAGTAGGAAAAGAGGAGTGAACCCATGGCAATTAAAGATTTGTTCAACGGTTTTTTTACGATTGAAGAGGAAGAAGATACGTTTGTAGAAGAACCGCAACAAGAACGCAAACAAAATACAGAGACGACACATGCGACGAAGCCAGCACCAGAACGTCCACGTACGTTACAATCTGTTCCTAAAAAGCAATCAACACGTATTAAAACACCGAAGAATGAGCGACAATTTCAAGTGCCGCAACAATCGAATTATCAAGGACAAGGGAATGTGGTAAGTATGAATCCATCACAAGACATTGAGCAAAACGGCAGTTCTAAAATGTGCTTGTTTGAGCCACGTGTATTTTCGGATACACAAGATATTGCAGATGAGTTGAAAAACCGTCGTGCAACACTCGTAAACTTACAGCGTATTGATCAGGTATCAGCAAAGCGCATCATTGATTTCTTAAGCGGAACGGTGTATGCGATTGGTGGCGATATTCAGCGTGTCGGTGCAGATATTTTCTTATGTACACCTGATAACGTAGAAGTTGCGGGTAGCATTACAGATCAAATTGAATCAATGGAGACCCCATACGAATAAGGAGACTTATATGAGCGTAGAATTATTAACAACGATTGTACAATTTATTCTATTTGTCGTACGTATTTATACAATTGGGATGATTATTTATATCTTTATGTCGTGGATACCGGGTGCGAGAGAGAGTTTCGTTGGGCGATTTATGGCGAAAATATACGAACCATTTTTAGAGCCTTTCCGACGTTTTATTCCGCCACTTGGTATGATTGATTTGTCACCGATTGTTGCATTTATCGTATTGAATCTATTTTCGCAAGGGATTGTTGCGATATTTAATATGATTATCAAGCATTTTTATTAATGTTTACGTGTGACTAGAATGCGAAATCACATATTATTTTTAAGGGTATCCCGTTCTAGGACAACGTGTCTTATAGCGGGATTTTTCATATAAGAAACAACAGTAGTAATGGAGGCGTCTGAAATCGATATATATCAGCACTTTAGAACAGAAGAACAGCCCATAATAGATACGTTATTAGATAAAGTTAGAATTGCATCTGAACAATATGCGCCAGTGTTAACAAACTTTTTAGATCCACGTGGACAATACATATTAGAAGTGATTGTCGGCAGTTTCCCAGATATGACGGTACACTTTAATGGTGGGATACAGGCAGAACGATGTCGTGCAGTTATTGCGCCAGAGTATTATGTGCCTGACGAAGCAGATTTTGAATTATCGTTAATTGAAATCGACTATCCAGAGATGTTTGTGACGCTAGAACACCGCCATATACTTGGAACATTGATGTCGTTAGGGATTGAAAGAGAACAGGTTGGCGATATTATTGTCGGCGAACGTACGCAGTTTATTTTGACAAATCAGTTAGAATCTTATATTATGATGGAATTAACAAAGATTAAAGGCGCGACAGTCAAACTCAATGTCGTTCCACTTCAAGATATGGTACAATCTAAAGCATACTGGCAAACAACCGATGCGACGGTCAGTGCATTACGCCTTGACGTTGTATTGAAAGAGATGGTTCGGAAATCTCGTGGTATTGCGAAAGAATTAATACAGCGCAAACGTGTTAAAGTGAATCATACTGTGATAGAAGCGGTAGATTACCAGCTAGAACAAGGCGATTTATTATCGATTCAAGGATTCGGAAGAGCACGTATTACAGCAATTGGTGATCGTACGAAAAAAGATAAATTAAGAATAACCTATCAAACATTATTTAAATAGTGTATGATGGAGGAGGGCACTTTTAATGGCTTATACACCAAGTGAAATTAAAAACAAATCATTTACACGTATTAAAAATGGTTTTGAACCGACAGAAGTTGAATCATACTTGAGCGAATTATCGCGTGAGATTGAAAGACTTAAAGAGGACAAGAAGCAACTTGAAAAAGTTTTAGAAGAACGTGAATCACATATTCAATCGTTCAAAGAAGTTGAAAAGTCAGTCGGTGAAGCGCTTGTGAGTGCACAGCGTTCGGCAGACGAAACGAAAGCAGCTGCACAAAAAGAACATGATGTGATTATCGCAAAAGCAAAAGCTGAAGGTGAGCGCATCGTGAACGACAGTCTTGAAAAAGCACGTCGCATGGCTTTCCAAACAGAAGATATGAAACGTCAATCGAAAGTTTTCCGTTCTCGTTTCAAAATGTTAGTTGAAGCACAGTTGGACTTGTTGAAAAATGACGATTGGGACTACTTACTCAATTATGATTTAGACGCACAACAAGTGACAGAAGAAAACTTTGCACATCTGAATAAAGAAGATATTACGGATGCTGACAAAGAAAGCCAAACAAAAGAAACATCAAAAGAAAAAGAAGACAAACAAGAAGAAAAAACAGAATCAAAAGAGGCAGACAAGCAAGAAAAATAAGTGATGACAACAGCGAGCTGGGGACGGTGAGAGCCTGGTGGATGACCTTTTCTTGTATCACTGACTTTTTAATCATATCAATAAATTTTAACGAGAGAACTCTAAGCTGAGTTAATCAGGGTGGTACCGCGGTATGTCCGTCCCTGTTAGTTGAGCTTAGAGTTCTTTCTAGTATAAAGGAGTGTATAGGGATATGGAGTACAAAGATACGTTATTAATGCCAAAAACAAAATTTCCAATGCGTGGGGGATTACCAAACAAAGAACCACAAATTCAACAAACATGGCAAGATCAAGATTTATACTACAAGTTGTTAGCGAAAAATGAAGGGAAACCACACTTCATTTTACATGACGGTCCACCGTATGCGAACGGTAACTTGCACATGGGACACGCACTGAACAAAATTTTAAAAGACTTTATCGTGCGTTACAAAACGATGCAAGGCTTCTATACACCTTACGTGCCAGGTTGGGATACGCACGGTTTACCAATCGAACAAGCACTGACTAAAAAAGGTGTGAAGCGTAAAGAAATGTCTACCGCTGAATTCCGTAAAATGTGTGAAGCTTTTGCGATGGAACAAATTGAAAACCAAAAAGCAGACTTCCGCCGTTTAGGTGTCAATGGTAACTTTGACGATCCATATGTGACGTTAAAACCTGAGTACGAAGCAGCACAAATCCGTGTATTTGGTGAAATGGCAGATCGTGGCTTAATCTATAAAGGTAAAAAGCCAGTATACTGGTCACCGTCAAGTGAATCATCATTAGCTGAAGCGGAAATCGAATACCACGATAAACAATCAGCATCAATTTACGTCGCATTCGATGTTAAAGATGCGAAAGGTGTCGTTGATGAAGATGCGAAATTCATCATCTGGACAACAACGCCTTGGACATTGCCAGCAAACGTGGCAATCAGTGTCCACCCTGAATTAACATATGTTCAAATGAATGTTGAAGGCACGAAATACATTGTCGCCGAAGCATTAGTGGACGAAGTAGCAGAACAACTTGGTTGGGATAAAGAAACAATTGTACGTGAAAAAGAAGTAAAAGGTTCAGACCTTGAGTATGTAGAAGCACAACATCCGTTTATCGACCGTGTATCACTTGTTATTAACGGTGAACACGTTACAACAGATGCGGGTACAGGTTGTGTACATACAGCACCTGGACACGGGGAAGACGACTATATCGTTGGTCAAAAATATGATTTAGAAGTCATCAGCCCAGTTGACGCAAAAGGTGTTTTCACAGAAGAAGCAGGTCAATTTGCAGGATTATTTTATGATAAAGCGAACAAAGCAATCACAGAATTATTAACAGAAAAAGGTGCGTTATTAAAACTCGACTTTATTACGCATAGTTACCCACATGACTGGCGTACGAAAAAACCAGTTATTTTCCGTGCCACACCACAATGGTTTGCATCAATTTCTAAAGTACGTCAAGATATTTTAGATGCCATCGATCAAACAAAATTCAAAGTGGACTGGGGTAAAACACGTATTTACAACATGATCCGTGACCGTGGCGAATGGGTTATCTCACGTCAACGTGTATGGGGGGTACCACTTCCAGTATTCTACGCTGAAAACGGCGACATCATCATGACGAAAGAAACAGTTTACCACGTTGCAGATTTATTTGAAAAACATGGTTCTAACATCTGGTTTGAACGTGAAGCGAAAGATTTATTACCAGAAGGCTTCACACATCCTGGTAGCCCGAACGGTATTTTCACGAAAGAAGAAGACATCATGGACGTATGGTTCGACTCAGGTTCATCACACCGTGGCGTATTAGAAACACGTCCAGAGTTAAGCTTCCCAGCTGACTTGTACTTAGAAGGTAGTGACCAATATCGTGGTTGGTTCAACTCATCTATTACAACATCAGTGGCAACACGTAACGTATCGCCATACAAAATGTTATTATCACATGGTTTCGTAATGGACGGCGAAGGTAAGAAAATGAGTAAGTCACTTGGTAACGTCATCGTACCGGACACAGTCGTGAAACAAAAAGGTGCAGACATCGCACGTTTATGGGTAAGCTCAGTAGACTATCTTGCAGACGTTCGTATCTCAGACGAAATCTTAAAACAAGTTGCTGATGTGTACCGTAAAATCCGTAACACATTACGTTTCTTACTTGGTAACATCAATGACTACAACCCTGAAACAGACAAAGTCGCTGAAAGTGATTTATTAGAAGTAGATCGTTACATCTTAAATCGCTTACGTGAATTTACAAATAGTACATTAGAACACTTTGAAAACTACGATTACCTAGACATTTACCAAGAAGTTCAAAACTTTATCAACGTTGAATTAAGTAACTTCTATTTAGATTACGGTAAAGATATTTTATATATCGAAGCACAATCTGCGCATAAACGTCGTAGCATGCAAACAGTGTTATACGAAATCTTAGTCAATATGACAAAATTATTGGCACCAATCATCCCGCATACAGCTGATGAAGTATGGTCACATATTGAACAAGAAACAGTAGAAAGCGTACACTTAACAGACATGCCAAAACCTGAAGAGGTAGACCAACAGTTATTAGATAAATGGGCACAATTCATGGCACTACGCGACGATGTAAACCGTGCACTTGAAGCAGCACGTAACGAAAAAGTTATCGGTAAATCTTTAGAAGCAAAAGTACGTATCGGTAACAGCGAATCATTCGATACAGTTGCATTCTTAAAAGACTTTGCAGACTTGAACCAATTATTCATCGTTTCTCAAGTGGAAGTAGTTGATGCACCAACAGGTCAAGCATATCAACATGCGACAATCGAAATTGCCAAAGCTGACGGTGAAAAATGTGAACGTTGCTGGAACTACAGCGATGACTTAGGCACAGTCGGTGAGTTAACAAACTTATGTCCACGCTGTCAACAAGTTGTATCAACACTTGTATAAGTGATGCCACAACTAAATAAGCAATAGCACAAGCCACTCCTTGAACAAATGTAGATGTTTAAGGTGTGGTTTTTTAAGGTGTGAATTGTATAATCAACTGTAATAGCAATTTCATATATAGATATTTTGTTAAATTTTGTATAAGTGAAGTGATACAGAATGATTACTATAACCAAACAATTAGAAGGCAAATATACGAACTTTGTTAAACCAATTGAAGATTATATAAAGTGGCTCAATAGTTATCGTCACTTTAAAAAGCCTATTGAAATAATCTTGCATGATCATCCAATTCTTTCTTACGGCTATTTATGTGATTGCCATGTAGATATGAAAGATAGAAAAATTTATTATTCTTTATATGGTATAGAGCAAGGTATAAAAAAACGAAAAAAATCAAAGCAGGATGCATTTATATCAGTTGTTTTTGATGTATTTGGAGACTTAGCGTTACAACTTAGTAAGTTTTATATGATAGATCAAGACAATTGTGATATTCATGAATATATTCGCCAGTATGAAGAGTACGAAAAAAGAATGTATCAAGAAAAAGAAGCGATGGTTCACCAACATATTTATATGACACCTGCGTATCAAAAATACTTAAAGCACGGTTTGAAAATCAAGTTCAAAAAAGAGATACCTAAAAGAATTGTTGAGGCAATGCAATTGTTTGAAACATTTCTACATCAACAAATGACGTTCCCAATACGTGTGACAGTTACATTCACAAAGAAAAGTTTAAAAGATTGTGATGGTTATTTTGTATTACCACATCACTCGTCAGATTATCCTAAAATTAAAGTGTCATTGCAAGACTATCAACGTATAAAGAAAAAACATGGTACTTATACAGCTGTTCTAAATACACTGGAAATTTTAGCTCATGAACTAGGACATTATCATGAATATATAAATGGCAAATGGTTTGAAGATGAGATACAAAGTGAGACATACGCAGATCAGTTTGAACAGAACATCATACAATTATTTATTGATGATGTATATGCACCGTTTTTTAGAAAAAAGTATGGCAATGATAGGGTATAGTTCCTATGAAAATAGCAAAAATAATATATTAAAGGCAGACAAGGATGACAATTTTATGTCACTTGTCTGTCTTTTTGCGTAAAGCAATCATATCTTTGACACTTAAAATAACATATTACTCTATGATGAGTGGTTAAATGAACTTTTGGACAGTGGTTAACATTTTAAAAGCCTAAATGATACGAAAACTCAAAAGAAGGGTATTTGAATAACTTTAATAAAACTTGAAACTAAATTTATATTGATATACAATGTCGTCAGAAAGTACTTTGTTTACATGTAATTTTTGTATCTGATAGATTTGAGGTGGATTATATGAAAAAAATCATTCTATTTTTATGTGTGGCAATTTCATTGACATTAAGTTTGATAGTGATAGATTTAGCGAAGTCATACTCTTTTTATAATCATATTGAAAAAGACAGTGAAAAGATTAACTTTTATTTTGATACCGTGCCTAAAAAACACGATAAAGAGGCATGGGCTTATTTTACATATCTCTCAAAAAAATACAATGTTGAAATAACAAAAGTTACATATATCAATGATTATAAAATATTGATTAATACAACAGATAATCAGTTGAAGCAAGAAGCAGATAAAGATAAAAATTTGAAAATCTTTGATAGTGAACTGAAGATTAAGGTTTTCCCTTTAAATAAAACGAATCTTACAGAAGAAGGGATATATTATTTAAAAGGGAAAGAGAAAGATGCTCGACAAGTAAATGCACTTATAAATCAGGATGTAGGTTCGACAGATATCATGGATAATTCGATTTTTGATGACTTATCCTTAGATTTCTTTAGTACGTCTTTAACAGTATTTTTAATCGTGCTGCTATTCGCTGTCCTGTTGCACGATTTATTAAACCAAAAAGAAGAATTAAAGATTCTTTATGATCTAGGCTATCGCAAATCTCAAATTGTAAAATTTATAATTCATCGCTTATCTAAAATTATATGGATGTATATTGTGTCTAGTATGGTTCTGACGCTATTAAGTTACATTATGGTATACAATGATGGATACATTCATATGGCATTATTAATTGCTGTACTGATAGAAGTGTTATTACTTATAATGTTGTATATTTTTATAGTGGTAATCGTCCATTTTTTTGTGATGCGTTACGCTAGAAACAGCCGTAGTTACAGTAAATATGTGTTGATAGCCATGTATATGATGATTTCAGTAATTGCGATTGTATTGGTTACAATGTCAACGACGCAAATCATTTCTAACTACAAAGACTATCAAAAACAAAAAATATCTTTGAAGCATTGGGACATTACGAAAGACCATTACGGAACACTCGTACATCATGTAGGTCAGGTAAAGAGCCGTGAAATTGATAAAGCAGTCAGCATTAAAATGAAGACTTATTTTTTAAGTGATGAAAATAAAGGTTTTATTGCAGATATGGAAAATTTCTTAAATGATGGTCTCTATGTATATCAATATAATGAAAAAAAGAATGCGGATATTGAACCAGAGGGAAAGACAGTAATCATTGATGAAAATTATCTGAGAAAGCATCCTAAGAAAACGGTAGATAATGATGATGTATTACAATATATAAAGAAAGAAGACAAGACGCAAAATATACTTGTACCTGCAAGGTTCAAACAGTATAAACAAGAAATTATTAAAAACTACAATGAAAATTTTGCAGGTTATAGGGATATAGGGAATGAACCTTTTAGTATGGACCCAACTTTGCATATCAATATCATATGGGTAAAAAATGATATAGATTACTTCACATATAACGCTAGAATTGGTGGCGCTAAAAATACAATTGTAGCACCTATTGCCATTGTTGAAACAGGTAATATAGATCCATTGAACTATAGTCATTATTTCTCTAATGCGTATTATTTTAAAAGTTATTTAGACAATCCATACGAAACAATCCATGAAGGCCTGAAAAAACATAAACTTGATGGCGTGATTCAAAGTGCATATGCGGTTTACGATACGAAAGTAGACATTGTAAAAGAGTTGCAGACGGAAATGTACAAATACACAGGATTGGCGTTACTCACGAGTATTACGTTCATTATTACAACATTGACGTTTATTCAAATTTACTTCAAGTCGTACCAGTTCCAAATTTTCCTCAAACGTTCATTGGGGTATAGTTACTGGTCGATTCACAAGTGGATGCTGTTTTTCCTTGTCATGTTGCATGTGTTGATGGGATTACTTTTATTAACAAGTCACAATATCATTGCGATTTCGGTCTTTGCGTCAATTACATTGATAGAAACCTTATCTGTGGCATTTACGTTTATGAAGTTGAATCGTGAAAATGTCAATCTCGTGTTAAAGGGGAAGAAAGATGATTAATTTACAAAATATTCATAAATCATTTGGTAACAAGCGTATTTTGGAAAATTTTGATTTAACGATTGAACAAGGTGATTTTGTCGTTATTCATGGGGCGAGTGGGAAAGGCAAATCGACATTGCTCAATATTATCGGTTTGTTGGAAAATCCTGATTCAGGCACGATTACGTTTAAAGGACAAACGATTCATAAAGAAAAAGATAAGCTGTCGTTTAAACGAGATGACATTGCCTATGTATATCAGCATTATGGTTTGTTAGAAAACGAGTCGATTTTAAAAAATTTAACGTTGCCTTTAAATGTCGAGAATAAAGATGAAGCACGTATTCAAGACGTGATGGCACGTGTAGGATTAGCGGATATGCCATTAAAAACAAAAGTCTATACGTGTAGTGGCGGTGAGCAACAAAGACTTGCGATTGCACGTGCGATTTTGAAACAGCCGAGTGTGATTATTGCGGATGAGCCAACCGGTAACTTGGATGGTCAAAACAGTGACACGATCATGTCACTCTTTAAAGAACTAAATGCGTCGGGAGTAACGGTTGTATTAGCGACGCATGAACCTACCTATTTTGACATGGGTAATAAAGAAATTGACTTAGATCAAATATAAAATGGAGCTGTACATGGTCGATGTTTTTAAATGATGATGTACGGCTTTATGTGCGTAGTTGAAGGGGACGAATATGAGAAAAGGTTTCTTAATTTTTGGTATTTTAGTCATTGGACTTTTATATATTTATCATGAACTATCATATGATGCGCCTGTTTATGGATTTCATGGTGGTTGTGAAATCGTTGATGATTATGATGGGGATGTTACAGTAGATGGACCTATTTATATTGAAAAGAGAAGTCGTAAGCTTATCAAGATGAAACAAGCAGAGCATGCACAGGAGAGTCGATTGGCGCAAATAAGAGATGAAATTGTCGATTTTATTTATCATCGCCACAATGTACAACATCATCATGGTGCCATGCCAGAAAAACATCGCATTACATGTGAACCACCAAAATCTTCGCATTGATTTTTCAATGTTCATATTCAGATTTATAAGCATGAGTACCGTTCTTCTGTGGCAAATGGTATAATAAGGCAATGAATCCACTCAGAAAGGATTAATGGAGATGAAACGACCTTATTATATAGGATTGTCACTCTTTATACTGATCGTCATGCTGATTGCGGATCAGTTATCAAAATGGGTGATTGCAACACAAATGACAATTGGCGAGTCTTTCACGGTTATACCGAATTTCCTATCTATTACGTCGCATCGTAATGATGGTGCGGCATGGGGGATTTTAAGTGGTCAAATGATTTTTTTCTATTTGATTACAATCGTGATTATTATCGCATTGATTGTATTTTATTTTAAAGAAGCGAAAGATCATATGATGATGCAAGTGGCGATTAGTTTGTTACTTGCAGGTGCGCTCGGTAACTTTATTGACCGTGTCATGAACGGAGAAGTCGTGGATTTTGTAGATACGATTCTTTTCGGCTATGATTTTCCAATTTTTAATATTGCGGATGCCAGTTTGACGATTGGTGTGGGCTTGCTTGTTATCATTCTATTAACAGACAAAACAAAAGAGAAGAAAAAGGTGTAATTTATGGAACAACATCAATTTACAATTGAAGCGGAGACGCATCATTTACAGCGTATTGATAAAATATTACCAAGTTTTAATAGCGATTGGTCGCGCAGTCAAATACAGGAATGGATTAAAGAAGGTTTAGTTGCGGTTAATGGTAAGCCAGTTAAATCAAATTATAAACTAAAGCTTGGCGATGAAGTCGTTGTCACAGAGAAAAAAGTTGTTGAAGCGGATATTCAACCGGAAAATCTTAATTTAGATATTTATTATGAAGATGAAGATGTGGCGATTGTTTACAAGCCAAAAGGGATGGTTGTGCATCCGTCAGCAGGTCACTATTCTGGGACACTCGTGAATGGCTTAATGTATCAAATTAAAGATCTGTCGGGTATCAATGGCGAAATCCGTCCGGGTATTGTGCATCGTATTGATAAAGATACGTCAGGACTGTTAATGATTGCTAAAAATGACGTGGCGCATCGTGCGCTTGTTGAACAATTAATGGCGAAAACAGTGACGCGAAAATATACAGCGCTTGTACATGGACACATTCCACATGAATTCGGGACGATTGATGCACCGATTGGCCGTAATAAAAATGATCGTCAGTCAATGGCTGTGGAAGATGATGGTAAGCCAGCTGTGACACATTTTAATGTATTAGAAAACTTTAAAAACCATACGCTTGTGTCATGCCAATTAGAAACGGGACGTACGCACCAAATTCGTGTGCATATGAAATATATTGGTTATCCACTAGTGGGCGACCCTAAGTATGGTCCGAAGAAAACGCCTGATATTGGTGGACAAGCGTTACATGCAGGTGTCATTGGTTTTGAACATCCACGTACGGGTGAATATATTGAACGTACGGCGCCGCTTCCTGAGTCATTTGAAGCAGTGATTGAGCAAGCACGTCGTGAAGAGATTTAATGATGTCGTCGTGTTGTGAAACAGTGGCGTTGTGGGACATTATGATGCGAAGTGAAAATGTACAATAGTTACTATTTTTCACTTCTAGTCCCTATCTCTGCCACGATGTGTGATTTTTTCACAAATAGTTTTGACAAGACGGCAAAAAAAGAGTAAGATAAATTCAGCAAAACAAACAAAACGATAACGTCTTTAAATGGGAGTCCAGAGAGGCTCAAAAGACATGATATATACGAAAAGAAGCGATGGCTTGGTGGATGCTGACGTACGGGAGACGTCTATCCATATCTCACAGCTGTTTCAGCTTTAGTTAAACTCATGTCTTTAAAGATGTGAGTTTTTTTGTGCATAAGGAGGGGTTACGTTGACAAGTCGTATCATTTTAGATGAATCTGCTATTAATCGCACGTTAACACGCATTGCCCATGAAATTTTAGAGTACAACAAAGGCTCTGAAAATTTGGCACTACTTGGTATTAAAACGCGTGGCGAGTTCTTAGCGAAACGTATTCAACAGAAGATTCAACAGATTGAAGCGGTAGATGTCCCAACAGGCACGCTTGATATTACAAGTTTTCGTGATGATAAAGATGCGCGTCATATCGTAAATGATAAGACGTATCAAATTGACACGGATTTAAATGACCGTGTGGTTATCATTGTGGATGATGTGCTTTACACAGGACGAACGGTGCGTGCGTCACTCGATGCGATTTTGTTGCACAGTCGCCCGAAAAAAATTGGCTTGGCTACGCTTGTTGATCGTGGTCATCGAGAGTTGCCGATTCGTGCAGATTTTGTCGGTAAAAATATTCCGACATCACACGAAGAATCAGTCAATGTTTATTTAACAGAAACAGACGATCGCAATGCGGTTGAAATTACATAGTATCACCTTTTAATTCAGTACGAGAGACTGGCAAAGGTACGTTGTAACAATAGAAGGATTCCATAGGTGTCATGACAGATACAGTTAGGTAAGGACTAAGTGTATCCAATCGTGATGAATATGTAAGAATTCTGATACTGTTATACACCACCAGTCTCTTACCGAACAAGGTTAAGAGACTTTTTTTATGACGAAAGGAAGAACAACATGGAAAACGAACAAATGTTTAAACGAACGGTGACACCGGTACTGGATGTCAACGAAAAACCAAATGCGGGACAGTGGGCATTTTTAAGCTTGCAGCACTTATTTGCGATGTTTGGTGCAACGGTTTTAGTACCTTTCTTAACAGGCTTACCTGTATCTTCTGCATTGCTTGCATCAGGTATCGGAACGTTGCTCTATATTTTAATAACGAAAGGAAAAATTCCGGCTTACCTTGGCTCAAGTTTCGCCTTTATTACGCCAATTATTACGGGCTTAAGTACGAATAGCTTAGGGGATATGCTTGTTGCCTTATTCATGAGTGGTGTGATGTACGTCATCATCGGTATTGCGATTCGCATAAGTGGTACGAACTGGCTCATGCAATTGTTACCACCGGTTGTTGTAGGACCTGTCATCATGGTTATCGGTCTAAGCTTAGCACCAACTGCTGTTAACATGGCAATGTTTGAAAATTCAAGTGCGATGAAAGATTATAACTTGACGTATGTGGCCGTAGCGGCAATTACATTGTTCGTCACATTGCTTGTACAAGGTTTTGCGAAAGGCTTCTTCTCACTGATTCCGGTGTTAATCGGAATCGTGGTCGGCTATATCACAGCAATTTTATTCGGAATTGTGGACTTCAAACCGGTTGCTGAAGCGAAGTGGTTCCAGTTCCCAGACATTTACATTCCGTTTGCGGACTACCAACCGTCCTTCCATATCGGGCTTGTAGCGGTTATGTTACCGATCGTATTCGTAACAGTCAGTGAACATATCGGTCATCAAATGGTCATTAACAAAATTGTCGGACGTAACTTCTTTAAAGACCCGGGTCTACATCGCTCTATTATCGGGGACGGGGTATCAACAATGTTCTCAAGTATTATCGGTGGTCCACCAAGTACGACATACGGTGAAAACATCGGTGTGCTTGCGATTACAAGGATTTACAGTATCTACGTAATCGGTGGCGCTGCGGTCATCGCGATTATTCTCGGTTTTGTTGGTAAGTTTACAGCGCTTGTATCATCTATCCCAACGCCGGTAATGGGTGGGGTTTCCATCTTACTATTCGGTACGATTGCCGCAAGTGGTTTACGCATGATTGTAGAAAGCCAAGTCGACTTTGCGAAGAACCGCAACTTAGTGATTGCATCTGTCATTCTTGTCATCGGTATTGGTAACATGATGTTGAATTTATCAGATGTCGGTGTGCACTTAACGATTGAAGGGATGGCATTATCTGCAACGGCAGGTATCGTCTTAAACTTGTTATTACCAAAAAGCTAAATATCACAAATAGCTAACTATCAAAGGAGGATCCATAATGAAACATCTTGTCTCAATGGCAAACTTAAAGATTGAAGAAATGCAACATGTGATCGACACAGCGATAGCGTATAAAAGTGGTGCAGTGCAACCTAGTCTTAACGGAAAATATATTGCAAATTTATTTTTTGAAAACTCAACACGAACGAAATGTAGTTTTGAAATGGCGGAACAACGCCTTGATATGAAAGTCATCAACTTTGAAACGGCGACGTCTTCAGTGAACAAAGGGGAATCGCTATATGACACGTGTCGAACGCTACAAAGTATCGGCTGTGACGCGCTCGTCATTAGACATCCAGAAAATGATTACTACAATCAATTGTTGGACATGGGTGTGCCGATTATTAATGCTGGTGATGGTAGTGGGCAACATCCAACACAAAGCTTGTTAGACTTAATGACGATTTATGAAGAGTTCGGACGTTTTAAAGGATTGAAAGTTGTGATTTGCGGTGATATTAAAAACTCACGCGTGGCACGCAGTAATTACCATAGCTTAACGGCACTAGGTGCAGAAGTTGTCTTCTCAAGTCCAGAAATCTGGCAAGATGATGAGATGCCGGGTGAATATGTGGATTTAGATGATGTCATTCACGATGTGGATATTGTTATGTTACTCCGTGTACAACATGAACGTCATGGAGACGGCGAACAATCTTTTGATGCGACGACGTACCATGAACGTTATGGTCTTTCACAAGTACGTTATGATCAATTGAAAGACACGGCGATCGTTATGCACCCTGCGCCTGTGAACCGCGGGGTTGAAATTGCAGATCACCTTGTTGAAGCACCGAAGTCACGTATTTTTAAACAAATGGAAAACGGCGTATACGTACGTATGGCTGTGTTAACTGAAACGATACAATCTTAAAGGAGCGAGTCAAGATGAAATTAATTCAAAATGCACAAGTTTTAGAAGCAGGATCATTGAAAAAGGTAGATGTGTTAATCGAAGGTAAGACGATTAAACAAATTGCACCGTCGATTGATGTGACTGAAGAGATGACAGTGATTGATGCGAAAGGGCAATTTTTAGCACCGGGATTTGTAGACGTCCATGTTCATTTAAGAGAGCCAGGTGGCGAGCATAAAGAAACGATTGAGACGGGGACACTTGCAGCAGCACGTGGTGGTTTTACAACGGTATGTCCAATGCCAAATACAAAACCTGTGCCAGACTCAGTTGAAAACATGGAAAGATTAAACCAGTTAATTGCGGATAACGCACATGTTCGTGTATTACCATACGCAGCGATTACAGAACGTCAAGCAGGCAAGCAACATGTTGACTTTGAAGCTTTAACAAAAGAAGGGGCGTTTGCTTTTACAGATGACGGTGTTGGTGTACAAAAAGCGGCGATGATGTACGAGGCGATGCAAAAGGCAAAAGCACAAGGTAAAGCGATTGTTGCGCACTGTGAAGATAACAGCTTAATTTACGGTGGTGCGATGCATGAGGGGAAACGCAGTGCAGAGCTAGGTATTCCGGGTATTCCAAATATTTGTGAATCTGTTCAAATTGCACGTGATGTGTTACTAAGTGAAGCAACAGGCTGTCACTACCACGTGTGTCACGTATCAACGAAAGAAAGTGTGCGTGTGATTCGTGATGCGAAACGTGCAGGTATTCATGTAACTGCAGAAGTGACACCACACCACTTATTATTAACGGAAGATGATGTGCCGGGCGATAACGCCATGTACAAAATGAATCCACCTTTACGTAGCCAAGAAGATAAAGCAGCGTTAATTGAAGGCTTATTAGACGGTACGATTGACTGTATCGCAACAGACCATGCACCACATGCAGCGGATGAAAAAGCACAAACGATGACACGTGCGCCATTCGGTATTGTTGGTAGCGAAACGGCATTCCCGCTTCTTTACACACACTATGTAAAAACGGGCGAATGGACGTTACAACAATTGGTAGATTACTTAACAATCAAGCCTGCTGAGACGTTTAACTTACCATATGGACGACTTGCTGAAGGCGAATTGGCAGACTTAACGTTGATTAACTTAGAAGATGAGTTTGAAATTAAAGCAGAAGATTTCTTATCAAAAGCAACAAACACACCATTTATCGGTGAAAAAGTATACGGTAATCCAGTATTAACAATGGTCGAAGGTGACATTCGATACGAGGGGGAACATGCATAATGTTTGAAAAGCGCTATATCGTTCTAGAAGATGGTACGTATTATACAGGGTTTAAGTTAGGTTCAGATAACTTAACAAAAGGGGAAATTGTGTTTAACACAGCGATGACAGGTTATCAAGAAACGATTTCAGATCCGTCATACACAGGTCAAATTATTACATTCACATATCCGTTAATCGGCAACTACGGCATTAACTACGATGACTTTGAATCATTAACGCCAACATTAAATGGTGTTGTTGTGAAAGAAGCATGTGCGTATCCGAGCAACTTCCGCGCACAAAAGTCATTTGACGAAGTATTGAAAGAGTACGACATTCCGGGTATTAGCGGTGTCGATACACGTAGCATTACGAAAAAAATTCGTCAACATGGGGTGCTAAAAGCGGCATTTGTTGATAACGCAGATGAAATTGACGCAATGATTGAAACGTTGAAAACAATTGAATTGCCACGAACTGAAGTGCCAACGGTCTCAACGAAAACGCCATACGTTTCAACTGGTGTAGACAGACGTGTTGTACTTGTCGACTTCGGTAAAAAACAAAATATCGTGCGTGAATTAAATGCACGTGGCTGTGAAGTAACGGTTGTACCTTATGATACGACAGCAGAAGAAATTCTTAAAATGTCGCCAAACGGAGTGATGTTATCAAACGGCCCTGGAGATCCAGATGATGTGAAAGTCGCGTTAGACATGATTAATGGCATTCTAGGCAAAATTCCATTTTTCGGTATTTGTCTTGGACATCAATTATTCGCACTGTCACAAGGGGCAACGTCATTCAAAATGAAGTTCGGTCATCGTGGGGCGAACCATCCTGTGAAAGACTTAGCAACTGGCAAAATCGCATTAACGAGCCAAAACCACGGTTATGCGATCGATGCGGCGTCTATTGAACAAACAGATCTTGAAATTACGCACATCGCATTGAACGATGGCACAGTAGAAGGCTTGAAACATAAAACATTACCGGCATTTTCAGTACAATACCATCCGGAAGCATGTCCAGGTCCAACAGACTCTAACTATTTATTCGATCAATTTATCGACTTAATGGAACAAAATAAACAAAAGGAGCGCGTTCATAATGCCTAAAAGAAATGATATTCAAACGATTCTTGTAATTGGATCAGGTCCGATTATTATCGGTCAAGCAGCAGAATTCGACTATGCAGGCACACAAGCATGTCTTGCATTGAAAGAAGAAGGCTATCGTGTCATCCTTGTTAACTCAAACCCAGCAACGATTATGACGGATAAAGAAATTGCGGACAAAGTTTATATCGAACCACTCACACATGATTTTATCGCACGTATTATTCGTAAAGAACAACCAGATGCCTTACTTCCAACACTCGGCGGTCAAACAGGGTTGAACATGGCGATTGAATTGCATGAAAGTGGTGTTCTCGAATCTAACAACGTGCAACTGCTCGGTACAGAACTTGCGTCAATTAATCAAGCGGAAGATAGAGAGTTGTTCCGTGCTTTAATGAATGATTTGGACGTACCCGTGCCAGAAAGTGATATTGTTAACACACTTGAACAAGCATTTGCGTTTAAAGAACAGGTCGGCTATCCATTAATCGTCCGTCCAGCCTTTACAATGGGTGGTACAGGCGGCGGTATTTGTTACAACGATGAAGAACTGCACGAAGTTGTATCAAACGGTCTGAAATATAGTCCAGCGACGCAATGTTTAATCGAAAAATCAATTGCAGGGTATAAAGAGATTGAATATGAAGTAATGCGTGATAAAAATGATAACGCCATCGTTGTATGTAACATGGAAAATATCGACCCAGTCGGTATTCATACAGGGGACTCAGTCGTTGTTGCACCGAGTCAAACGTTGTCAGACGTGGAATATCAAATGTTACGTGATGTCTCATTGAAAGTGATTCGTGCGTTAGGCATTGAAGGGGGTTGTAACGTTCAGTTAGCGTTAGATCCACATTCGATGAATTACTACATTATCGAAGTAAATCCACGTGTATCACGTTCATCAGCACTTGCGTCTAAAGCGACAGGTTACCCAATTGCGAAATTGGCAGCGAAAATTGCAGTAGGTATGACGTTAGATGAGATGAAAAACCCAGTAACAGGGACATCATATGCGGCGTTTGAACCGAGCTTAGACTATGTTGTATCTAAAATTCCACGTTTCCCATTCGATAAATTTGAAAAAGGTGAGCGTGAACTGGGTACGCAAATGAAGGCGACAGGGGAAGTTATGTCTATCGGACGCACGTACGAAGAATCACTACTCAAAGCGATTCGTTCATTGGAATACGGCGTACACCACCTCGGCCTTCCGAATGGTGAATCATTCGACTTAGATTACATTAAAAAGCGTATTGAAGCGCAAGACGATGAGCGTCTGTTCTTTATCGGCGAGGCGATTCGTCGTGGTACAACGTTAGAAGAACTGCATGAAATGACAAAAATTGATTACTTCTTCTTGCATAAATTTAAAAATATCATTGATATCGAACATACGTTGAAAGATAACAAAGGCGATATTGATTACTTACGCTTGGCGAAACGTTATGGCTTTAGTGACCGTACAATTGCACACCGCTTTGAAATGACGGAAGAAGAAGTGGTTGCACTACGTCAAGAACACGGCATTCAACCTGTATACAAAATGGTTGACACGTGTGCGGCAGAGTTTGAATCGGCAACGCCATACTACTATGGCACGTACGAAGAAGAAAATGAATCCATTGTAACAGAAAAAGAAAAAATTATCGTGCTTGGCTCAGGTCCAATTCGTATCGGTCAAGGGGTAGAGTTTGACTACGCAACAGTGCATGCGGTATGGGCTATCCAAAATGCAGGATATGAAGCGATCATCGTCAACAACAACCCAGAAACAGTATCAACAGACTTCTCAATTTCTGATAAGTTGTATTTTGAACCACTTACAGAAGAAGATGTGATGAACATTATTAATCTTGAGCAGCCTAAAGGGGTTGTCGTGCAGTTCGGTGGACAAACAGCGATTAATTTAGCCGAAAAATTAGCGAAACACGGTGTGAAAATTTTAGGAACGTCATTAGAAGACTTAAACCGTGCGGAAGACCGTAAAGAATTTGAAGCACTATTACGCAATATTGATGTGCCACAACCAAAAGGGAAAACAGCGACATCTGCACAAGAAGCGTTAGATAATGCTCGAGAAATCGGTTACCCAGTCGTTGTCCGTCCATCATATGTACTTGGCGGACGTGCGATGGAAATCGTCTATAATGATGATGAGTTACACAATTATATGACAGAAGCGGTAAAAGCGAGTCCAGATCATCCAGTACTTGTCGACCGTTACTTAACAGGTAAAGAAATTGAAGTCGATGCGATTTGTGACGGCGAAACAGTGATTATCCCAGGTATTATGGAGCATATCGAACGTGCAGGGGTTCACTCAGGTGACTCAATTGCGGTATATCCACCACAAACGTTGTCACAAGAGGAGATTGATACGTTAGAAGCGTACACAATCAAGTTGGCAAAAGGTTTAAACATTGTCGGATTAATCAACATTCAATTTGTCTTAGCACACGACGGTGTATACGTACTTGAAGTGAATCCACGTGCGAGCCGTACCGTACCATTTTTAAGTAAGATTACAGGCATTCAAATGGCACAACTTGCTATGCGTGCGATTATAGGCGAGAAATTAGCTGATCTTGGTTTCAAACAAGGTGTGCAACCTTACCAAGAAGGCGTGTTTGTAAAAGCACCAGTCTTTAGTTTTAACAAGCTGAAAAACGTCGATATTACACTTGGACCTGAAATGAAATCAACAGGGGAGGTGATGGGGCGTGACTTAACGCTTGAAAAAGCATTGTTCAAAGGCTTAACAGCTGCGGGCATGACTGTGAAAGATTATGGTACAGCATTAATTACAGTAAGCGATAAAGACAAAGACGAAATGGTTAAAATCGCACAACGCTTGAATGCAGTCGGCTACAAAATTATCGCAACAGCAGGGACTGCGAAAAAATTAGCAGAACATGATATTAAAGTAGAAACTGTCGGTAAAATCGGCGGTCACGACGACTTAATTTCAAAAATACAAGCAGGCGATGTACAAATTGTTATTAACACGATGACGAAAGGTAAAACGATTGAACGCGATGGTTTCCAAATCCGTCGTACATCAGTAGAGAACGGCGTACCTTGTTTAACATCTTTAGATACAGCAAATGCATTAACGAACGTGATTGAAAGCATGACATTTTCAATGCGTAATATGTAGGAGGGACGAAAGCGGTGGAAAAGTTAACAGTCATTTCAAATGAACAAATTGCAGATCGTATTTATGAATTGAAAGTAGCTGGGCCGGTTGTGGTATCATTAAAGCAACCGGGACAGTTCGTCCATATTAAAGCAGGGCAAGGGACTCAGCATATGTTGCGACGTCCAATATCAATTTGTGAGATTGATCCAGCAAATGAAAGTTTTACGATGTTGTTTCGTGCGGAAGGTGCAGGAACACAGAAGATTGCAGCACTGCGCCAAGGAGATGAATTAGACATTTTAGCACCTCTTGGCAATGGCTTCCCAGTAGACAAAGCGAAGCAAAAAGCATTGCTTATTGGTGGCGGAATTGGTGTGCCACCGCTTTACGAACTCTCAAAACAATTGAATGCACGTGGTATTGAAACGGTGCATGTCTTAGGATTCCGTTCGCAAAAAGATGTGTTCTATCAAGCGCAATTTGAAGCACTCGGCGAGACACATATTGTGACAGAAGATGGTACAGCTGGGACACAAGGCTTTGTAACAACGGTCATTGATCAGTTACCAGTGGATTATGACACGTACTACACATGTGGCCCGAAACCGATGTTAAAGGCACTGACTGAAATGGATACGTTGAAAGATGTGCCGGGTTACATTTCATTAGAAGAACGTATGGGATGCGGTATTGGGGCATGTTATGCATGTGTTTGCCACGTACCAGATAGCCCAACTGACTATGTCAAAGTATGTACAGATGGCCCAGTATTTGAAAAAGGAACGGTGGTACTATGAGTCGATTGAATGTTGAAATCCCAGGTTTATCACTTAAAAACCCGATTATGCCAGCGAGTGGTTGTTTTGCGTTTGGTGCGGAGTACAGTCAGTTTTATGATTTGTCGGAGTTAGGGGCAATCATGATTAAAGCGGCAACAAAAGAAGCACGCTTTGGCAATGAAACGCCACGTGTTGCTGAAACGGATAGCGGCATGATTAATGCGATTGGGTTACAAAACCCGGGCGTCCACCATATTTTAGAACATGAGCTAAAAGCACTGGAACAATACGATGTGCCGATTATTGCGAACGTTGCAGGCTCTGTAGAAGAAGACTACGTGTACGTTGCAGAACATATTTCTAAAGCACCGAATGTGAAAGCGTTAGAATTAAACATTTCATGTCCAAATGTAAAAGAAGGTGGTATGCAGTTTGGCGTCGATCCACAAGTGGCAGCTGAATTGACGCGTAAAGTAAAGGCCGTTTCATCAGTGCCTGTTTACGTGAAGTTATCGCCGAATGTGACAAACATTGTTGAAATGGCGACAGCAATCGCTGAATATGCGGATGGCTTAACGATGATTAACACGTTAGTCGGCTTACGCATTGACGCCAATACGGGTAAACCGATTATTAACAATATTATCGGTGGATTGAGTGGCCCAGCCATTAAACCTGTCGCATTGCGTATGGTATATGAAGTGCGTAAAGCATTGCCAGATATGCCGATTATCGCAATGGGCGGCGTGCAAGATGTTCAAGACGTGATTGACTTTATTTCTGTAGGGGCAGACGCAGTCGCTGTCGGTACAGCCAACTTCCAAAATCCAACCGTATGTAAAGACTTGATTGACGCGTTGCCAGCCCGTTTGGATGAACTTGGCGTGACACATATTCATGAACTTAAAGGACGTACACAAGGAGGGCTTGCCTAAATGAAACGTACACCGATTATCGCATTGGACTTTGCGACAAAGGAAGAAGTAATGACATTCCTTGCACGTTTTGATGAACCGTTGTTTGTAAAGATTGGCATGGAACTGTTCTATCAAACAGGCCCTGCACTATTGGAAGAAATTAAGCAACAAGGTCATGATATTTTCTTGGACTTGAAACTTCATGATATTCCGAACACCGTTGGCAAAGCGATGGCAGGACTTGGACGTTTGAATGTCGACCTTGTGAACGTACACGCGGCAGGTGGTACTGAAATGATGCAACGTGCGGTCGAAGGATTACGTAGCACTAACCCTGATACAAAGATTATCGCTGTAACACAACTGACGTCAACGACAGAAGCACAACTGCATAACGAACAAAAGATTGAGATGTCGATGGAAGAAGCAGTTTGTCATTATGCGAAATTGGCCCAGCAGTCAGGTTTGGATGGTGTCGTGTGTTCACCACTTGAAGCGGCTGCGATCACTGAACACTGTGGTACGTCATTTTTGAAAGTGACACCGGGTGTGCGTCCGGCTAATGCAGACGTGAATGATCAGAAGCGTGTGACGACACCAGAACAAGCGAGACAGTTCGGATCAACACATATCGTTGTAGGTAGACCGATTACGCAAAGCAGTGATCCGGTCGCAAGTTATCATCAAATTAAAGAAAGTTGGTTAAGTGAATGGTAAAAGCAATTGCACAATCATTATTAGATATTGAAGCAGTGTCATTATCACCGAATGACATGTTTACATGGAGCTCAGGTATTAAATCACCTATTTATTGTGACAACCGAGTAACTTTAGGTTTTCCAGCAGTACGTGAAGCAATTCGTGACGGTTTAACAGAATTGATTGAGCAACATTTTCCAGAGGTAGAAATCGTATCAGGTACAGCGACAGCAGGTATTCCACATGCTGCTTACGTCTCTGATAAAATGAACTTACCGATGAACTACGTACGTTCAAAAAGTAAAAGCCATGGGAAACAAAATCAAATCGAAGGCGCTAACAGCAAAGGGAAAAAAGTTGTTGTGATTGAAGACTTAATTTCAACAGGTGGTTCATCTATTACAGCGGTAGAAGCATTGCGTGAAGCAGGTGCGGACGTATTAGGTGTCGTTGCTATCTTCACATATGGCTTACAAAAAGCAGACGACATGTTTGGTGAAGCAGGCGTACCATTTTATACAATCAGCAACTATGATGAATTAATTGAAGTCGCTGAAGCACAAGGGAAAATTACTGCGGACGATATTGAAACATTAGTCGCATGGCGCAACGCATTATAAGATAAACGAAAACGCTAAACGTATCTGAGAAAGATGTGCTTAGCGTTTTTCTTATTTGACATATAGTACACCTAGGTGTACTATATGTCAAAGGAGGAGAGAGATGGATAAATTTAGCTTTGAACAGTTTAATGAAATGCATCTAACCTTTATCAAAGTGAATCAGCTGATTAATGAAGTGATTGAAGAACAAAACATTATGATTTCACGAGAGCAATTAGGGGTCTTCAAACTATTACTCAAGCATAAGCAATTACCGTTAAAGACGATTGCAGAAAAACAAGGTGTCTATAAAACTGCTGTTTCTAAAAGAATTAAAAAGCTTGAAGACAAAGGTTTCGTGAAACGACTTAACTCATCAGATAAACGAGAAAAAGTCATCACATTAACAGATGAAGGCAAAGCGTTTTATCAAGAAAGGCAACAGCTGCTTTATGAAGGGTTTATGAATAAATTGAATTTAGATGACTCGCAAGCCAGCGCATTTTTTTCATATATGCATGAAATCAATCAGTTAATGAATCAAGGAGAGAGAAAAAATGACAAATGATATTAAAATTCACGTACTACATACTGGGGAAGTTATTGTTGATGAAGCACTACCATTTGGTTACGAATCAAATAGACCACTCGCTTGGACAGGTTTATTCCGTTCAAAGCAACATCAAATTAGCATTCCAGTGTCAGTTTACTTAATTGAACATCCGAAAGGGTTAATTTTAATCGATACTGGTTGGCATACTGATAATAGAACGAAACAAATGAGAAACTTGTTGTTCCAATATCCAGTCAATAAAGCGTATTTACCAGCAAATAAGGCAGTACATGAACAATTAAAGCAACTCGGCTATGAACCGAAAGATATTGATTACGTATTAATGAGTCATATGCATTGTGATCATGCAGACGGCCTTAGACATGTCAAAGACGCCAAAAATATTTTATTAAGCGAACCGGAGTACAAAGCGATCAAAAAGGATAAATTACATTATCTTCCACATGAATGGAAAGGCGTAGAATTAAATACATTCCCACTATCACATACAGGCTTAGGACCAAAAGGCTACTCATTTGATTTATTTGGTGATCAAACGGTTCAAATGATTTGGTGCCCAGGTCACAGTAAAGGCTTATGTGCCACAATGGTGAAAAATGAAAAAGATGACCGCTTCGTATTGCTTGCCGCTGATGTCGGCTATGCGAATAAATCGTGGGAAGAAAATATTTTACCGGGTGTGTTAGATAACAAAAAAGACGCACAAGCATCATTAAATTGGGTGCGCAAAACAGCCGCTGATCAAAATTGTATCGAAGCGTTAGCAAACCACGATGCGCAAACAAAACCACATATCATTACTTTATAGTAACGAAAAAAGACCCCAAACTGGAGGTCTTTTTTCTATACCAAATGTTATTTCTGTTGTTCGGGTAGGGCAAGTTGGAAGTTGACGCCAAACTTATCCTGTACCCACGCAAACTCGCGATATTGTGGTGGCATTGCTGTTTTCGGCATTAAAATCGCACCACCGTCTTTAAGGCCATTAAATAAACGTTCCATTTCAAAAACATCTTTCACAGTCACATACATAGACATTGCAGGTGTCATGTCAATCGGTGTGCCGTTCACATTATCAATCGCCATAAACACTTGATTGTTCAATGTGAAAATCGCATGTTGCACTTTGCCCGCTTGTTCAGGCGTACTGTCATCGTATTTGACCATCGTAATAATCTCGCTATATTCAAATAATGATGTGTATTTTTGAATTGCGGCTTCTGCATCGCCATTAAACATTAAAAACGTCGTAATTTTTGGGATTTGCATGAGATAGACTCCTTTATCATTTGATTGGATTAGGGAGCGGGACGACAAAACTAAGGTTTCTGTAGTGCTCCCACAGTTTGTTAAAACGCATTTTCACTTCAGACACCTAGTGCCATTTACATGTATTGGCTCACTTACTTAAAGAATTTTTCCTATGTCCTAGTCACTTTCTAATCACATATTTGCGCAATGCTCAGGTTTTGCTCGAATCCGAAACACTTCCGCATAGGCTTATGCTTTTACTTCCTTCAATAACCAGTTACAATAAGGTTAAATCATATTGGGAGGTTATCGTTTATGATTAGTATGCATTTATTAATTCCAATTTTGGCTATGTTAGCCATTCTCGGTGGCGGTTGGTTATTCCTACGTTGGTATTTAAGATAAGTAAGCGTTAAGACTCTTTTTGTTTTAACGCTTGAATTTTATCGTAATCTGGCGTCGCATAGCGTGTTTTTTGGTTATCATATGTCACAAAACCAGGTTTTGCACCGCTCGGCTTATGCACGTGTCGAATTTGTGTATAGTCGACGGGGATTTGACCTGATTGACCGGCTTTTGAAAAGTAAGCTGCAATCATTGCGGCTTCATCAATCGTTTGTTCTGTTGGCTGGTCATTTAATATCACGACATGACTGCCTGGAAAGTCTTTCGTATGGAACCAATAATGTGATTTTTGTGCGCGTTTATTCGTTAAATAATCATTTTGTTTGTTGTTTTTACCGACAAGAATCGTATCGCCATCTGTAGACTGATACGTTTGTAATTTAACCGCACTAGTTTTCTTTTTCTTATGCTGTTTTCGTTGGCGAATATAGCCTTGTTCTGCCAATTCCTCACGTATTTCATCAATATCATCTACGGTAATATGTGCTAGCTGTTGCTCGATATTTTCAAAGTATTGAATGTTTTCTTCTGTTAATTGAAGCTGGTGTGTCAACTCACGTTCACGTGTTTTCATTCGATTGTACTGCTTGTAATAATACTGTGCGTTTTCAGCAGGGGACTTCATCGTATTCAACGGGATCGTTACTTGTTCGCCCGTATAGTAGTTCAACGCATCTAATGTTTTATCGCCTTGTTTCAACTGATAAATATTAGCAGTAATCAATTCGCCGTAGAGCTGTTGCGTTTCTTTTTCTTGCGTACCTAGTTGTTCGTCAATCAACTTACTGTGCTTGTTTTGATATTTTTGTAGCAGTTGTTGTACGAGCTTCACAAGGTCATTCGCACGCTGTTTTACACGCGCACGTTCGCCACGTGCATCATAAAAGCGGTCGAGCAGTTCGTGGAGTGACGCAAAGTGTACAACATCATCATCGAATTGTGACAGTGTCATAAAATAAAAATCTTCTTTACCTGTTTCATGATTTTTATGAAAAACAGGGACGGGTTCTGCTTCAGTTGCTGCCATTACTTCGTCAAACGCTTCTGGCAATGTGTGCGGCGTCATAAAATGTCTGCGTGACACGATTTCTTTCGTAATAAGCGGTGAGAAGCCTTCAAACGTTTGGAGTAGCTGACGATTAATACGTCCAGCGTTGAAGTCAATAAACTGTAAAACATCCGCCCCTTTGTAATCATATGGATTCTGCTTATTTTGTGCAGGTGGGCCTTCGTATTGGAATCCCGGCATAACTGTGCGATATTGGTTCGTATTCGGTGTAAGATGTTTAAAGCCTTCAATAATTTTATAATCTTCATTCACTAAAATCAGATTACTATGTTTTCCCATAATTTCTAAAATAACGGTTCTAAAAATTGTATCGCCAATTTCGTCTTTGCTTTCTACATCAATTTCAACACGTCGGTCGTTATCAATTTGACGTATCGCACGTACGATGCCACCTTCTAAATGTTTACGGAATACACGTGCAAACATCGGCGGCTCAAACGGATTGTCATATTTTTTCGTTGTCAGGTGGATACGTGCAAAGTTAGGGTGGATTGACAACAGCAATTGATGGTTTTTGCGATGTTGTCGAATGACCATAAGCACTGTATCGTTTTCTGGCTGATTAATTTTATGGATACGTCCACCTACCAAACTTTGTAAATCAGCTACCATTTTTCTCGTAAAGAGGCCATCAAATGCCATAATGCTTTGCCACCTTTCAATGATTTTTCATCTCATCATTATAACATATCCCGTACCGCATTCGAGTTTTCAGCGTTTAGAACGGCGTAAAAATCAGCAATCTTGTACATAGGGCGACAAATGAGTAAATCGCAGTGGGTGTCTAAAGTGAGATGTGTTTTCACAAATTTTTAAAACCATACAGAAGCTTTTTCTAAAAATGAAATGACTGTACTAAGTGTGTGCGAACTGCTTGAAAGCGACAGGTGTTGTAATAATCGCCCTATACAAGTGAAATCAACTTATGTTAAGATATTGTAATAACTAGAAGAATAACGTAGAAAGGTCGTTAGGCATGGATACTGAAAAAGGCTTACTTATCGTTCTGTCAGGTCCCTCCGGTGTGGGGAAGGGAACTGTTAGAAAACGTATTTTCGATGATCCAAACACATCTTATAAATATTCAATCTCGATGACGACACGTGATATGCGCGAGGGCGAACAAGATGGCGTGGATTATTTCTTTAAAACCCGTGACGCATTTGAACAACTTATTGAACAAGATGCTTTTATTGAGTACGCAGAGTATGTCGGCAACTACTATGGAACGCCTGTTCAATATGTGAAAGATACAATGAATGAAGGACATGATGTTTTTCTTGAGATTGAAGTGGAAGGTGCGAAACAAGTGCGCAAGAAGTTTCCAGACGCACTGTTTATCTTTTTAGCGCCACCAAGTCTCGATCATCTCAAAGAGCGTTTGATTGGTCGTGGGACAGAGTCATCTGAAAAGATTCAACGTCGTGTCGATGAAGCACGCAAGGAAGTTGAAATGATGAACTTGTATGACTATGTCGTTGTTAACGATGAAGTAGACTTAGCGAAAGACCGTATTCAGTCGATTGTTGAAGCAGAACATCTGAAGCGTGAACGCATCGAAGCAAAATATCGAAAAATGTTATTGGAGGCTAAAAAGTAATGTTATATCCACCGTTACATCAATTACAAGATAAGATTAATTCAAAATATTTAATCGCAACTACTGCCGCAAAACGTGCAAGAGAGATTCAAGAGAACCCAGAAGGCTTGTTGTTAGATAACTACACAAGCAAGAAAACTGTCGGTCGTGCATTGGAAGAAATGGCTGTAAGTAAAGTTGTGCCTAACGTAGACTTAAAAGATTACTAATTATAAATGATGAAGACTTGGCTTGAGTATAAAGAGCTGAGTCTTTTTTTTGGGCTGTCCATCTTCTGTGGTGGATAGATAATTTAAAGTACCTAGTTTTTTACCGTAATTTCATATATGTAATAGCTGATCATGTCTAAGTGTACAATCTTGATGGGTTGTGCGCTTTTTCAGTATCATCGTTTTTTTATTGCTCGCTTTCCTGCAGGCCTCGCTCGAACTAATAAACGCTTTAATTTGAAGCATTAAGAAGCGTTTCTGGATTTCTCACTTCGGCTCACTCTGCAAGGCGTCTCGCAATAGAAGCGATCCCTTCACGACTCTAAATACATACTACAATAGGGCGTTCTCGCTTTTTTATCGAAATGGGTATCAATTGTTCGTGCTGATGTATGTGAAGATCTATTAGAAACAGCTATTGGTGATATAGATAGGAGTTCTACTCAAATGGTAGGTGTTTTTGGCTCAATTACTGTACCCATTTTTATGAAATATCATGTTAAATATATTATAATGCACATAAGAGTCTATAAATCAGGAGTGAAACTATGAAGAACATTTTATTAGCGGTGACGGGTGGTATCGCAGCCTATAAAGCGATTGATTTGACGAGTAAATTGACACAAGCGGGCTATGATGTACGTGTAATGTTAACGGAACATGCGCAACAGTTCGTTACACCGTTATCTTTTCAAGCGATAAGCCGTAACGCTGTGTATACAGATACGTTTATGGAACAAAATCCTGCAGAAATTCAACATATCACATTAGGCGATTGGGCAGATGCGATTATTATTGCACCGGCAACTGCGAATATCATTTCTAAATTGAGTCACGGTTTGGCAGATGATATGGTCTCAACAACGTTGCTTGCGACGACAACGCCGAAATTAATTGCACCCGCTATGAATGTTCATATGTATGAAAATCCACGTATCCAAGCCAATATGGCAACGCTTAAAGCCGATGGTTATCACTTTATTGAGCCGGGAGAAGGTTTCTTAGCATGTGGCTATATTGCGAAAGGGCGCATGGCAGAACCTTTAGATATTATTGCTGGTTTGAAACAACTGCATGCACCGCAAGAAGCGGCACTAGCGAAGAAGGTTGACAGTTATTTCACGGGCAAACATGTATTAATTACGGCTGGACCTACTGTGGAAGAAATTGATCCGGTTCGTTTCGTGTCTAATCGTGCGTCTGGTAAGACGGGCTACGCGATTGCAGCGGCTTTAGTGGCACAAGGGGCGCATGTGACGTTAGTGTCAGGACCGACCTATTTAACACCACCAGAAGGCGTAACATTTGTTTCAGTAACAAGTGCAAAGGAAATGTTCGAAGCGGTTGTGTCACGCTATGACGCTCAAGATGTCGTATTCAAAACAGCAGCTGTTTCAGATTATACACCTGTGAATAAATTAGAACATAAAATGAAAAAACAAGATGGCAATGTAACGGTTGAGTTTGAGCGTACACAAGATATTTTAAAATATTTAGGTGAACATAAAACACATCAAATGCTTGTTGGCTTTGCGGCAGAAACACAAAACGTCGCACACTATGCCCAACAAAAGTTAGAACGTAAAAATGCGGACGTGATTATTGCGAATAATGTTGGCGACCGTTCCATTGGGTTTAACTCTGACGATAATGAAGTGACATTGTATTTTAAAAATGGCGATGCACAAACACTTGAAAAAGGGCCAAAATCTGAACTTGCTTTTAAAATTTTAGCAGCGTTAGAAAGTAGCTGGCGTGTATGATCGCACAAGTCATTGTAGACGTTGCCGCCAAAAGTGTGGATCGAACATTTGATTATATTGTGCCAGAAGATTTATTAGATGTTATTCAACCGGGCGTACGCGTACTCGTGCCATTTGGTCCACGTAAAATTCAAGGATATGTTATGCAACTTGTATCAGACGCTGAAACTGATATTGAAATCAATCGCTTAAAACCTATTTATGAAGTGAAAGATATTCAACCTGAGCTAACAGAGGAACTCGTTAAGTTAAGCGAATGGTATAGCCATTACTTTGTCGCAAAACGTATTTCTATGTTGGAAGCAATGTTGCCAAGTGCGATGAAAGCGAAATATACAAAAGTCTTTGAATTGGTTGAACCCGATTGTTTACCTGAACAGCTGTTGCATCGTTTTAATCGAGAGGGCATTTATCCGTATAAAACGGCGCAAAGCAATGAGGATGTGGCTGAGTTATTGCACTATATGAAACAAGGGGCAGTGCGAGAAGTGACGCTGCTATCACAACATACTGGCAAAAAGAAACAGCGTGCCGTACGTGTTGTCGAGCCTGAAATGGGCGATAGTGTGTTGCTAGATTTGGAGAAACGACCGAAACAATATGACGTGTTGGCGTTTTTATTAGACGAACAACATCGTGACGTATCATTGCGTGAATTGAAAGACATGAACTTTTCTACATCAGCCATTAATACGTTAGAGCGTAATGGTATTATTGAAAAATACGATGTTGTCGTTGAACGTGATCCATATGAAGGGCGTATTTTTGAACAAGAACAAAAACGTCAATTGACGGATGAACAACAAGTTGCCTTTGATCAAATTAACGAAGCGGCTGAAGACCAACGAGCTGAGACATTTTTACTACACGGCGTGACAGGTTCTGGAAAAACAGAAGTCTATTTACAAATCATTGATTGCGTACTTGAACGGGGTCAAGAAGCGATGATGCTCGTACCGGAAATCGCATTGACACCGCAAATGGTGCAGCGGTTTAAACGTCGTTTCGGTGATGAAGTGGCTGTACTACATTCAGGCTTATCACATGGCGAACGTTATGATGAATGGCAAAAAATACGAGATGGCCGCGCACGTGTAAGCGTTGGTGCACGATCAAGTGTGTTTGCGCCATTTAAAAATCTTGGTGTGATTATTATAGATGAAGAACATGAAGCGACATATAAGCAAGAAGATTATCCACGTTATCATGCGAAAGAAATCGCAGAGTGGCGCAGTCAATATCATCAATGTCCACTTGTTTTAGGGAGTGCCACACCAAGCTTAGAAAGCTATGCACGTGCGTCGAAAAATGTTTATACTTTATTATCTATGCCAACACGTGTGAATCAGCAACCGTTGCCAGATATACGTATTCGAGATATGCGTGAAGAACTCGCAAATGGGAATCGCTCGATCTTTTCAGAAGACTTGGCACAAGCGATTGAGACACGATTAGAAAAGCAAGAACAAGTCGTACTATTTTTAAATCGACGTGGCTATGCGTCATTTATGTTATGTCGTGATTGTGGTCATGTCCCACAATGTCCAAACTGTGATATTTCAATGACATATCATAAAACGACGGATGAGTTGAAATGTCATTACTGTGGTTACCATGAACCTGCACCTTTCCAATGTCCAAGCTGTGGGAGTGAACATATTCGACAAATGGGAACAGGGACACAGCGTGTGGAAGAGTTGATACAAGAACGTTTTCCATCCGCACGCATTATCCGTATGGACGTTGATACGACGAGTAAAAAAGGCAGTCACGAAAAATTGTTGAAAGACTTTGGAGACGGGAAAGGCGATATACTCCTTGGGACACAGATGATTGCGAAAGGATTAGATTTTCCGAACATCACATTAGTCGGCGTACTGAACGCAGATACGATGCTCAATTTACCAGACTTTCGCTCCAGTGAACGAACATATCAGATTTTAACCCAAGTTGCCGGGCGTGCTGGACGCCATAAGAAAAAAGGGGAAGTCATCATTCAAACGTACAACCCAGATCATTATGCGATAGAAGACGTACAAGCGAATGATTATTTAGCTTTTTATGATAAGGAAATGCGATTCCGTCAATTAGCCAAGTACCCACCTTATTTTTATTTGATTAACTTTACAATTACACATGAAAAAATGAAAGTAGCGCTACAAGCAGCGACGCACGTTCATCAAATATTACTGCAACATCTGACAGAACGCGCCTTTATATTAGGACCAGCCCCAGCGGCACTCTCAAGAATTAACAATGAATTTCGCTTTCAAATTTTATTAAAATACAAAAGTGAACCGGGGTTAATCAATGCATTACGCTACTTGGATGATTATTATCATGAGCGTTACGAACAAGAAAAACTGGCGTTACGCATCGACATTGGACCATATATGATGATGTAACGGATAACTAAATAATAACAGCACAACAAAGCGACGATTCAGTACGTAGCCATGTACGAAATCGTCGCTTTATTTAATAGGTACAAAAAAGAGGGGCGCACCCCTCTTTTTTAATGCTTGAACTTAGTCTTCTTTACGTTTCTTTTTACGACCGAATAGAAGTAACGAACCTAATCCTGCAAACATTGTACCAAATGCTGCTGAATTTGCACCCATTTCACCAGTATCAGGTAATGCTGATTGATTATTGTGATGATCTTTTGCATGGCTGTTTGAAGAATTATTGTTGTGATTATCGTCGTCTAAGTCGTCCGTAGTGTCATGACTTGAGTCGCTGTCAGAATCCGAATCGCTGTCCGAGTCAGAGTCGCTATCCGAGTCCGAGTCGCTATCCGAATCCGAGTCACTGTCCGAGTCCGAATCGCTGTCCGAATCCGAATCGCTATCCGAGTCCGAATCGCTGTCAGAATCCGAGTCACTGTCAGAATCACTATCCGAGTCCGAATCACTATCCGAGTCCGAATCGCTATCCGAGTCAGAGTCGCTATCCGAGTCGCTATCCGAGTCGCTATCCGAGTCGCTATCCGAATCCGAATCGCTATCAGAATCCGAATCGCTATCAGAATCCGAATCGCTATCAGAATCCGAAT